>JBNJEK010000069.1:0-17229 GCA_051745855.1 Armatimonadota bacterium
GTCGGGCGAGTTCGGCCTCTGACAGTTCCGCGACCTCCTCGCGTCGGAGGCCGATGCCGTTGCCTGATTCGATAACGCCCACGGTCCAGGCACCGGCGTTGAGTCCCTCCTCGATGTCGGGGACGGTGTCGCCGACCTTGACGACGGCCTCGGCCGGGTAGACGCCTGTTTCGAGCATGTTGACGATGAGCATCCAGGGTGCGGGGCGGGCCTCCGGCACGTCAGTTGCAGAGACATTGGAGGTGGCTTCGAGTCCCTGCTCGGCGGCGACGGGGAGGATCGCCTCAAGCACCTCGCGAAAGTAGCCGGTGTTGGTGGCGACCATGACGCCGCGGGCGCGGAGCCAGTCGATCGTCTCGAGCACTCCGGGGATCAGTTCGGCGCGGCTGACGGCCGCCTGGACCTGAATGTCATGGAATGCTTCGAAGAGGCGGTCGCCGTCGGCGGCGACGGGGTCGGAGCCGTGCTCGTGTCGCCATGCCCGGGCGATTTCGGGCATAGCAAGGAGCTTTGCGATGTGCTCTCGTTTGCCGATGCCCATCGGTCCGCGGGCCTGTTCGGCGGTGATCTCTATGCCGGCGTCACGGAAGAGATCGACGAACGCCCCGGTTGGGGCCTGGCAGCCGAAGTCGACGATGGTTCCGGCCCAGTCGAAGGCGACGAGGTCGATCGGTCCGCGATATTCGCGGCGGTAAGCAAAGGGCATGAGATGCTCTCCCTGCCGGAAAAAAATGTGGTACGTCGGGCACCGTACAGGCAAAGGTATTCGGCTGTCAACCGGGAATACCTCTTCGCGGATGACAGGTCGCGTGCGGATTGCGACCGATGATTTGGGGTGGGTTGAAGCGGGCTGAGAGCACGTTGGCGCCCATATTTGACACCACCTGCCGAAGTTGATAGTATCCACTCAATTCTGAAGCTGGAGGGGTCCTTTACCCGCGATAGACCCTCCGCTGGGAGGCGGTCCATGATGACCCAAGGCCAGCGCCTCGTCGGGATGCGCTACCGATTCTCCTCTGTCGTAGCTGCAGTTATTCTCCTGACAGCACTCCTCGCTTCCGTTGGACTGGCGGCGGTGGAGACGGAAATTGTCAGCGGCAGGACGATGAGTGTTGCCGCGGCGGGTGGTGGGACCGAGGTGGTCCCTGACCTTGCCGCCTCCGGACAGATTCTGGTGCAATTCGCGCCTGACGTCACCAACGAGCAACTGAACGAGCGTCTGAACGCCAACGGTTGCACGCTTGAGCGGGTGATCCCCAACACCCGTATTGCGGTGGTCGGCCTGCCTGAGGGCATGTCGGTCAACGAGGGCGCGATGATCTGGTCGGCTGAGGCGATAACGCTGATCGCCGAACCGGATCGTGTGCTCTACCCGATGGTGGTTCCCGACGATCCGCTCTACGATGAGCAGTACCATTGGGACCTTATTTCGGCGCCCGCGGGGTGGGATCTGACGACGGGCAGTCCCGGCACTGTCGTGGCGGTCTGCGACAGCGGGCATGACCCCGATCACGAGGATCTGGAGGACAGGTGGTGGATCAACCAGGCCGAACTCGCGGGTGAAGAGGGCGAGGACGACGACGGAAACGGCTACGTGGATGACATCTACGGCTGGGACTTCGTCAACAGCGACAACGATCCCGATGCCGGCCCCCCCGCCGACGCGAACCCCGGCGAGTACAGTCCAGACCAGGTGAGCCACGGCACGCACGTCGCCGGTCTGATCGGTGCGATGACCAACAATGCGACTGGTGTTGCCGGGGCCGACTGGCAGGCACAGTTGATGCCGCTGCGTGTGCTCGACGAAACGGGGTTCGGCCTGATGAGCTTTCTCATCAGTGCCATCCAGTACGCGGCGGACAACGGAGCGGACGTCATCAACCTGAGCGTGGGAGCGGGTTACACTGAGAGCCTCACACCGGTGATCGCGAACGCTCACGGTGCCGGCGTGGTGGTGGTAGCGGCGGCGGGTAACGAGGCGAACACGTTCACCGAGGAGCAGCGCACGTGGGTGTCGCCGGTCTGCAACGACGGCCCGAATCTCGGGGTTGACAACTTCGTACTTGGGGTGGCCGCGACGGATTCGAGTGATTTTGCGGCCGACTTCACGAATCGCGATGGCTCCGGATATAACTTCGTGGACGTGACCGCTCCGGGCGTCGCGGTGATGAGCACGCTTTATGAGGATCCGACATTCCCCGACTTGACCGAGGCGTACGGCCGACATTCGGGGACGTCGATGGCCTCGCCAATTGCCGCGGGCCTTGCGGCGCTGCTGAGTGGACATTTTTCGGGCTATTCGCCGGCTGACATAATCAACCAGATTCGCGCTACCGCCGACGACATCAGCGACAGGAATCCGACGACGTTCGAGACGCTTGGTGAGGGTCGGATCAACATCGCGTCGGCGCTGGGCCTCGATGTGCCGCCGGATCCGGTCAGCAATCTGGTGGCCCGGGACACAGCGGATGACGAAGGCGGGAGCATCACGGTTTCGTGGAGCAAATCGCCGCAGGATGGCGTGGATGTAGTCGGGTACAATCTGCTGCGGGCCGGTGAGAGCACGCAGATTCCGAACACGCCGGGCTCGTTCTCTCAGATTGCCAGCCTCGAACCCGGCACTACGGTGTACATTGATGCGCCGGTGGAGGATGACACGCCGTTCTGGTATCAGGTCATGACACTTGACGAGAATAACGCGGTGCCGTCGGAAGTCACCGCCGAGCCGGCGCGCGCGCGTGATGACCTCGCGCCCGAGCCGATCGACACGCTGGTTGCCGCTGACACGCAGGCCGACGAGGGTGGCGCGATTACGCTGAGCTGGCGGGGCTACGAGCCGCCCGGTGACCTCGAGGTGTATCGCATCTACCGGGCGACCGCCGACATCCAGGACGTCGCGGAGCTTGAGCCGCTGACAGTGCGTGACGGCGATGAGCCGATGTACTACATCGACCGTGATGCGGTGGAGGACGGGGTGGAGTACTGGTACGCGGTCACCGGCGTCGATGACCACGACAACGAGGAAACGGAGGTCCAGTCGGCCGGTCCAGTCATTGCGAATCCCAACTTCGCCTTCAGCTATCCGGCGGGCCTGTCGATTATCTCGGTGGGCGCTGTTCCGAGCGAGTCCGAACTGACGGAGATCAGCGACATCCTGAATCTCGATCTTGACGGCGAGGCGGACCTTGCGTACTGGGACGCCGCGCGGAACGGCGGAGAGTATGTCATCTGGTCGGAGACGCCCGGGGCTTCGGTCTTCAGGCAGCAGCTTGGGCGCTCATGGTGGCTCAACACTCCGGCGCCGATTCTGATCAACGTCGCCGGTCAGACCGCGCCTGACGGGGACTTCGAGCGGCCGGTCGTCGCGGGCTGGAATCAGATCGGCAATCCGTTCCCCGGGGAAGTCGGTTTTTCGGCCACCGAGGTGACGGGAATCGGCCAGGGAACTCCTGTCGATCTGAAAACGTCGAACCAACTGGGTTACACGAGGGATTATGCGTGGACCTACGACACACGTGCGAACAGCTACCGGCTGATCGCCGGGCGGGCTCTGCCGTTCGCCACGCAGACGATCGATGCGGGTCGGGGAGCGCTGTTCCTCGCACGGCGGCCGGCAACGCTGCTGCTCAAGCGCGAGGTTCTTCCGGCAGCGACTGCAGAGGCGGAGACCGCGGAGCTTGACGGCTGGGCCCTTCGGCTGATGGCCGAGACACAGGGGATGGCGGACACGGACAACTTCGTGGGAGTGGCTGAGAACGCCGCGGAGGTGTCCGGAGTGGTCTCGCCGCCGAGGCCGGATGCGGATCTGGACCTTTACTTCACGCGCCCCGCAGCAGATGGCGCACGGATGGCGACGGATTTCGTCAGTCCGGAGAGCGCTCGAGAGTGGGAGGTGCGAGTGGCCTGCGCCGCGCCTCAGTCGACGGTTCGGCTCAGTTGGCCGGATCTGAGCGAGCTTCCGGCGGACGTCAAACCGATGCTGGTCGACAATCAGACGGGCCGCAGCATCTATCTCAGGACGAGCACGGGGTATACCTATGAGGTCGGCGACGAGGCGACGGAGCGCAGCTTCACCCTCCGAATTGCGGACGAAGGGGCGGGGGCGCTTGCGATCAACACGCTCAGTGCAGGCGCCACGGAGGGGCGAGCGCAGATCGTCTACACGCTCTCCCAGGACGCGGCGGTGGATGTTGAGGTGCTCAACATCGCCGGTGTCACGGTGCGGCGGCTCATCGCCGGACGGGCACAGGAGGCCGGCCCGCAGCAGCTCACGTGGGACGGCCGTAACGCGTCGGGGAGCAGCGCGCCGAATGGACGGTATATCATCCGCGTCACCGCGCGCAGCGACGACGGCCAGCAGGTCAGCGCGATCCGCAGCCTGCAGCTTGAGCGCTGAGAGCGGGGGCGTGCGGAGGTTGATCGACACGTCGCAGACACAGTCTCATTGCAGGCACAGGGCCGCGGCGGGCTGGATAGCCCGCTGCGGTCTCATTATTGTCACTGCCGTCCTGATGATGGCACTGGGGCCGACGGATGCTCTCGCGCAGCGGATGCAGTCGCGAGAGGTGCTTGTGGGGATGCGCCCGACGGTGCAACCGGCGCAGGCCGTGATGAAGATCCAGCGGCAGACCGGCGCGCAGGTGCGCAAGAGTCTCGCGCGCGGGCGCGTTCTGGTGATGGAGACGCCCGCCACGGAAACTCAGATGAGCTTCAAGAGCAAGCTCCTGAGGGACCCGGCGGTCGAGTTCGTCGAGCCGAACGGGATGATGTATCCGGCTGTCACCCCTGATGATCCGCAGTACTCCGAGCAGTATCACCTGCCGCTGATTCGCGCGCCTGAGGCGTGGGCAGTCACGACCGGATCGCCGGAGATTGTGATCGCGGTGATCGACACCGGTGTTGACACCGACCATCCCGATCTTGAGCGCAACATATTCGTGAACACCGGCGAGATTCCGGACAACGGCGTGGACGATGATGAGAACGGCTTCGTTGATGACGTGCACGGCTGGGACTTTCAGAATGACACGAACAATCCGAATCCCGAGCCCGATGGGGTTGACAACAACGACGATGGGACGCCGGACGAGCAGGTCAACCACGGTACACTCGTTGCGGGGCTCGCCGCCGCGGTCGGCAACGATGGTTTCGGCACGGCGGGCGTAGCGTGGAATGTGAAGATCCTGCCGATCCAGGTGTTCCCCGATGACGGTGGGGCAAGTGTCTCGCAGGTGATAGAGGGTATTGAGTATGCAACGATGATGGGCGCGGATGTCATAAACCTGAGCATCGGGGGGAACTACTACGAGTCGTTCACCGCGCCGATCGCACAGGCATACGAGCAGGGCGCCGTTGTGGTCACCGCAGCCGGCAATGGCGGGCAGGAACTGGGTGACAGCGAGACGACCTGGGAGTCGCCCGTGTGCAATGACGGGCCCAACCTCGGTGTTGACAACCACGTGGTGGGGGTCGGTTCGACGGATGCGAACGACATCCGGGCGTCTTTCAGCAACTTTGACGGATCTACGTGGGGGACGTTCGTGGATTGCGTGGCGCCCGGTGAGGCGCTTTTCGGCACCGGATACTACGAGCCGGGCTTTCCCGCGTTTTCGACCTACTTTGACACGAACTCCGGCACGTCTTTCAGCGTGCCGCTTGTATCCGGTCTCGCGGCGCTCGTGCTTTCGCAGAACCCGGGCATGTCGCCCGCCCAGGTGATAGACGCGATCAAGAGCGGCGCCGACGACATCGACGCGATCAACCCCGGCTTCGCCGGAATGCTGGGGGCGGGCCGGATCAATGCCGCCCGGTCGCTTGGAGTTTCGCTCGCGCCACGGCCGGTCCGGGATCTTGCGGTTGAGGACACGCCGGACGATGAGGGCGGCAGCATCACGGTGACGTGGGAGCTGTCGCTTGATGATGGTGCGGGCGCGGACAACGTGGTTGAATACATCGTGTTGCGCCGCGCGGGGGAGGAGGGGAGTTTCGCGGAGGTCGCGCGTGTTGATGCGGGCACGGGCAGGTACGTGGATGAGGCAGTGACGGATGGTCGGGCGTATTACTACCTGGTTCGCACGAGCGATGGGAGTTCGACCTCGGATTCGACCGTGGTTGGTCCGGTGGAGTCGGAGAACGACAGTGCGCCGGCGGCGGTCACGGGAGTGCAAGCAGAGGATCGGCCGGCCGATGACGGGGGGGCGATCGTCGTCAGGTGGGATGCGTATGACCCGCCGGCGGATTTCGACCACTTCGCGATCTACCGCTCGATGACGAATTTCAACTCGGTGGCCGCGATGCAGCCGATCGCCGAGGTGGAGGCCGCAGACGCGACGGATTACGTTGACGGTGGCACAAGCGACGGTGTGGACTACTGGTATGCGGTCGTCGCGGTTGACGCGAGCGGCAATCGTCTGAAAGGCGTGAATGCGGTCGGGCCGGTGCAGTCATTCGCGAACGGTCCGGTGACACTGCCGGCGGGAATGCACCTGATCGGCTCGCCGCTCGAGCCGGTGGACAATGAGCCGACGACACTGCTTGATGTTGCGCCGGGCGATCTGAAGCTGGCCCGCTGGTCGGCATCAGGAGGGGCGTATCAGGTGTACTCAGGTGCGGGCAGTCTCCCGATCGTCCTCGGGCACGGCTACTGGCTGAAGCTCGATGAGCCGGTGACATTCAGCACAGTTGGCAATATGGCGCCGTCTGGCAATCTGACGGTTGACCTCAGTCCCGGCTGGCATCAGTTGGGGAATCCCTACTTCAGCACGATGGACATGGCCGCTGCGACGGTCAACCATCAGGGCACGACGATGGATCTTGCGAGCGCGGACGCGGCCGGCATCATGCGCCAGGTGCTGTGGACATACGACCGGGGAGCGAACGGATATGCACTCGTGGCGCCCTTCCTCGGAGATGGTGACATGACAGTCGATCCGTGGGAAGGATTCTGGGTGCGGGTGGAGAAGAGTTGTTCACTGACGCTTCCGCGGCCGGGGCAGACGTCGAGTCGGGCGCAGTCTGCGGTGACTTCATCGGCCGGTGTCGGAGATATGGACGGCTGGTTCACACGGCTGAGCGTTCGGGGCGAATCCGGTGTCGATCGTGACAACTTCTTCGGCGTCTCAGGGAAGCTGGCGTCGCTGGCTCCGCTGCAGAATCCGCCTCCGACGGCGGATGGTGTTGATCTGGCGTTCACCGACACGGCCGGCAATCGGCTTGCTGCGCAGTTCAGCAACGTCGAGGCGCGCGAGCAGGAGTGGGATCTGGTTGTTGAAGGGCAGCCGGGCGAGCGCGTGGAGTTGTGGTGCCCGGCGCCGGATGAGATCCCATCAGGCTGGGCTTTGACACTGGAGGATCCGGCGGCGGGGGCAGCGGTGGACATCCGGCGGGGGGCGCGGTATGCAACGACACTGGGTTCAAGCGAGACGCGGCGCGCGATGACGTTGAGGTTGACTCGGACCGGCGGACCGCTTACACTCTCAAGCTTGAGTGCGGTCGCTACTCGGTCCGGAGGCGCGGAGTTGAGTTTCACGCTGTCGGCGCCGGCGGATTGCACGGTGAGAGTGCTCAACATCGCCGGGCGGACGGTCCGGGTGCTTCAGCAGGGCACACCGATGCCCGCCGGCACGTCGCAGGTCGTCTGGAACGGCCGTTCCGACGCCGGTCTGGCGGTTCCGAATGGTACGTATCTCATTCGGATTGAGGCGGCGTCGGACGACGGAAAGCTCACGCAGGCGGTGCGCACGCTGGCGGTTGGACGCTGATGCCAGTACAGCGGACACATATCCCAGGAACCCCTCAGAGGGGGCGGAGCAGATTATGCATCGCAAAGCAAGGCTCGGCTGGCTGACAGGGTTGATGGCAGCAGTCGCAATTATCGCCGTTGGATGCGGCGGTGGCGATGGTGACGGTGGAGAGGCGCCACCCCCGCCGGCCACGGCGACGGGGACGTTGAACGGGCAGGTCGTTGACGCCAGTGATACGAACACGATTGTTCCGAACGCGGTGGTCACGATCGAACCGGTCGAAGGAACGACCACCGCACAGTCGGGCGCGCGCACGATCACCACGGGGGCCGACGGGGGTTTTGCATTCGACGATCTTCCCGCCGGCGACTGGACCGTGACCGTTGCGACGCCGCAGTCGGATGAGTTGGGCGGCGGTATCGCGAGGGCGCCTGTGACTGGTGATGCGACGACGACGGTGAGTCTGGCCGTTCTGCCGCTCGGGCTGGCAGCGCCGGAGCGGATCGAGCTTTCTCCCACGAGCGCAACGATCGACGTGGGAGGTCGGATCGGCTATCGGGCGCAGGTCATCGGGCCGGGCGGTCAGGTGTACGACGGTATCAAGCCGACCTGGGTCGTGGCAGGCGGTGTGGGGCAGATCACCCCGGATGGGGTCTTCACGGCTGAGCGTGTTGGGAGCGGCAGCGTGAGGGCGTATTCGGGCAGTGCGCAGCGGGCGTCGAGCGTCGAGATCGTTGGCCCACGGCCGCCGCAGGTGTCAAGCTTCAGGGTGAATCCCCAGTCGCTTGCTGCGAGCGGTGGTGAGGTGCTCATCTCCACGGCGATCAGTGATGGCGACGGTGTGACCCCGGAAGATGTCATCGCGCGGATCCTGCCGCCCGGCGGTGAGGCGATCGAAGTCCAGTTGAGTGTGACGAACCCCGACAACGCGATTCGCTGTCCGGGTGTGCCCGACTGCTTCATCGATGCGAGCTTCGGGGCCACCTACGAGGTTCCCGCGAACGACAATCGGCCCACGGAGGACGGGATGCAGGCGCCGCAGACCTACGCGGTGAGCATCCATGTGACCGATCAGCGCGGGGTCAGCGCCGAGTCTGAGTTCGTGGAGTTTGTTGTGCAGGGCATCGACCCGCCACCGACACGTCCGGGTATCTGACGGCGTGGTCCGCACGGCGGTGAACCACCTGCGAATGACACCATGGGGAACCGGGACCTCCGGTTCCCCTTTTTACTTAGAAGTCGCGGTCGGGAGGGAGTGTTCGCGACATGGATGAAGCCTCCATCATGCCGGGGTGGCTGACGGCAGCGTTGCTGGTCGGCGTTCTTTGCACCGCGGCGGCATGCGCGGAGGAAGTGACGCCGCCACTTCTGCAGATCGGGCAGATCGAGGCTGTGGAGATCGACGGGCGCATCGGCGCCGAGGAGTGGGCGGGCGCGACCGATCCTGGTGTGCTGGTCAGTCCGGACGGGCGCCCCGATCGCCATCAGGTACATGTTCGTGTGGCGTGGGATGAGCACGGACTTGCTGTGCTCTGGGAGTTGCCGGGAGAAGCGGAGTACAAACGCCGCGATCGAGACGGCGAGTTGTGGCGCGATGATTCGGTTGCGATCGTACTGCAGGCAGAGGAAGGCGCGCCTGTCCATCGCTTCGCCATCAACGCTGGGGGCAGCATCTACGACGCGCGTGATGACGATGAGGCATGGGATGCGGCGTGGCGGGGCCTGGCGCTGCGCGGCGCTGATGGCTGGCGGGTTGAGATGCACATCCCCTTCGCGGCCATCGACGCGCGACCGGGGGACACGCTTCGCGCGAATCTGATAGTCAACGACGGAGAGACGGACTCGCCTGCCGCTGCGTGGGCGCCTGTGGGGGAGACGGGCGAGGAGCGCTTCGGCTACCTGCGTCTTTCTGACGCACCCTCTCAGGTCACTCTGGGCGAGGTTCGTATTGACCGCGACAGCGTGACGGTCGTCCCGCACTTCTCCGGCCCGGCCGTGCTCCGGGCTGCGCTCTTCGGCGATGAGGGCGAGTTGCAGACCCTCGAGACGCGCGAGTCGACACCGCTTGAGATGACGCTGCCCGACCCCGGCAAGTTTCGCCTGCGGGTTGCGGGCACGGGGCCTGACGGCGAGCTTGTGCTTCAGCGCGAGTTCCCGCTCGTACGCATTTCTCCCCTGGCGGTCTCCGCGCGGAAACGTCTGCTCTCCGCCCGTGAGATCGACCTGCTGATTGACGGTGAGGGGCTGAGCGTCGCGCCCGACGGCTACGTGATCACCGCGCCCGGTGCCGAGGCCATCGCGGTGGCACCTGATGGCCGTGTGGCTCGCGCGACCGTGGACCTGTCGGCATGCACGCCCGGCGAGATGACGGTGACGGTCACCGCGCTGGCAGGGGAGGAGGAGGTCGCAAGCGAGACACTCAGCTTCACACTGCCACCGCGCCCGGAGTGGGCGGACAGTGAGCGCGGCAAACACGCTCGGCTGATGGAGCCGTGGACTCCCGTGGAGGTGAGGGGCAGTCGCGTGCGGTGCCGGGATCGGGTGTACGACCTCGGCGATGAGTTTCTGCCGGTGAGTATCAAATCCGGCGGCAGGGAACTGCTTGCCGGACCGGTCGCTCTGCGCGCTACGGCGGGGAGTGCTGCGCGAGGATGGGATGAGGCCACGGTCCGGTGGTTGGAGAAGACGGAGACGCATGCCGACGCCGCTTTGAGCGCGAGGACGCCGGGTGCGGAGGCGCGGGTGCGGATGAGTTGTTCCTACGATGGCCTGATGACCTTCAACGTGAAGGTGAATCCGGTCGGCGATCGAGCGCTCTCGGAAGTTCGACTTGCGATTCCGGTGGCCGCCGAGTTTGCGTCGCACGTGCAGATCGCGGGCGGGGCGGACGAGAGTGTCGCGACTTCCGTGGGCCGCGAGGAACACACACAGGCATTCGCGCCGATGGTCTGGTTGAGCGGTCACGAGCGCGGACTGCAGTGGCTGTGCGCCTCTGACGCGTCGTGGGCGCTCGAGGAGCCCGAGAGGGCGATCAATATCACGCCCGGACGCGGGCAGACGGCGCTGGTCGTGACAATGCTCGATCGCGAGCTTCTTCCCGGGGAGTCGTTTGAGACGAGCTTCGGCCTGCAGGCGACGCCGGTTGTCCCGAGGCGTGACGACTGGCGGGAGTGGCGCACGGCGACGCTTCACGGGCTGCCCATGCCGGAGGAGGACGAGGGCGCGGAGGCGCTGGTGGGGCGGATACGTGAGCACGGTGTGCAGACGATCGTACTTGATGATGAGAACTACCGTCCGCGCCCTGACGGCCTCGGCGCAGAGGCCGACTCGTTGCTGGCTGAGTTCGCGCAGATATGCCACGACGCGGGCCTGGGGCTGGTGATGGTGATCGATGATGATCTCACACGGGATCCGGTGTGGCGGGCTTTCGGCGATGAGGTCGCGGTGAATGCCGGCGTTGATGACGGGGCGCTCCGGCCCTGCCCGGGCAGCGCGTGGGCGGACTACGTGGTGGAGGCGGCCGCGTATGCGATGGAGCATTACGAAGCCAACGGGATACACCTGCGCGGCGGGCTTTCGACGCTGGATTGCGGGCAGCATGCGGAGGGCGGATCCTGCGCGACACGGGGCTCGCGCGAACTGATGATGCGACTTCGGACGGTGGTGCGTGAGAGCAGGCCGGACGGTCTCCTGACGGTGGAGCTGCCGGCCGGGACACCGGCGGCCGCGGCGGGCTTTGCGGACAGTCTCGTGGTCGCCGGCAGCGCCGCCGGTGGCGACGCGCTTTCGGTCGATGAATTCGTGGCCCTTGGCGGCACGGGAGCGCTCGGGACGGCAGTGGAGGTGGCGGCCGGGCCTGCGGAGATTCAACACGCGCTTCGCCTCGCGCTGCTGCACGACGTGGCTCTCCGCCCGGAGACGGTGGGGGCGGGCCCGGCGGTCGTGGAGAAGGTCCGCGAGGTGCGAGAGAAGTTCAATGTGAAGACGGCAAACTGGGCGCCGTGGTGGTCGGGGCGCGTGCCAGTCACCACGGAGGCCGCGGATGTGCGAGTTTCAGCGTGGTGGCGCGATGGCGAGGTTCTGGCGGTGGTGGCAAATCTCGGTGACGATGCGCCGGTGGTGGAGTTGGCGCTGGATCGCGAGCGGCTTGAACTCGCACCGTGGCTGCAGGCGGTGGACAGGCTCGACGGTCAGGCGGTTCGGCAGATCGGTGAGGTGCTGCGGATGCGCATGGAGGCCGGACAGGTATCCTTGATCCACGTGCAGACCCGCGATGAAAGGAACGTTGACATCGATGAGTGAGCCGGTGATCAGGGAAGCGCGTGATGAGGACATTGAGCGGATCCGCGAGATCGCGAAGCAGGCGTGGGCGCCGATCTACGAGTACTTCCGCGAGCAGATGGGCGAGGATCTGTGGCGGCGGGAGCATCCCGGCGACCCGCTGGAGCGCAAGGCCGATTCGGTGGAGCGGCACTTCCGCGAGCATCCCGACGAGGCGTTTGTGACTGAGGTTGAAGGTGAGGTCGTGGGCTTTTGCACACTGATGCTGCGGGACAACGGGGTCGGCGTGGTCGGAAACAACGCGGTGGCGCCCGAGGCCCAGGGGAAGGGCGTCGGCAGCATGCAGTACGAGGAGTGCCTGCGGCGGATGCGGGAGGCGGGGATGGTCTACGCGACGGTGCACACGGGGCTCGACCCGATGCATGCCCCGGCGCGCCGGGCGTATGAGAAGGTCGGCTTCGAGCAGGTGCGGCCGCACGTGGAGTATTACATGGAACTTTGACGCATTCGGCGGGTCAGATCTGCGTGGGAGTCGCGCGCTCAAGCAGGCGTTGGGGCTCGCCGAACTTCGCGACCTCCTCGACGCTGACGCGGCGGACGGTCGCGGCCTCGAGGAGCTTCGGAAGCTCGCGCTCGCCGGCGGCGATCAGCCCCTCGGCTCGTCGGAGCAAGGAAGCGTGGTAGATTGCTGCCAGTGGCTCGGGGCTTGCGTCGCGATGTTCGGGAACGACGGCCTCGAAGCTCCCGCGCACCTGCGCCATGTAACGCAGCAGTTCGCTGGAGGGGTGGAGGAGATCGGCGCTCAACACCGCGACATGGCCGTCCGCGGCTTCTCTGAGCGCTGCCGCAACCGCGGCGAGATCACTTGTGTCAGCGGGGAGAGGGTGGTCGATGGCACGCGACGCCCCGCCTCCGAAGACCACCACGCGCTCGCAGATGGATTCGAGCACGGTGGTGGCGAGACGCACTGCGGCCGGCTCCGTGGCTCCGGCTTTGTGCAGCACCAGGACCGCACCAAGCATCGTCGATGCTCCTTTCGGCGAGCTGTGCAGCGTTGGTGTAACATTCGCAGCGGGGGGACAGAGACCTGCCGCATGGAACTGCTGTCGATGTGATTGCGTCTACCTGAGACGATGACAGACTTCGGTCACCCGCGTCAGTATACGCTGTCGGTGACCGGCAGGCAACGGAGGGACCGTGAGATGACGAGGTTTGTGATGGTGGTCGTGGCGGCTGCGCTTTCGGCGGGGTGCGCTCTCGCCGGGGTCACGCTTGGTGTGAAGTACGACTTTGAGGCAGGGGATCGATCGCTCAGCCGGGTGACGGCGACGATCGACGGCGTTGAGATGGGCAGGGATGTGCCGCTGGCGGTGACGGGCGAGGCCGGGGTTGACCTGACGCTGGAGGTGCTGGAGATCAACGAGGAGGGCGTCGCGACGATCCGGGCAACCTTCGGTGAGGTTGAGGCGACGCTGATGGGCGATCCGCAGGACGCGAGACAGATCGACCCGGCGGAGTTGGATCTCGACGAGCGCGGAAAACTCGTGGGGTTGACTGCACATGATGGTGCGGCGCTCGATCTCTTCGCCAGCGGCGGGGTGCCACTGCAGTTCGTGGTGCTGGTCGCGGGGGTGGTGGAGATGCCGTCGGAGCCGGTGGCGCTGGGTGAGGCGTGGACCATCGAGCGCTGCCAGGAGCTTCCGCAGGTCGGGGAGGTCTCGATGACGGTGACCTCGCGAATCACGGAGATCAGCGATGAGGAGATCGTGGTGATCACGGACATCAACGCCACGGTGCCGGAGTTCACCACCGCGAATCCGCTGAGGGACGGTGCTGATGCGACTGTGCAGGACGGCGTGCTCACGATCGAGGGGATGACACGTCGGATTGACACGGCCACCGGCCTGATCAGAGCAGTCGATGCAGATATGAGGTTTGATGGCTTCACTGCGATCGGGCCGTTCCCGCCGCTGCCGCTGGGCGTTGACAGTTCGTTTGAGATCAGACCGATGGGAGAGGAGAATGACGACTGATCGGCGTTCATCGGGATGGTTCGGCTCCCCGGCTCTCGGCATCGGCGCGCTCGCAGTGGCGGCGGTCTTGCTGCTCGGGGCGTCGGCAGGTCACGCTGAGGATCCTCGTGAGGAGGCTGTCGTGACACTACGCTCCGGCGGCCTGTCGGTGGAGGTGCAGCGGGCATATTCGTGGTCGATTCAGAAGATCTCTCACCGCGGCGTCGTCGTGGGAACGCCCAGCGGAGCATTCGGCATGCTCGCGTGCGTCCCGGTTGCGGGCGGATGGATCGGCTCGATGCACACCGAGGGCGGGGTCGAGCGTGTTGAGGAGGTCAGCCTGATCGTCGACGGCGAGAGCGTGGAAGTCGATGACGGCGCGACGTACACCGGTGAGCGGCTGGTGCTGCGGAAGCGCTCGATGCTCGACAAGTTGCGGCTCGAGGCCACGCTGACACTCACGGACGGGATGTTGACGCAGCATCACGAAGTGACCGCGACCGAAGACGTGGTCGTGACGGTGGTCTACCCCTTCATGTTTCCCGTCAGCAGCGAGGCCTCACGGTGGATGGCCGTCTCCTCAGAGGGTGAGGGCCTCGACGGCGACTTCGGCGTCGGCGGCGCGCTCGAGTGGCATGATGACTGGACGTGGACCGGCGCATTCATCCCCGACCGCGCGACCGGCGTTGTTGTGCGGCACCTGGCGCGAGCGGACGGAGAGGACGTCACAACGCTGACCGGCTGGTGGGATCAGGAGCGTCACCGCAAGCTCTACGTCGCCTGGGATAAGGTGGCGGAGCCGTGGCCCGAGGGGCTGACGCTGTCGGGCGAGATCGCGCTGCGGTGTTTCGAGGCGCCGGAGATCGGATGGCAGGAGATGGCGCGGCAGGTGGCCTCGGAGTTGGTCGCGGAATGAGACTGCTTGCGATCGCGGACATCCACTTCGATGCCGAGAGTCGCCCGCGCGTTGAGGCCATCGCGGAGGCGGTCTGTGCAGCCGAGCCTGACGTGCTGATCATCGCGGGGGATTGCTCCGCCGAGGGCCCGGAGCGGATCGGCGAGTTGCTCGGGCTCTTCGCGGAGGTTGACGCTGTGCGTCTCATGGTTCCGGGCAATCACGATCTGTGGCAGCACGCCCCGCCTTTCACCACGAGGCAACTCTTCGAGCAGACCATCCCTCAGATCGCGGTCGATCATGACTTTCACTGCCTCGACCACGGGCCGCTGATCGTGGACGAGATCGGCTTCGTCGGCTCGATGGGCTGGTATGACTACGAGATGCGCCAGCGCGAGGCGCCGGTGGACGGGCTGACGGTCACGCCGGTCGGGGTTTCTCGCGGCAGGGACGGTGAGATCGGCTTCCGCGCGGTCGAGGGTGCGGACGAGGGTGGCTGGGAGGGTCTGCGCGGTGAGGATTACGCTGCCGGTGGTCTCGTCTATCAGGTCGATGACGCCACGCCGCAGGTCGCAGTGTGGAATGACGCACTGCACCTTGGATGGGAGCAGTCTGCGCCGGAGGTTGCCGCCGAGATGGCGGAGAGGCTGCGCGCGGACATCTCGGAGATTTCAGGCGAATGTCGGCGGATGGTCGGTGTCACGCACTTTGTGCCCTTTGCTGAACTGGCCGAGAGGCATTTTGACAGTCCGAAGCGAGCGTATGCGAGGGCATTCCTCGGCAGTTCGCTCCTCGGTGAGGCGCTGATGGAGGCCGACGAACTCGCGCTCGTGATCCACGGGCACCGCCACCGCCAGGAAGTGCGGGAAGTCCGGGGCGTTGTCACCGCGGACGCGAACGTCGGGGCCGGCGACGGACCGTTGCTTCTCACGCTGCCGGATTGATTCTACTGTCCGGCGGGCTCCGCAAGATCGCCGGGCCGCGGACGCGGTGTGTCTTCGATCCGATCGATTCGCCCGGTGGCAAGGGTCTCCTCGACTTCCCGCACCCTGATCGTTCCCAGCACGAGCCTGCTGCCCTCTGCTCGGTCGATGCGTGTGATGGTGAACTCATCGCCTGGCGCCACGCCGTCGTCCTCACCGTGGTTGATCGTGACCTTTCCTCCGCCGATGCGCACGACTGCCGGTCCGTCCCACGTCTGCCATGCGCCCGATGAGGTGAGCGTCTGCACGCCGCGGCGGAGACGCCCGGCCATCGAGCGCGCGGCCTCGGCGGTTGTACGGCCGAGGAATGAATACTGAAACTGTGAGCTGCCGATGTCTGTGCGGGGCCGATCGCCGATGTCCCACGGGGGCACTGCGCGAATCCGGAACGAGGTGGCGTTCTCCTCGCCGACCACCACGGCCGACCGCGCGTCGATGATCTTCGCATGGAGGATGACGCTCCCCTGCGCCCAGTCGCCGCCGTGGAGAAAGCGGCTGATGCGAAACGCTTCGAATTGCCGGACCTGCCCCAGCACGGCGAGTTCCGCGTCGAGTTCCCGAGCGACGCGCGCGGCCGTGGCGATGGAGAGTTGGTCTCGCGGATGCAGGCGTTCGGCGATGAGGAAGTCGTGGAGGGCTTCGCGGTCGAGGACAGCGGGAGCGCGCCCGCGCAGATCGCGCTGCAGTTCGGTCGCGACCATGTCGGCGATGCCGTGGCCGGCGGCCCACATGCGCCGGCAGCATGACCAGTACCAGCCGCTGTCGATCGCGTCACTGCCGAAGGCGACGACAGCGATCGTCGGTCGGTCGGTGTCAGCGCTTATCGTCTCAGCGTCGCCCGCGGCGAGGCCTGCAGGGAGCAGCAGCATCAGCGCCAGCGCGAACGTCATTGCACGTCTTCGCATCCGTCTTCACTCCTCCTCAGGACCCCGCATTGTTCCACCGGTCAGGGTTATCAGTGGCGCTGACGCAGGACGGCCACGTCGCCCTCCTGCGGGCCTCCAGGCGCGTCGGGTGCACCGACCATCGGTCCCGACGCGACCTTCTCTTCCACCGTGCGGATCGTCAGTACGCCAAGCTCATCCCAGATGACCTTGAGCAGTTCGCCGGTGAGCGGATCGAAGACGCTCTGCCGCTTCCGCTTGATGACCAGCACGTCGCCCTCGCGGACGCCGTCACGCGCTCCGCGATTGATCATCGGCCACCACTGCCCGTCACGCATCTCAGCGTAGACGATCAGCGCGTCGCCCTCGTGCATGCGGGCGGCCTCGGGGCCGATCAGGTGATCGAGTTCCACGGCGATCTCGCGGGCGAGC
>JBNJEK010000070.1:0-17058 GCA_051745855.1 Armatimonadota bacterium
AGTGCGGGATCCGCCGGAGGCTCTTCCGCGACCACGTCGGTGGGCTGGGCCGCCGGCTCATCAGCGGGGTCGATCTGCGGGTCGTCCTCGCACCTGTCAGTTTCCTGTCGATCGCCTGTCATTCAGACTGCCCCAGACGCGCCGCTGACAGGGCGCGCGAAACAAAAGCATGTAGCATTCGGGTAGAAACGAAGAAGCCGCCGGCGGCTCGCCGGCGGGAGCTTCGGACCGACTGGTCTCAGTATACATCAGCACTGTTGCAGATGCAATGAATCGCGCCACGTGGATTCTTCGGGCGCACCGGATCGGAAGACCCTCTGAGGACGGTCTGCGTCCGACCACGCGGTGAGCGGTCCGGGGCCGGGGCGATCACTGCTCCCGTGCTTGTGCGGCCGCGACCTCGGCGGGCAGATCGCGCCAGCGCCGGTGCATCCAGACCCACTGCTCGGGGTACTGCGCGATCTGCTCGCCGAGCACCTCGTTAACCATCGCCGTGCCGCGGCGGATGTCCGCCTCGCGGTCGCCGGTGTCGGGCAGGTCGATGGGAGGGAGGAAGTACACATCGAGGCGATCGTCTTCGGTGCGTCGAGCGAAGCCGGGTACGATGGCGGCGCCGGTGCGAAGCGCGAGCGTCACGGGGCCGGTCGCGGTGGCGGCGGGGTGGCCCATGAAAGGCACCCAGACGCCACCGCGGGTTGTATGCTGGTCGGGAAGGATGCCGAGGACATGTCCATCGCGGAGCGTGCGCAACATCTCCCGCACACTCTCGCGCGGAAGCACCCGCTCACCGGACATCTCCCGGCTCCGGTTGATGATGTTCGCGGTGTCCTGATCGTTTGCGTCGCGCGCTATCACAGAGAGGTCGTGGCCCATCCGCGCGATCCTCGCCGCCAGCGCCTCCCAGTTGCCGAAGTGCCCGGTGATTACGATGACGCCGCTCCCCGCCTCGGCGGCCTGCTCGAGATGCTCGATCCCGCGCAACGGCGCGAAGCGCTCGACCTGCTCTGCGTCCATCCACGGCATCTTCAGCAGTTCGAGCATCGTCTTCGCCATGTTCCGCATTGAGAATTGCACGATCTCCGCCCGCTCCCACTCGTCGAAGCGGTCGCCGAAGATCTTCTCAAGGTTCGCCATCCCGATCTCGCGCCGCGGCCGCAGCACGCAGAAAAGCAGTCGGCCGACGCCGTCTCCGATGTCCTGAAGCGTTCGCAGCGGTAGCAGTCGGGCGAGCAGTGCGAAAGAACCGGTCACCCAGCGGATGACAAGCTGCTCGGTCTTACGCCTGAGCGGGCTCTTGTCGTGCAGCCTGCTCGACGCGGCCGACGAGTTCATCCCAACTCTCCTCGCCCTTCATGATCGACAGGTCAACCGCCACCGCCAGCACCGGCGGAAGGTCGTCCGGCGCGCCCGGCAGCTTCACAGCATCCTTCTCAGTTACGACGATCGCGTCAAACTCGCCATCCGCGATTATGTCGCGCGCCCGCGCCCAGTCCTCGGGCTCATACGCGTGATGATCGGGGAAGTACGCGTGTCCCCCGACCTCCGCCCCCAGTTGCCCGAGCAGGTCCGCGAATGATTCGGGGTTGCCGACCGCGCACATCGCGAGCACGCGCATTCCCCGCAATTCCTCCGCGGGCAGGATGTCCTGCGGAGCATCCAGCGCGTACACGCCGCTTGGCGCATGGCGCGAAAGCATCACCGGGGCCTCGGGAGCGTGGCGCGCAAGCACCTGTCGTGTTCGTTCGAGGTGCTCCTCGCGGCCGAGATCGGCGTGTGTAATGAGAACGTGTGTCGCGCGCTTGAGATGGTCGAGCGGCTCGCGCAGGTGGCCCGCCGGGAACACCCGCGCTGTGCTCAGGTCGAACGTTGCATCAACGAGCACAAGGTCCACCGCGCGCTTCATGCGAAAGTACTGAAAGCCGTCGTCGAGCACAGCGACCTGCGCTCCTGCCTCCGCGAGCAGTTCAACCACCCGCTCCCGGCGCTTGCCCACGGCGATCGGAGCGCCCGGCGCAGTCTCCGCGAGCATGGTCGCCTCGTCGCCCGCCACCTCCGGGTCGATCAGAAGCTGATTGCCATCTGAGACGAGTTGCCACGGAGCGCCCGTGGCGTCCTGAGTGGAACGCTTGTGCCCGCGCAGAACGATCCCAGGGCGCACTCCACCGGCCAGCAAATCGCGCACAAGTCGGCGGGTGGTGGTGGTCTTGCCGGTGCCGCCGAGCGTGATGTTGCCGACGCTGACGATCGGCAGGGCCGGCTCGGTGTGCGCCTTGAGTCCGCGCTCGTAGATGCCGAGGTTCGCCCGCATCACGAGTTCGTAGGGTGCGCTCAGCGCGGCCAGCCCCAGGCGTGAAAGCGTGGCCGCCGGGCCCCTCGTTTCGCCAGCCACCGTCTCCTTCCACCAGCGCTCCAGGGCTTACTCCTCCTGTCCGGCCTCGGTGTCACTGTTCCCCTCGAGTTCCGGATGGTGCGCCGCGAGCAGTTCGAGCACGCGCGTGGCGTTGCGCCTGGATGCGCCCGCGTACTTGTCGATGACCGACGGCCCGCGCGCGGCGATCAGTGTCAGGTCGCCCTCGGAGTTGAGCAATCGATCCGTCTCCGCGATCAGTTCCTCGACGTTTGCGATCTCGATGCCGACCTCTTCGCGCAGGCAGATAGCCGCGATGTCGCGGAAGTTCTCCATGTGCGGGCCGAAGAGCGCCGGCTTCCCCAGCGCCACAGGCTGGAGGATGTTGTGCCCTCCGCCCGGGACGAGGCTGTTGCCCACGAATGACACGGTGCTCACCGCGTAGACGCGCGCAAGCTCACCGATGGTGTCGAGAATCGCCACGCAGACCTGCGGACCTCGCTCGGGTGCCAGCGGATCGGCGCCACCGGCTTCCAGCGCCCGGCTGCGACGGTAAGCCGCGTAGCCGTGGTCCTTCACAAGGGCCTCCACGCGTCCCCCGCGCTCGGGGTGGCGCGGCGCGATGATAAGCTGCAGATTCGGATGGGTCACACGCAGTTGCGCGAAGGCGGCCAGCGCGATCTCCTCTTCGCCCTCATGTGTGCTTGCGGCCAGCAGCACCGGGTCCTCGCGGCCGAAGCCGAAGTCCTGGCGGTACTTGCTGATGTCGGCCTCGCGCACCGCGGGGAACTGCTCGTCGAACTTCGAGTTGCCGGTGACGATCACGCGATCGGCGGGTGCGCCGAGTTCGATGAAGCGATCGGCGTCCTCCTGTGACTGCGCGCAGATCTGCTCAATATTCGTCAGCATCCACTTGAAGAGCGGCTTGAGCAAGCGGGCACGCCGGAATGAGTGGTCGGAGACGCGGCCGTTTACGATGATCACGCTGACCCCGCGCGCGGCCGCCGCGTGCAACATGTTCGGCCAGATCTCTGTCTCGACCAGCACGAGCACGTCGGGCCGGACGGCGTCAAGCACACGATCGACGACACCGGGGAGGTCGAAGGGGAAGTAAAAGAGCGCATCAGGGTCCACGTTCCTCCTGGCCGCCATCTCGCGGCCGGTGGTCGTGACGGTGGACAGCGCGATGCGCGCAATCGGCTCCGAGACGCGGACCTGTCGGATCACCGGCACCACAGCCGCTGCCTCGCCCGCGGAGACAGCGTGGACCCAGACGATCGGATCGTCGCCCTCAAGGCCCCCCACGCGGTCAGCGAGCGCCCCCATCCGCTCGCCGAAACCCTCGAGTGTCTTGCGGCGCGCCACCGCCCGCCACACGAGATAAAGCGCGATCAGTGGCAGCAGCAAGACCAGCAGCAGATTGTACACGATCCATGTCGCGGTTGATGCAACTGAGTGCTGCGTGCCGTCATCGGAGCTATGCATTGTCCGGAGCCACGTCCTCCAGGGGAAACACCGCGTCCTCGTCGCTGTCCGTCTCAATGCTCTGATGCGCCCGATAGAGGCGAGCGTAGAGACCACCGTGGGAGAGAAGCTCACCGTGACTGCCGGTCTCGACGATGCTCCCGTTCTCAAGCACGACGATCCTGTCGGCATCGCGAATCGTGGACAGGCGGTGTGCAATTATGATGGCTGTGCGGTTTCTGAGGATCGTGTCAAGCGCTCTGTGAATCGCCGTCTCGCTCTCGTTGTCAAGTGATGACGTCGCCTCATCGAGTATCATGATACGCGGATTGCGCACCACTGCGCGCGCGATCGCGACCCGCTGGCGCTGTCCGCCCGAAAGCTGGGTGCCTCGTTCACCGACCTGGGTGTCGTAGCCGTCGGGCATTTCGCTGATGAAGTCATGCGCATTCGCGGCCTTTGCCGCGGCGATGATCTCATCGTCCGTCGCCTCGGGGCGGCCGTAGGCGATGTTCTCGCGCACGGTCCCCCCGAAAAGCAGTGTCTCCTGCGGCACGATGCTCATGTGCCCGCGGAGTTCCTGGGGGTCCATATCTTTGACGTCCACCCCGTCGATGAGCACCCGCCCCTCAGTCGGATCGTAGAGCCTCGGGATCAGGTTTGCGATCGTCGTCTTCCCCGCGCCCGAGGGGCCTGCGAAAGCAACGACCTCTCCGGGCTTGATCTCGAGGTCGATCTCGCGCAGGGCCGGCGACCTGCCGAGGTATGAGAATGAGACGCCATCGAAGGTCACGCGCCCCTCAACCTGGCCGAGCTTCACCGGGTTGTCAACCACCGGCAGATGATCGTCGATCTCCAGCAACTCCCGGTGACGTTTTGCCGCCGCCGCGGCCTGCTGCAGGGACAGGTTCACGCGCGAAAGACGATTGACCGAGCTGGAGACGGCCTGCAGCAGCAGGATGAAGGCCATCAAGCCGCCTCCCGTCATCCGCCCCGATGCGATCTCCTGGCCGCCGAGCATCAGGATCGCAATCAGTGCGACGCCTATCATCATCCCGACGATGGGTGAGTTGATCGCGCGGGTGAAGGCGGTCCGCATCTCGGTGCGCATCACCTCGCGATTCTCACGCTCAAAACGAGCATCCATCTCCCGCTGGATTCCGAATATCTTCACCACGCGGATGGCCGCGAGGCCCTCATGTAGCGCGTTGGTCATCTCGCCAAGCTGCTCCTGCATCTCCCGGGAGAATTTGCGGACGATTCGGCCGAGTATCACCGTCACGGCGATAACGGCCGGAACGATGACCGTCAGGCTAAGCGTCAGCTTCGGTGAGATCGCCCACATCTGATAGATGCCGTAGATCACCGCGATCGGCGCGCTGACAATCCAGGACAGGCCCTTGCCGGAGTTGCGCTGAAGCACCATCGTGTCGTTGTTGACACGAGAGATCAACTCACCCAGTCGCCGCCGGTCGTAAAAGGACATGGAGAGAGTCTGCAGGTGCTCAAAGAGCGTCTTGCGTAGTTCGTAGAGCAGATGCTGGCCGAGGTATTCGGCGAACCACACGGAGAGGCCGTCGAATATCGCGGCGGCCATGAGAAAAACGAAGAGGACCAGTGCAGCCTGCAGCAGTCTCGCCTGCATCTCGCTTTCCGTGAGTTCCTCGAGGGCGGGCGCGGGCTCCTGCGGCTGCTCCTCTTCATCCACCGGCATCTGGATCTCTGCGGGCGATTCCGGGAAGATGCCATCAAAGACGGCTTTCGTCCGTGACAGCGCCTCAGGTACAAGCGCCCCTGCCGCGGCCATCACGATCAGGCCGATCACCAGGGCCAGCCGGTAGGGGCGTAAGAAGCGGCGCAGGTACCAGAGATCGCTCATACGACTACTTCACCATCTCCACGAAGAACATCGCTGCGAGGATCCATGCCGAAAGAATGTTGATATGTTCGCCGTTCTCGACGACGCGACTCCAGCGGAACTCGCCCTCGCCGTTGCATGCGCTCATGCGCGGCAGCCAGCGAGGCACCGAACGCTTGTATTCATCGAACTTCTCACCGAATTTTTCGCGAAGAAGGTCCTCTTCGCAGGCCACGGTCGGGGCGTGGGTGGCCAGCCACAGCACCAGCATCACCGGCAGCGCAACAAGCTGCCCCGACATCAGTGCGAACGCGATCACGACCATCGCATTGCCTATGTAAAGCGGGTTCCGGCAGTATGAGAAGGGCCCCGCGGTGATCAGTCTCGCGTCCTTGTCAAGGTAACCCGAGCAGACCAGACGCAGCACATGAGCGGCGGCCATGATACCTGCGCCGGCGTAAAGCAGCAGCGGCCTGGGCTCGGCGACCAGTACCAGGATGAACGCCACGACAAGCCCGAGAAACGTTCGGCGGCGCACAAAGAACGCCCGCCAGCGCGCAGCGATCCGCCCCGGCCCGCTGGCTGCCTGGGCGGCATCAAGCGAGCGTTTCGCCACCGCATTCATATTGTCTGTGTCCGCGTAATTTGTCATCGCCCTCGAATCTGTCACGTTGATAGCATGTCAAGCGCCATGTGTGCCACGCGCACGGAGACCCCGGGCGGCCCAAGCTGCTCGCGCACCGCCAGCAGCCGCTCACGCATCCGGGCCATCGCCGTCTCATCGTCCAGCAGGTCAAGCGCCGTCCGCGCGATCTCCGGGGCGACCGCGTCCCGGTCGAGCAGTTCGGGCACGATCTCTTCGTCCGCGATTATATTCGGCATGCCCACGTAAGGCACCACGAATCGCCGCAGACGCTTTTCAACGCTCATCAGCCACGTGCCCGCGTACACAATCACCATCGGGCAGGCGGCCGCGGCGGTCTCCAGCGTCGCCGTCCCCGAGGTCGCGATCACGAGATCGGACGCCTGCACGATCTCCCTCAATCCGCTCACCAGCGCCGTGCGGTCGGTCAGTCCGAAGCGTTCGACCTGCTCGCGGAGCGTCTCTTCCGGCACACTCGGCGCCATCGAGAGCAGGATCCTCAGGTCATCGTACTCGTCCGCGATCTCGGCCGCAGCCTCGAGCATCTGAACGCCGCTGCAGCGTATCTCCGTCCGCCGGCTTCCCGGAAGCAGCCCGAGGACCGTTCCGGCGCCTTCTACCTGCAGTTTCTCTCGCAATGCCCGCCGGTCCTCCGCCGAAAGCGGCCGAATCCGATCGACGACGGGATGCCCGACCCAGGAGGCTTCGATCCCCGCCTCGAGGAGTCGGCGCTCCGACCAGGGGAACGGCGTTGCGGCCCGGTCCACAAGGCCGGCGATTCCCGTGTAGTCCGCGTCTCGCGACCACGACCTCGGCGGGAAGTAGTAAAGGACAGGGCAGTCGAGCCGCTCGCGGACACGGCGGGCGAGGCGCACGTTGAAGGCGCCGAAGTCGATGAGCACGAGCAGGTCCGGGGGCTCCTCGATCAGGTGAGCCGTCAGTTGACGCATGCGCACAAAGAGCGCGGGAATACGCCTGAGCGAGTCAATCACGCCGATGCCGCTCCAGCCCGTGCTGTCAAACAGCAGGTCGAAGCCGGCCTTTCGCATTCGGGACTGGCCCACCCCGGCGAGCGTCACCGGGGCCGTCTCGCGCAGGGCCTCACCGAGCATCGCTCCGTGCGTATCCGCGGACGGTTCACCGGCGATCACAAAGATTCGCGGTATCCGTCCCATCAGGCCCTCCGCCCGCCGTGCATTGAAGTTCGCAGCCCACCCGGGAGGCGTCACGCTCGCGAGATCGCGAGAGATGCCGCCCGTGCCTTTACCCCTGCTGGCGCCCGCGGCCGCCCGCGTTGACCTGCTCGATGAACTCGATGAACTCGCTTACCAGCGGTGAAAGCGGCCCCTGCCCGCGAATCTGCTCGATGGCGTCGGTGGTGTTCAGATCCGATCGGTAGATCGCCCGGAATGCATCCCTCAATGCCGTCTGCTCATCCGGAGCCACGCCGTTGCGTTGCAGGCCGATGATGTTCAGCGCGTGAATCTCGTTGCCCTGTGCGGTCGTGAAGGGCGGGATGTCGCGGGTGACGCGAGAGTGTCCGCCGATCATGCACATCCGGCCGACGGTCACGTACTGATGCAGGCCCGAAAGCCCGCCGATGATCGCTCTGTCTTCGACGACACAGTGCCCGCTGAGCCCCGCGAAGCTCGCCAGGCTGCAGTTGGATCCGACTTTCACGTTGTGTCCGAGGTGCACGTAGGCCATCAGGAAGTTGTTGTCGCCGACGGCGGTCGCCTCACCCTCGCCGGTCGCGCGGTGGATCGTGACGTACTCCCGGATCAGATTGCCGTCGCCGATGCGGACGTGACTCTCCTCGCCCCCGAACTTGGCGTCCTGCGGATCGGAGCCGAGGACTACGCCGACATCCAGCGTGTTGTCGCTACCCATCGTCACGTGTGACTTGATGACGCAGTGTGGCCCGATCCGGCAGTTGTCTCCGACCGATGCGCCCCCCTCGATGATGCTGAAGGGGCCGACCTCGACGCCCTCGCCCAGAGACGCCCCCGGGTCCACGATTGCTGTCTGATGAATCGTCATTGTTTCCTCCGCGGGATTACTGGGTGGATTCGCCTGTCGGCTCGGGGGGCGTTGTCAGCGCAAACATAAGCTCTGCTTCGGCCGCGATCTCATCCTCAACCGTGGCGACACCCTTGACCTTGCCGATCGAGGACTTTCGGCGCAGCATTTCGACTTCGAAGCGAATCTGGTCGCCGGGGACGACCTGGCGGCGGAACCGCGCCCGATCGACGCCTCCAAACAGCGCCAGCTTGTTCTCCGCCTCGATCCCCGTGAGCAACAGCACGCCGCCGACCTGCGCCATCGCTTCGAGGATCAACACGCCCGGGAAGAGCGGATTGCCCGGGAAGTGCCCTGTGAACTGCGGCTCGTTGGCGGTGACGTTCTTGATCCCGACCGCCCGCTCTCCGGGCTCCAGCTCGATGATCCGGTCCACCAGCAGGAACGGGTAGCGGTGTGGGAGTATTTCCATGATCTCCCTGGACTGCAGCATGGGCGCGCGCCTCCTGAATAACGCATCGACCGTCACAGGCCCCGCAGACGGCATCCGCCGAAACCGCGGTCCCGCGACGGCCGCTCGGGTCCATCCGCGAAAGCCGCGGCGATTATAGCAGAGCGCTCGAACGAGAGTCAAACCAGCGGCGGTCACGTGACCGCGTCGCGACCGCGCTTGCGCTTTGACACCCTCGGGCCCCTTGTGATATAGTCCATGCGAGCGAATCCACAGGAATCTGGTCGCACGCGGCCCCGCGGGGCCGAACTGTCGAGAGGGGTGTTCGCCGTGCGCGCGCTCACGGTCATCGCAGCAATCCTCACAATCACGCTCGTCACTGCCACCATCGGGGTGGCAGGCACACTCTCCGTTGAAGGGCCCGGCAGTCTTTCGGTGAACATCACCTGTGACCTGCCGCCCGCCGAATCCGCTTCGCCGGAGGTGGCGGGGCCGATCTCCGTCGCACCCGTCTCCGACGACATCCGCGGCAAGCCTCTCGTCATCTACCTCAACGGGAAGGTCGCCGGCCTCACAAGCAGCACTTCGGGCCGCTTTGACCTTAATGCCGACGCGCTCGGTGAGGGCGAGCACACGCTTCGCGTGGATGCCCTTGAGGGCGAGCAACTCATCGCCTCCACCGGCAGCGTGCCGTTCACCGTCGTCAGCGCCGCAAAGGCCGCTGAGCGACAGGCGCAGGCCACGCCCGAACTCGGCGGGCCGCGGCCGGAGTTCATCAAGCTTTACAAGCCGAAGGTATTCCGCGAGATCGTCTACTTCAACAACCGCGAGGCCGACCTTGAGAAGCACGCATTCGTTCGCAACGGCCGCGTGTACATCACTCTGACCGACCTGATGCGCCACATCGGCGGCAGCATCATCTGGGGGCCGGCCGACGATGAGATGATGGTCTACCGCAACGATGTGGAGGTCAAAGTCTTCCCCAACAGCACCACCGTCCACGTCAACGGCGTCAAGACAACAATCGATCGCACGACGCTGCGCAGGCAGAATCGGACGTACGTTCCGGTTCGGCCTTTCACCGAACTCTTCGGCATCGCCACCGAGTGGGACTTCCAGGACGACCGCGCATACGTCGTCTACCAGGAGTAGCTTCCCGCTGAGGGTGCGTCATGCGTGAGAGTGAGGGCGTGGAGAGGCTGATAGGCGCAGCGCGCACGGCGCGTGAGCGAGCAGTCGCCCCGTATTCGAACTTCCCCGTCGGCGCAGCCGTCATGTGCGCCGACGGTCGCGTTTTTGAGGGCTGCAACATCGAGAACGCGGCCTACGGATTGACCATCTGCGCGGAGCGTGTCGCGCTCTTCTCGGCGGTCGCGGCCGGATGCCGGCAGATCGACGCCATCGCCATCGCCGGCCCCGATGATGAGCCCCTCAGCCCCTGCGGCTCATGCAGGCAGGTGATGATGGAGTTGGCGCCCGATGCCGACGTCATCATGGCGGGAGAGACCGAGCGCCGGACGCGGACGGTCACCGACCTGCTGCCCGAGGCGTTCGGCGAGGGGGACCTCGGGGGGCGGTCGTAGACGGCAGCACAGGAGGAGTGCAGGGTGCCGGCTTTGTCATCGCAGTCATCACCGCAGCTACGCCCGCTCACCTTGATCATCCCGGCGCTGCTGTTGCTTGCATGCAGTGCCTCGTCGGCGGCATGGCCGTGGTCGCCGGCCGGTCAGAACTCCCCGATGCACAGCACGCGGGAGACGCAGCCGGTGGAGACGGCCGACCTTTTTCCCACGTGGGCGGACTGGCCGGGCGGGCGTCGTGTGATGGTGCCCGGCGTCTATCACACGCGCAGGATGCGCATGGACGCGCGGACCGGTCGCCCGGTCGAGATCGAGCTGACCCTGGCGGAGCCACGGCTGGTGCACAGCCACCGGACGGCCGGCGATCACCCGCCGCGCATCGCCCTGACGTTCGATGATGGCCCCAGCGCCACGCATACCCCGCAGATTCTCGACGTTTTCGCCGAGCATGGGGCGCGTTGCACTCTTTTCACCCTCGGGCGACTGGTCGGCAGTCACAGGCAGATCCTGCGTCGCGCAGAACAACAGGGGAACGAGATCGCGATGCACTCATGGTGGCATGCCGACTACACCGGCCTGTCGAATGCCCAGATACGCGCGGACATCGCCCGCTGCCGCGCCGCGCTTGAGGGTGTCGCGGAGCAGCCGGTGCGATGGTTGCGCCCGCCTTACGGGAATGCCGACGCGCGCGTGCGGCAGGTGATCAACGACGCGGGCCTGCGTGTGGCGATGTGGTCGGTCGATCCGCTCGACTGGCGGAACCCGGGGTCGGATGTCGTGGCGCAACACATACTCGCGCACGCGCGCGACGGCGCGGTGGTCGTTCTGCATGACGGTGGCGGGAATCGTGCCGGAACCGTCGCCGCCATGCGGAAGGTCGTCCCTGAGTTGAAGAAGCGCGGCTTCGAACTGGTCACCCTCTCGGAGTTGACGGGGCTGGCTGAACCGCCGCCGGTGGAGCGCGGGATGCGGCTGACCATCGCCGACCAGGTATTTGATGTGAAGGCGGATTTCGATGACGTGAAGGTCATCGTTGACGGGGTCGAGGTGGAGTTGGCGGAGCCGCCGGTGATGATCGACGACCAGTTCCTCGCACACGCGCGGCCGGTGCTCGATCGCCTCGGATCGCCAGTCCGATGGGATCCTGAGACGCTGGCGGTCGCATTCCCGGGGGTACGAGGGGAGTTCGTGGTGAAGCTCAACAGCCTCGACGTGAGGCTCGCCGGCGACAGACTCCTCGTCAAGACGCCCTCCATCTACTATCACGGCACCGCGATGCTGCCGGTCTGGCTGATGGCAAATGCCTGCGGCGCGACCGTCCGGTGGGACGCCGACACCCGGACCGTCGAGTTCACAAGCGGGCCGCGCACTGATCGGCGACCGCGGGCAGAAGAGAGCCTGATGACACTCCACCGGTCCGACGGCACTCGCGTGTGCTGGTGGCCGCGCTCATCGCTGCTCAGCCGGCTTCCCGGAGGAGAAGATTTTGCCGCCATCTGAGACACCGGAGGCGGAGGGGCCGCTGGCGGTTGCAGGGCTGTCCGGCGGAGTGGACAGCGCGGTGGCGGCCCTGCTGGCGATGCGGGCGGGCCTGCGGCCGATCGGTATCACGCTGATCTTCCCGGGCGTCTCCGCGTCTCCCGCGCGAGCAGTGTGCGAGACGCTCGGCATCGAGCACCGCATTGTGGAGGCCCGAGAGCCCTTCGAACGCTGTGTCGTGAGGGAGTTCGTCGGCGACTGGGCGCGAGGGCGCACACCCAACCCCTGTGTCGAGTGCAATCCGCGCGTGAAGTTCAGTCTGCTGCTGGAGCAGGCCGGTGCGCTGGGATGCTCGCGGATCGTCTCAGGCCACTACGCGCGAGTGGCGCGGTCCGGCGCACAGTGGCATCTGCTGCGCGGGGCCGAGCGGGGGCGCGACCAGTCGTACATGCTCCACCGACTGCCGCAATCGGTGCTCAGCCGGCTGGTGCTTCCGGTGGGTGAGTTGGACAAGCCGGAGGTGCGACGGCTGGCGACGGAGGCCGGTCTGGCCGCGGCCGAGCGCGAGTCCAGCCAGGATGTGTGCTTCGCCCCGGACGGGGATGTCGCGGAGTTGATAGGATCTTATGTGCCGGGCGCGCTGGAGCCCGGGCCGATCATCGATGAAGCCGGGCGCATCCTCGGCCGCCACCGCGGTCTGGCCCGGTACACGGTGGGGCAGAGGCGCGGTCTCGGCATCGGCGGCCCCGGCGGGCCTTACTTCGTGCAGCGGATCGACCCCTCGCGCAATGCCGTGATCGTTGGCGACGAGGAGGACCTGTGGGTGGAGAGCGCAGAGGTCGAGCGCCTGCACCTGATCGGGGACGCTCCCGATGGTCCCTTCGAGGCAAGCGTCATGACGCGCTACCGCGGCACGGAGACGCCCGCGACGGTGGCACCGGAGGGCGACCGGGCGGTCATCCGTTTCCACGAGCCGCATCGAGCCCCCGCGCCGGGCCAGTCGGCGGTCTTCTACGAGGGCGCGCGTTGCCTTGGCGGCGGGGTCATCGTCTGATTGGGAGCCACCGCCGGGCCGCTGCGCCGTCGCGCGGAAACTGCTATGATGCACTGCCGAGAGTGTCGTGGAGCTTGAGTTCCTCCGATTTGCGCCGATAGCCGAATCAACCAGGGTGACATGATAGATGGTCGATCTTCACAATCACATACTGAGGTACGTCGTGAAGCTGCCGGTGCATCCGACCGAGCCTGACATTGAGACCGCGGTGAAGATGGCGCAGATCGCCGAGGAGGATGGCATCAGCGTGATCGTCTCGACGCCTCACTTCCGGCCGGAGCGGCTTGGCGACAGGGTGGAGGAGATGTACGAGATCCTGCACTCGGCCGTTGACACTCTCAACGAGGCACTGGACGAGCGCGGTGTGAACGTCGAGGTCGTCGCGGGCGCGGAGATCGCGATGTGCGAGCAGTTGCCCGACCTGGCTGACCGGGGACTTCTGCCCACACTCGGCGACACCCGCAACGTGCTCATCGAGCTGCCGATGAACGCGTATGCGGCGTATGCGGAAGATGTGCTTTTCAGATTGCAACTGAAGGGCTATCAGCCGATCATCGCGCATTTTGAACGGCTGGCGGCGGCGCCCGTGAGGAAGATCAGTCCGCGAGGGCTGCACGAGCGGAATATCAAGCTCCAGGTGAACTGCGGGAGCCTGATGGGGCGACGCGGGCGCAAGGTGGCGGACCTGGCGCGGGCGCTTCTGAAGGATGACCTGGCCACCGGCCTTGGCTCAGACGCCCACGATCCGGTGGATGCGCCGCCGCGTCTGACGCCCTGCAGGGGCATCGTGGAGCGTGTCGGAGGGCAGGGGGCGTTCGAGCGTCTGACGGTGAAGCGGCCGCTGGCTCTCATCGGCAGGTGACGCTCGCAATCGAGACGCGAGGGCTGCCGGGGGGATCAGGCGGTGGGGCCTTGACGACGCGGGCCGCAGAATATACAATTGCCCTCGGAGGTCGCGATATGCGCGATCCGAGAAGCCCTCTCATGAAGGGGGCGAGTTATTGGATCCTCGCCTGGTCAGTGCCCATCTCGATCGCGCTTGGTTATGGCGCCGGGTGGTGGCTTGATCAGCGCTTTGGAACGGACCCATTGCTGCAGATTATCGGGTTTTTGTTAGGAGCTATCGCCGGGCTGGTACAGATATTGCAGCAGACGGATGACAATGCGGACTGACAGGGCCGACCGAGCATCACGAAATGTGCTGGCGGCATCCGCCGGTGTCAGTGGTGTCATCACGGTCGGCCTGCTTCTGTGGCGCCCGACGGTCGCACTGGGCTACGCAGGTGGTGTCGTGACGGGCGCCGGAATGCTCGGAGTACTCGTTTTCATCCTCACCAGAGCAACAGTCCCCTCTGAAGAGAGAACCGCTCCGATCTGGCTGCTGCTCGTAGTGCAGACGATGAAGTTGCTGGTCGCAGCAGCAGTTGCTTTCGTGGTGATTCTGGTGTGGGACGGCAGTGCGGCGGGGTTCGCTGCGGGTTACACAACGGCGGTCATCGTGTTGGTAGTCATGAGGGTCTATGGGCCTGCGTCCTCAGCGGCAGACAGGTCGCATTCGGATGAAGATGCATCAGATGCGGAGTAGGTCACGTGGTAAAAGCCAACGGCAGGGCCAGGCAGTGATTTAGCCGATGCAGGAGGCACACGGAAGCTGGGTCCAACCTATTGTCGACCTCTTTCCGGAGGGCGCGCAAGCATTCATCGATCCCTATGTCGTGACGACGTGGGTCGTGATTGCGACGCTGGTGTGTCTGGCATGGTTCGGGACGAGGCACAGGTCGCGCGTGCCCCGAGGCATGCAGACGCTCTGGGAAATCTATGTCGGCTGGGTACGGGACTTCTGTCGGGACCAGATCGGGCCCGGTGCGGAAAAGTACGCGCCGCTGCTGGGCACGCTGTTTGTCTACATTCTGTTTATGAATTTGTGGGGAATGATCCCCGGGTTCATTCCGCCGACAATGTCACTGAATGTGACGGCGGCGCTGGCTCTTTGCGTGTTCTTCGCCGTGCAGTATTTTGGGATCGCCGAGTTGGGGCTGAAGGGGTACCTGATGCACTTCGTCGGCGAACCGGTCTGGATGGCCCCGATCAACATTCCCGTTCACATCATCGGTGAGCTGGCGAAGCCGCTCTCGCTGGCGATTCGACTTTTCGGGAATATGTTTGGCGAGGAGACCGCGATCTACAGGATGATGGCGCTGGGTGCGCTCATCATGCCCTATGTGTATGTCCCTTTGCCAGTCCACTTTGTGAACGTGATTATACACCTGATAATCGCACCGATCCAGGCGTTTATCTTCTTCATCCTCAGTGCGGCCTACATCGAGATGGTCACACACCATCACGATGCTGGCGAGCATGGAGAGCATGACGAGGGGAAGCACTTCCCGGAGCAAGCCGCGTCGCGACCTGAGGCGGCTTGAGACCGGAGGGAGCGCAAAAACAGACACTCAGGAGGAGCAATACCGCTATGGACTATCCCAGCATGTTAGCTCTGGTTGTCGGAATCGGCCTGCCGCTTGCCGCCTGCTTCGGGGCTCTGGCGCAGGGTCGTGCAGCCTCAGCGGCGGCGGAAAGCATGGCGCGGCAGCCGGAGGCAGCCGGAGAGATACGTGGGGCGCTGATCATCTCTCTGGCTTTGATCGAGTCGCTGGTTATCTACGTGCTGCTGGCGTTTTTGCTGCTGTTCGGCCGACTGCCTGCCGTGATGGATTTCATTCAGGCCGCGGGACAATAGCCGGCCTGATTGCAGGGGAGACGAGTTGAGCGCCCATGGAGGAACTGTTTCAAACACTCGGTATCAAGCCGGGCGTCCTGGCAGTGCATATGTCAGGTTTCGTGCTGCTGGTGCTGCTGCTCAAAAGGTTCGCATTCGGCCCCATCGGCGACGTGCTCTCCGAGCGTGAGCGCGAGATAGAAGCGAACATGGATGAGGCGGAGCGGGCGAAGGAGATGGCGCTGGCGGACAAGCGCGCCATGGAAGCGGAACTGGCGAAGGTGGACGACCAGGCGGCGGCCATCGTGGCCGATGCCGAAGAAGAGGCCGAAGAGCGCCGCCGGGAACTCATCGAGCGTGCCCGCGAGCAGAGCCAGCAGATTGTATCTGAGGGCGAGCGCAACGTGAAGATCGCGACTGAGCGGGCGCGCGAACAACTGCGCCGGGAGACCGCCGAGATTGCGGTCAGTGTCTCGGAGCGGGCCCTGCGCGAGGCGCTCGACGAGGAGCGCCAGACCGCGCTCGTGGACGCCTTCATCGCCGACATCGAGCAGATCGCCGGTGAGCAGTCGGGGAGCGCGGAATCGTGATCGGCCGCTCTGTCGCGGAGCGCTACCTCGAGGCCGCGATGCATGCGGCCGAGCGTGCGAACGTGCGCGATGAGCTTGGAAGACAGCTTGCCATGCTTGAGGCGGCGCTGGAGACGACGCCGGATGTGCGACGGCTGCTCGGCCATCCGAGGATGAGCGTTGATCGGAAGCTGCAGGCGCTGTCGGACCTGCTCGACGAGGAGCCGGTCGAACCGCTGCGCACGCTCATCACGGTGCTGATCGACAACGATCGGCTTGCGGTGCTGGAGGTGGCCGACGAGGTCTACCAGCAGCTCGTGGACGAGGCCGAGGGGGTGCTGCGGGCCTACGTGCAGACGCCAGCCCCGCTGGCTGAAGCGCAGTCGGGTCGGCTCGCCGCCGCCCTGTCAGGGTGGCTCAACCAGGACGTGGTGATCGACGCGCAGGTCGAACCCGACCTGATCGGCGGGATAGTGGTGCGCGTGGGCGACCGCGTGCTCGACGCGAGCCTGCGCGGCAGACTTGAGCGAATCCAGGCGCGGATAGTGCAGTCGTGACTGCGGATGGGGCGGATGCCCCGCCGCGGCTTGAAGGAGTGACCGAAGTTGTCTGTGCGACCTGAAGAGGTGCGGGCGGTCCTTGAGGACCGTCTGGCCGCGTACGAGGAAGAGCTTGAGCTGACCAGCACGGGGATCGTGCTGCAGGTCGGTGACGGCATCGCGCAGGTCTACGGCCTGTCGGAAGCGATGTCTCAGGAACTTATCGACTTTGGCGGCGGGATCATGGGCATCGCGCTGAACCTCGAGGAGGACACGGTTGGCTGCGTGCTGCTTGGTCCCGACGACGAGATCAGCGAGGGCGACGAGGCGCACACCACC
>JBNJEK010000071.1:0-17024 GCA_051745855.1 Armatimonadota bacterium
GCGGGCTTCCCTCTGGGCGCGACGACGGCCGAGGTGAAGGCCCTTGAGGCGCGCCAGGCGGCCTCGCGCGGCGCCGATGAGATCGACATGGTCCTCGCGATCACCTCACTCAAGTCCGGTGACTACGACGCGGTGCTCGACGACATCGCGGGCGTGGTCGGGGCCGCGTACATGGCGAATATTGAGGAGCCGACGGTGAAGGTCATCCTTGAGACCTGCTACCTGACCGAGGCGGAGATATACACCGCGGTGGCTCTGGCAGTGGAGGCGGGCGCGGACTTCGTGAAAACCTCGACCGGCCTCGGCCCCGAGGGCGCGACCGTCGAGAACGTGCGCCTGCTGCGCGAAGCTGCGCCCGACAACGTCGGCGTGAAGGCCGCAGGCGGCATCCGCACCGTCGAGGACTGCCTCGCGATGATCGATGCAGGTGCGACCCGCCTCGGAACAAGCTCCACCGCGAAGATCGCGGAGGAGCTTGGTCTGCTGTGAGACATGAGTCCTAACGGCCCGTTCAGCATGGCCTCATATTGCCGGCGTTGATTGGTAATACGCGGGCGGGAATGTAATCCCGCCCCTCCAAACGGCTCGACAACGGCGGCGTCGGGATTTCGCTTGAAGGAGAGCCCACCACTGCCCACCTACGCCGCCGAAGGAGTCACGCTCGTCGCCCGCGCATTCCGCGGGACCGGCCGCATGGTCAACTTCTACACCCGCGAGCGCGGCCTCGTCACCGCCGTGGCGCAGGGTGTCGGCAAGCCCGGAAGCTCCCTCGCCCCGGTGGTCGAACCCTTCACGTACTCGAAGCTGCACTTCGCTGAGACGAAGGGCGCCGATCGCCTGACACAGGCGCGCGTCATCGAGCCCTTCTACTCACTCCGCCGCAACATGTCGCGCTTTGGCTTCGCCGCCGTGGCCTGCGAGTTGATCGCTCGCACCATCGAGACCGGGCAGGAGGTCCCGGGCCTCTTCGAGATGCTCATCGCCTACCTCCACGCGATGGAGCGGACCGACAGCCCGCGAGTGCTGAGCTGGGCCTTTGAGCTGGCCTACCTCGAGATGAGCGGGATCGCGCCGGTGATCGACCGCTGCCCGGCGTGCGGGAGCGAGACGCTCGGCGGCGCCTATGATCCGGCGCATGGCGGGACGCTTTGCGCCGAGTGCGCTCCCGACGCCGGGCGGGTGGTGGAGATCTCGCCCGGCGCCGCGCGGACGATCGAAGCGATGATGCAGTTTGACCCGGCGGCGCTTGAGCGACTTCGCCTTACCGAGGCCACGCGTCATCAGGTCCAGCGCCTGATCCGCGATCATATCCGCTACCACCTCGACCTCAATCTCAAGAGTGAGCAGTTCGTCGAGAGCATCGGCCGCTGGCGACCGCCACCGAGGCGCAGGCGCCCGGACGTCGAAAAGGATGCCGGAGGTGGTGAGGATGACGAATGAGCAGGTCGCGGCCCGGCTCGAGCAGATCGCGGACCTTCTGAAGGTCGAGGACGAGAACGTTTTCCGCATTCGCAGCTACGAACGCGCCGCCGAGGCGATTCGCGGACTGGGCGAGGACCTCCACGAGATACGCGCGAGCGAGGAGGGCCTGCAGTCGATCAGCGGCGTGGGGGAGGGGATTGCAACCATCATCGCGGAGTTCCTCGACACCGGCGAAAGCGCATACCTCACTGAGCTGCGCAAGAAGTATCCCGAGGGCTTCCTCGAGTTGCTCAAGATCCCCGGCCTCGGGCCGAAGCGCGCGGCTCTGCTTTACAACGAACTCGGGGTCGGCTCCGTGGATGACCTCGAGGAGGCCTGCGTCCGCGAGCAGGTGCGCGAGGTAGACGGGATGGGGGAGAAGTCCGAGCGGAAGCTGCTGGAGGCCATCGGAAGATACTGGCAGGGGCGCGAGAGAGCGCTGCTGGGCGAGATGCTCCCGCGGGCGGAGGGGATGGTCGCGTATCTTCGCGGCCTCGACGAGGTCATCAACGCCGACTACGCCGGCTCCGCCCGCCGTGGAAAGGAGACAGTCGGCGACCTCGATCTGCTGGCAAGCTCGCGTGATCCCGGTGCGATCTGCCGCCAATTCGCCGCCGCGGGGATCCTTCAGACCGTCGATCTTGCCGGCGAGACGAAGGTCTCCGGCACACTCGCGGGCGGGCGGCAGGTCGATCTGCGGGTGATCGAGCCGAGAAGCTGGGGCGCGGCACTCGTGTACTTTACCGGCTCACAGCAGCACAACATTCGTCTTCGCGAGCGCGGGCAGGCGCGCGGCCTGAAGGTCAACGAATACGGTGTCTTCGCCGAAGCCGACGACGAGGACAGTCTCGAGGGTACGCGCGTGGCCGGCGACACCGAGCAGAGCGTCTACGAGGCGCTCGATCTCGCGTGGATTCCCCCGGAGCTTCGCGAGGACCGCGGGGAGATCGCCGCGGCGGAGGCCGGTGAACTGCCCGACCTCGTGGAGTTGGAAGACATCCGCAGCGACCTGCATCTGCACAGCGACCACTCCGACGGCAGGAACTCAATCGCCGAACTGGCGGAGGCGGCGCGCGAGGTCGGACACACGCACATCGGCATCACGGACCACTCCGCCTCACTGCATATCGCCGGAGGGATCGGCGTCGAGGGGATCCGTGCTCAGCGCGAGGAGATCGACGCCATCAACGCTCGCTACGCCGACCAGGGCATCGACTTTCGCGTGCTGCTCGGGCAGGAGGCGAATATCCTCACCGACGGCGGTCTCGATGCGGACGAGGAGATCCTCGCTCTCGTTGATTACATGATCGGCGCGATCCACTCGGGGATGTCCGCCCATGTGGATCAGATCACGCGGCGGATGGTCCGCGCGATCGAGTCCGGGCAGGTGGATATGCTCTCACATCCGACGGGGAGGATCCTGCTGCACCGCGACCCTTACGCGGTGCACATCAGCGAGGTGATCGACGCGGCCGTCGAGCACGACGTTGCGCTGGAGATCAACTCGGCCCCCGATCGCCTCGACCTGTCTGATGCGCACGCGCGCCTTGCAATCGAGCGGGGGGCGAAGCTGACGATCAACACCGACGCGCACGCGGTCGCGAACTTCGGATTCATGCGCTTCGGCGTGCTGACCGCGCGCCGAGGCTGGGTCGAGGCGAAGTCCGTCATCAACACCTGGCCGCTGGCCGACCTGCTCGACTGGCTGGGCGGCCGGCGTACATGAAACCGGGCCCCGCATACAAGTGCGGAGCCCGCCCAGAGCACACGGTCCGATGCATTATTGCATCAATCTCCTCGCTCCGTCAGGCGCGAGGAGTTGCATTGTACTTATCCCGCAGACCGCGTCAAGGCCTCAGAGAGATTCTCGCGAAAAAAGCGGAATTCCGCGGCCCATCGTCTAATCGGCGACGAACTTGTAGCCGAAGCTGCGGACGGTCACGATCCTCTGCGGGTCCTTGGGATTGTCCTCGATCCGATTCCGCAAGTTTGAGATGTGCGTTTCAACGAGGTGCGGGTCGTACTGACGGTAGTCCCACACGGCGTCGAGCAGTTCATCGGTGGAGAACACGCGCCCCGGCTGCTCCATGAGCACCTGCAGCAACCTCATCTGGGTGGGCGTGAGATCCACCGGCTCGTCGTTGACCGTGATCTCGCGGGAATCGAGATTGAGAGTGACCCCCGCGCCCTCGAGCACTCGCTTTTCGGTGAGTGTGGCGCCCGGACCGACCCTCCTGAGCACCGCCTTCACCCGCGCCACCATCTCGCGGGGTGAGAATGGCTTGGTAATGTAGTCATCGGCGCCCAGTTCGAGCCCGAGGATCCGGTCGGCCTCCTCATTGCGGGCTGTCAGCATGATCACCGGGACGGACGACTTCTGGCGAATCTGCTGACAGACGCTGGTGCCCTCGATGTCCGGGAGCATAATATCCAGGAGCACAAGGTCCGGGCTTGGCCCCTCACTGCTGTTGATCACGTCGAGGGCTGCCTGGCCCGTCTCCGCGGTGATCGTCTTGAACTGCTCCCCCTCCAGCTTGCGCTGGACCGCATCCCTCAGCATCTCATCGTCATCGACGATCAGTACTGTGGCGCCACGCACTCGAGCACCTGATGTTGCCACGCTCAGGTCTCCTCCTCGAATTTCTCGTTCCAGTCAGCGGTTTCAATCGGGAACATCAACCAGAATGTACTGCCTTCGCCAGGGATGCTGTCAACCTCCAACACACCGCCCAGCAGCCGCGTCAACCGGGAGGCGATGGCGAGGCCGAGGCCGGATCCCTTCGTCGACCCTTCAGTCAAGCGACCGCGATAGAATTCGTCGAAAACACGATCCAACTCGTCATGCGCGATGCCCGGACCGTCGTCGATGACTTCAACCAGCAGGCACCGCCCGCGGTCGGGAGCGCCGGCCGCCTCCTGTTCGCCGTCAGACCCCTGTCGCTGCTCGCCGTTCTCCGGGTCACAGACGGCCGCTCGTATCAGGACCGTGCCGCCCTCCTGGACATACTTTACTGCATTCCCGACCAGGTTGAAAAGGACCTGTGCGAGTCGATCCGCGTTCGAGGAGATCAGCGGCAGGTCGCCGACGATCTCGTCGGTGAGGGAGACGTTGCGCCTGGCCGCTTCGGGCGAGAGCGCATCCACGATGTGCTCGATGACCGCGACCACGTCCACCGGCGAGCGCCGGATGACCATCTCCCCGGCCCGCAGTCTCGACAGGTCGAGCAGGTCCTCAACCATGCGGTCCAGCAGCAGGCACGTCGTCTCGATCCGTTCGAGGAACAGTCGCTGCTCCTCATTGATCTCGCCCGCGTCCTCGTCGATCAGCAATTCGTTGTACGCCCGGATCGCAGCCAGCGGGGTGCGCAGTTCGTGTGACACTGAGGAGACCAGTTGGCTGCGAAACTCCTCGACTCGCGCCGCCTCGGCCGCCGAGGCGCCCAGCGAAGCAAGCGCGCACATCAGATCAACGTCCTCATCGGTGGGACGCTCAGTCCATGATGCGGCGATGATCCCCACCAGTGCTCCGCGATTGCCCGCGCCCGAAGTGCGCGCCGTTCGCATCTGCACGAGCAACTCTCCGCCGTCTTCGCCCGCTCCCGCCTCTCTCACAGCCTCTGTCCGATTGCCCAGGGCGAACTCCCCAAGTGAATTGCCCAGCTTCATCGCCACGGGCTCAGCGTCCACCTCGAGGGATTGGACCGGGGTCATTCCGGGGAGGGGAAGCTCACCCTCACGACCGTCTGCGGCGACGCGGGCCGTCTCAACGAGCGCGCCCGCGTCATGGTCAACCTGGTACACTCGCACCTCGGGCAGACCCACGTGCCTGACCGCGTTCTCGGCGATGCCGCGCATCACCTCAACCGGGTCGGACACGCCCATCAGCGAAGCCACCGCGTCCAGGAGAGAATGCGCGCGTGCCTCTCCGGCCCGCGCTTTCTCGATTTCAGCACGAAGCGACCGATCCGTCGCTCCGGACTGATGCTCGTCGCCGGTTGTGGACGACTGGCTGTTGCCCATCGGCCACCTCAAACCGCAACCGTCAGTCCCCGCCGCCGAGCGTGCCGAGCAGATCGGTCATCGACATCAACCCCGGCCCGAGAAGGATGACAAACAGCGACGGGAAGATAAAGAAGATCAACGGGAAGAGCATCTTGACCGGCAGCGCCGCCGCGACCTCCTTAATCTGAAGGCTTCTGCGCGTCCTCAATGAATCAGACTGGGTTCGAAGGGCTTTCGCGATGCTGACGCCAAGCTGCTCCGCCTGTGCCAGCGACGCCACCAGAGCGTTGAGGTTGTCCTCGCCGACTCGCTCCGCCATGTCCTGCCAGGCGCGGCGGCGGGTCTTCCCCACCCGGACCTCGCCCAGCAGGCGCCTGAACTCTTCGACCAGAGGGCCCTCCTTGCGCTGCACCACCTCGGCCAGCGCGCCGTCAAGGCCCGCGCCCGCCTCCACCGACACGACAAGCAGATCGATGACGTCCGGCAGCGCCTTCCGGATCAGGTTGTGCCGGCCCTGGATCGATTTCTGAAGCAGGTAATGCGGGGCGAGTATCCCGACCACCAGCACAAAGCCCGCAAACGGCAGCCGCATGTTGTCGCTCACCGCCGGGTTTGTGAACACCCAGAATGCGCCGCCGAGGCCGGCGATGGCAGTGAACACGCGCAGTGTCATGAACGACTGCGCGTTCAGCCCCATCGGATTCCCGGCGCGCTCAAGCTCCTGGCGGGCGTTCTCCAGCGCCTCCGCAGGCGCCATCGCGCCGATGGCGTTGATGAAGCGACCCAGCATCGGCTTGACCACGCGCTCGTGGAACGGGAGTGCAAGCTCCTCCGCCAGCGGCGAACGGGGTCGCTGATGAAGCTGCTCCACACGCTCCTGTACGCGCAGCCGTCGCTCATCGGCCAGCCACGCAAGTCCCACGACCAATACCATCACAAAAACGAGTGCGACGATTACGAGAATGAGCGGATCCATCGACCGGCGCCTCCTTTCTCTCTGCTCATGTGTCCCATCAGGTCAGAGTGGCGTGCGGCGGTCGTTTATATGTCGATGTCCAGCATCTTTTTGATGATGAGAACCCCCGTGAGCATAAGCCCACCGGCCGCCCCCAGCATCATCAGCCCGAGGCGTTCGGTGAACAGCGGGTCGAGATAGCCGGGGTTGATGGCGGAGATGGCCAGCGCGATCACGATCGGCATCGCAATCAGGATGGCTGCCGACAGCCGCCCCTCACTGGTCGCGGCGTCGATCTCGCCCTGGAGCCGGACGCGTTCGCGGATCATCCCCGCGATGTTGTCGAGGACTTCGGAGAGATTCCCGCCCATCGTGAGCTGCGTCTGCATTGCGGCGACGACAAGTTCGAGGTCGTAGGAATCGCTGCGCGCGAGCAGTCCCTCAAGCGCGTCGCTGACCGAGATGCCGACCTGGACCTCCTGCAGTACGCGCTGGAACTCGTCGGCGATCGGTGGGTGCATCTGCGATGACACGACCTGAAAGCCCCGAGTGAGCGCGTAGCCTGAGCGAAGTGCGGAGCTGAGCATGTCGAGCGCGTCGGGAAGCTGGCTGGTCAGGGCCGACTGGCGCCGGGACGCCCGCTGCACCATGTACATGTAAGGGGCGCCCAGCCCCAGGCCCGCGGTGAGGATCGCCAGCAGCGCCTGGCCGGTGAGAAGCCAGCCGATGACAAGGCCGGCCATCATCGTGACCGAGCAGATGATAAGCGCCTCGGACGGGCGCAGCAGCAGGCCGGCGCGCAGAAGCTGCATCTGCACACCGTCCCAGAACGCGGTGCCCCGAAGGGCATCGCTAAGCTGCGGCATCGGGTCCGTCCGGCCGCCCGTCCGGACCGTCTGCGTGGCCGTGGCCTCCGCCCCGGCGCTTGATTCCGCCAGGCGTTCGCTCGCCGACGGGGCGCCGCCGAACACCAGCAACATGGCGACGATCAGCACGAAGACCAGGACGCCGCCGACGATTGCCAGTATCAGAGGATCCATCGGTTTCGATCCGCTCCTCTTCTCTTGACGCCGTCCGACCACCCCGCCGATCGCGTCCGGCGCGCGTCTGTGGTTGTCCGCCCCGGCCGGGCGGTTGTGGTGAATACCTCGCGCCCCCTGCAGGTCTTATCCGAAGAAGCTGCGGCGCTGGCGACTGGGCTCCTCGTCAACCACGAACATATTCGTTGGCAGTTGGACGCCTTCTGCCGCGAGCTTGTCAACAAACAACGGCTGGATGCCCATCGCACGGTGCTCCACGATCAAACGTCCGTCATCGTCAACTCCGTGATGCTTGAGGGTGAAGAGATCCTGCGTGATGACCTCGTCACCCTCCATCCGCTGCACCTCTGTGAGATACGTGATCTTCCGCGAGCCGTCGCGCATGCGGTCCTGGTGGACGATGAGGTCAACCGCGCCCGAGATCTGCTGGCGAATCGCGTGGGAGGGCAGCTCGGTCCCGGCCATCAGAACCATCGTCTCAAGCCGCGCCAGGCAGTCGCGCGGGCCGTTGGTGTGAGCGGTGGACAGCGAGCCCTCGTGACCGGTGTTCATTGCCTGGAGCATGTCCAGCGCCTCCCCGCCACGGACCTCACCTACGATGATGCGATCCGGGCGCATCCGCAGCGCGTTGCGCACCAGGTCGCGGATGGTGATCTGCCCGGTGCCCTCGAGGTTGGGCGGACGGCTCTCAAGCGACAGCACGTGGTCCTGCTGAAGCTGAAGCTCCGCCGCGTCCTCGATCGTAATAATCCGCTCGCCCTTCGGAATGAAGCTCGACAGCACGTTCAGTGTGGTGGTTTTGCCCGAACCGGTGCCTCCTGAAACGATGATATTGAGCTTTCCCTCAACGCAAAGCTGAATGAAGTCGCGCATCTGCGGACTCAACGAGCCAAAGCGGATCAGGTCCTCGTCTGTGAGCGGATCGGCCGCGAATTTTCGAATCGTCAGGTAGGGCCCGTCAACCGCCAGCGGCTGGATGATTGCGTTCACACGCGAACCGTCGGGAAGGCGCGCATCGACCATCGGAACGGCCTCGTCGAGCCGCCGGCCCAGCGGCGCTATGATCTTCTCGATGATCCGCATGATATGCTCACCGTCGGCGAATCGGATCGCCGCTTCCTCGAGCTTACCACTGCGCTCAATTATCACCTGGTTCGGCCCGTTGACCATGATCTCCGAGATGCTGTCATCGGCAAGGAGCACTTCAAGCGGGCCGAAGCCGCGCACCTCGCTGATAACCGCCTCGACGAGCATGTCAAGCGTCCGCACCGGCAGCGTCATGTCATGGTCAGCCAGCACCGCATTGGCGAATCGCCGGATCGTCTCCCCGAGCTGCTCGCGCGACATGTTCTCGAGAGTGGTGAAATCTGTCTCGCGCAGCAGGCGATGGTGCGTCTCCCCCTGCACCTCAAGCATCTCCGGCGAGTACAACACTGCCGTCGCATGCGCCATCTGGTCTGTCACCTGAGCCATCTGCGAGACACTCCTCAAACGCTGCGTCCGCGTCCTGTCGATTCGGTCTACTCCTGCCGGCGCAATGGCGCGCGCACGTAAACAATACTCGCTCCATGCAGACGAGGCAACCGCGGCCGACGTTCGCTCACGATACGCCCTGCTGCTGCTCGCGCTTTCGCCGCTCCTGAGCCATCGCATCATCCAGCATATCGACCATCTCCCGGAAACTCTTGCCGAGTGCCGAGTTGGGGCGCGAAAGCACCACCGGCGTACCCTCGTTCACAGATCCCATGGCCGCCGCCGGGTCCTCCGGCAGCGTGTGGACAACATCCGTGTCGGCGGCCTGCTCGAGATCCTGGATCGTCAGTTCATTGGACCGCGCGTAGCGGCTGACGACCAGCTTGATCCGCTCCGGCGCAATGCGATCTTCCAGCAACTGGTTGTAAAGCGTCGCGGTGTCCCGCACCGCGGAGAGGTCCATCAGAGCGCTGACGAGCACGATGTACTGTGAGCGCGAGTAGACGTAGTCGCTGGCCCGGCCAATCAGCGGCGGGACATCAAAGAATACGAAGCGGTACTGTCGCCGGAGCAGGCCGATCAGATCTGCAAGAAACGCAATCTCGTCGCGATCCGAGAGCTGTCCGCCAACCCCTGAACTGCCCGGCACGCCGGCCAGGACCCTCAGGCTCGACTCCTCGTGAGTCGCCAGGTGCGTCTCAATTATTGTGCTGTCGAGTTCCCCCGCAAATGTCGCAAGCTCGCCGATGTTGTAACTGGGGTTGAGATCAAGCATCAGAGGCACGTTGCCGTACTGGCCGTAGAAGTCGATCAGCACGGCCTCCCCGGGATGCTGCCGGGCAAAGCTCACCGCGAGATTCACCGTGATCATGCTCTTGCCGATGCCGCCCTTCGCCCCGGTCACCGAGATCGTCACCGGCATCTTCGCCGGATCAGTGATCAGATCGTACTCCGGGCGATTGCGCGCGGCGGTGACCGTGGCGAGTTGCGCAAGCAGACTGACCAGGCCTTCAGCACCCGTCTCGGGGCCGATCACCGCTCGCGCGCCGGAGCGCAGCGCCCGGTCGATGACCTCCTGTTGATGCGATCGGCCCTCCGCGACCATCAGCACTGACGACACATCCGGCGCAGCCAGAGAGATCAGGCTCGCGGCCTCGTAGCCGCTCATCCCCGGCATCTCCTCGTCGAGGAGGATCACGTCGGGACTGAGCTGGACCGCCATCTGCGCCGCCTCGAGCCCGTCGTGAGCAACCGCGACAATGTCCACGTCTGCATCTGCATGGACGTCGAGATGTTGCGAAAGCTCGGTCTCAAGGCCCTCCGATGCGCCGAGTTCAGCCTCGGTAACGATGATACGAATGCTGCCGTCCAACTGCTCGTGTGCCATCGATCTCCTCATGCTTCTGCGTCGCTTCGGCGGCGGTTCGGCGCCGCCCAGGCGCCACCCTGCCCCACCGATCCACCGTGTTCTGCCTCAGATCCGACCCTGCATTTCGACGAGCGGCCGCCGCCCTCAGCATCTCCACCCGCGAGTGCGGCGGCCACCCTGCGCCCGAACCGGCTGCACCTGATGCTACTCCAGCTCAACCTCTCCCTGAGGCGCCACTCCGAACCGCAGCAACTCGTTCGGATCCATGCCCTCGGGCACCGGGATCGGATGCAGCGGCTCACCGTCCTCGTCAAGTATCTGCGGCAGCACCAGAATGATCAGTTCGCTCTTGTCATTGCGGAACGTGTCATGCCGGAAAAGCTGCCCGATGATCGGCAGATCGCCCAGGATCGGTATCTTGCTGACCGACTTCGACTGGTCTGCCTGAAGCAGCCCACCGATCGCGAGCACGCCGCCGTCGGGCACGGTCACGATCGTGTGCGCCCGCCGCGAGCGCAGCGCCGGAATGCTCAGCCCGCCCACCGTGACGCCGTTGCCAAAGTCCAGCGAACTGACCTCCGGCATCACCTCAAGCTTGACCATCTTGCTGTCCGGACTGATGATCGGCTTGATCTGAAGGTTCACGCCGAACGGCTTCCACTCCACCGTCACCGACGCGGCGCCACCCACACCCGACTGCGCGATCGGCACCGGTATCTCGCCGCCGATCAGGATCTCGGCCTCTTCCTCCTCGTTGACCAGCAGATTCGGCTCCGACAGTATCCGAGCCTTCTGCTTATCAACAAGCGCATGTATCTGCGTCGCGAAGCGGTACAATTCCGGCCAGCTGTTCGAGCCGGGCACCTGCCCGAAAAGGAACGGCTGCGGGCGATAGCTCGCGTCCTCGTTGGGGGTGCCATCGTACTGCCCCCAGTCCAGGCCCAGGTCCTCGGCCGCCCCACGGTTGATCTCCACGACCTTCACCGACACAAGCACGCGGCGGCGCGCAGGCTCCACTACCGTCACCAGGTTCAGGATCGGTACACGCTCACCGAACATCTCCGCTACCTGGTTGAGCTGTTCGAGGCGCTCCTCGGTGGGCACTGAGCCCTCGAGCATCAGCGCCTCATCGCCCACGCGCTTGACCGCGATCTCCTCCCCGAGGGCGGCCGTCATCGCCCGGCGGGCCGCATCGAGGTCCGGCTTCGGCGGCACCACCTGCACGAGATTGACCGTCTCCACATCATCGTAGGCGTCCAGCAGGCGGTTCACTCGCTCAAGCGCCTCCGAATTCTCCACAATCCCGTCCACCGCGACCGCGTTGTCGCTCAGCGGCGTGACCGTGAACTCCGGGCCGAGCATCTCCTGGATCTCATTGACGGGGATGCTCCGGCCGGACTCCCCGCCCTCGACGGACAGCATGTCCACCGTCCGCAGGTCCTCTGTGACCGCCGCGACGGTCTCGCGCGCCCGCCGCAGCTCGCGCTCGTCAGCCAACTCGCCCTCGATGACGATGACCTCATCGCCCATCGACCTTACTTCCACGCGCGGGTCGAGAATCTGGTTCAGCGCATCGGCCGCCCGCGCGGCGGGCGAGGTGGTTTCCTCGGAGAGCACGATCATCCCGACAACCTGCACTTCGTCGGTCGAGGCCGCCTGCAGCAACTGTGTGAGATTCTCCTTCGCCTCCTCGTCAGGCACCTCTCCCTCGACGACCACCATGGTGTCCGAGACGACCTCTACGTTCATGCTCGGACTGAGCGACTGCTCAAGCTCCGCCGCAATCCGCTCGGCGAGCCTCATGCCCACCACGGTCACCGACAGGTTGTGCAGGCCGTCTTTGTCCCACACGTAGAGCATGGTGTGGGACTGATCGTGCAGCGCCGGGCTGGCGTTGGCTATCACCAGCAGTTCGGTCTGCGACATCACCCGCACATCGGCGACGTTCGGATGCACGACCGCGACCCGTCGCAGGCCGTTGAACTTGAGCATCACGCTGCGCTGCGCCTCAAGCACCAACGTCTGCGAACCGCCCGGGCGCGTGTTGTCAAAGTCCTGGTGGTTGATCTCCGCGGCGACCGCCTTGCTGCCGGGCGCCACTGACAGGGCCGCCAGCGCCAGCACGGCCAGCGCCGCCGCGATGAACGTTCGGCTACCAAAGTTCTGCATCGGCTGCACCCCCTGACCCCCGCGCGGAGCGCGAGGCGTCAGAATGCTGCGTTATCTGCTGCGTGTGCTGTTGCGATCTGCAAAGCCCGCGTGGCGGACCTGCGTTCGGGTTCGATTGGCGTGCATCCTCGACATGCGTCTGAGGCGGCACTCGCCGCCGTCGTCGCGGTTTTCGGCGCCTCCCGCCCCCCGGCCGGAGGGCGTCAGTCCACCTCGACAACTTCGCGCTCGTTACCGCGGTAGACCTCCACGGTCGGCGCCGGTTGTGGCGCGGGCTGCGCCTGTGGCTGTGCATCGGCGGGCTGCTGTGCGGGCGGCTGCCCCATCGGGCCGTACATCGCGGGCCAGCCGTTGGGAGCGACCGGCTCCGGCTGCTCCGCCGGCTCCTCTTCGCCCTCCTCAGCAGGGGGCTCCATGCCCATCAACTGCCATTCCGTCTGACTGGCCAGCGACACCATGCTCTCTTCCTCGCGCGGCCGCAGTGCAAGGTGCACGGCTCCCTTGAACGCGCTCAGCAGCAGGCTCTGCGCCTGATCCGGCGAGACCGCGAGCGTCGCGCTCTTCACCTGGATGGTCGCGGGCGCCTCGCCCTCCTGCTCACCGGCCGGCTGGTCGGTGGCCTGAGCGGTGGCGCGGCCCGCGCCTGCCGGGCGCGTGGTCTGCTCGTTCATCGCCAGGACCTCGACGTTCTGGAGGATCGTCCGGGTGATGGCCGTGTCGCCCTGCTGGATAGTGGTCAGCACGTCCACGCGGTCGCCGGGGAAGACGAAGCCCCCGACACCCGAGATCGGATCGAGGGCGACTGTGACCGCACGAAGCCCCTCCGGGATGACGAAGGTCAGGCCCTGTTGAGCTGAGCGGGGGCCGACGTCGCTGCCCGTGATCGTCTGCCCCTCGATGATCGCGGTCTGGGAAACCTTCGCGATCGCCTGCCCGGGCTCATTCAGAGCGCCGGACGGCGCCGCCCGCGCGTCCATCTCCTTCACGCTGATCATCTCGGCGGTGATCGTGGTGAACGGCCCAATATCCTGGTCCGCCACCAGCACGCTCACGGTCTGCGGCTCAGTTGGTTCTTCCGGGGCGGTCTCTCTGCTCAGCACAAAGTAGACCAGGCCCGCAACGATCACCGCGATGATCGCTGCTACCGCGAATGCCTGCCTTCGTGTCAGTCGCACTGTCATCACACCCTGCTGTGGCGTCTGCTGCGATTTCTACCGTCATCTTCATCGTCGATTGCGTGCGGCCTCAACGCCCTGCCTGTGGCTATTGGATCAGAGACACCTTCCGGTCGCCTGCGCCTCCGCCTCCGAAACCGTACTCGTCACACGGGTTAAACGTGCCGTGCGCGCCGTTGACCGTTATCGTCTTTGCGGCGACGCCCCCGTTGTAAACTTCCTGGTGAGCCCCGTTGTATGTGACCGGGCCGTTGGGAGCGAAGATGATCCCCTCTGTACGCTGTCGCGCACCGTTGTAGATGATCCCCGCGGTGCTCTCCGACAGCGCGAAAAGACCGTCTGCGTCGCGCTTGTAGCTGCACTCTTTCAGCGCGCTGTTGAAGTAGATCGGTCCGCGCGCCACGAACGTGCTCTCGTTAAAGTCAATATGCGCGCCGCTCGCGTAGATCCCGTTCTCAGAGACGAAAAGACAGTTGTCGGCTTCGAACCTGGCGCCGTTAAGATAGATGTTGCCTCTCACAACGAATGTCGAGTCTCTCGCCGTAAAGCCCGATCCGTTGATGCTCAGGTCCCCGTTAATCTCCCACCTGCCGCTCGGGAGTGTCTGGTTGTTCCCGTTATAGTATGCGTTCTGAAATGCATAATCAAACGGACCGGTGTACTCGTAGTCCTCGTATGTGTAGTCTATCGGATACTGCTGGATATCGGTTTCCTCGGTATCCCCGATGTCCTGCTGCGCGCCGTTCAGCCTCAGTTGGTGCCGGTAGCGGATCGTTCCGCTCACCGTCTGGTGCGCGCCGTTAACGGCCACCAGTGTGTTGGAGTGAACGTCACCTCCGAACGTCTGGTGAGAGCCATTGATGACGATGCCCCACAGGTTCGGCGCGGTCTCCTCGGCGAAGAACACACCGCCGCCGCCACCGCCGCTGCCGCTCGAAGCCGGCTCCGACAGAGCGGTGGCCGACCGGGTCACCGTCTGCTCTTCCATCCCGAACATTCGGGCGAAGGTATACTGCACCGTTGAGCGCACAGTGACCTCGCATGCGTATTCATCATTGTCAAGGACGCCATGTTCCGCCACACTCTGGCCCGGCGTATAGATCACCACGTCACTGCCGGGCGTCAGGGACACTGGAAAACTCGGTGTCTCCTGATTGTTCGTCTGCACCATCTGTTGCAGTCGGGTATTGGCCATCTGCGTATCCGGCAGGCCGGCCGCCCCTGCAAGCGCCGATGCGTCGGCCACATTCTGCACGTGCTGCGCGACAACGATCAGCCTGCCGATGTCGACCACCAGCGCCGCCATGCCGACCAACGAGGACAACATGACGATGACCCACAGTCCCATCACGCCATCCCGGCCGCGTTTGAAGCACGCGCGCTTCCCTCCATGTCGCACACGTGTCGCGGTCATATTCATTTCCTTTCCCCCGAGCGACTGCCACCGCCGCCTGCCCGCACAAGCGCAGGTCACCGTCAGGCAGTTCACTCTCCCCATCCACGCCAACCGAGTCCGGCCCCGTACGCGGCGCGTCTGAGGGGGGCCGTCTCTCAGTGAATAAGCTCTGTCGCGTATACGCCTGTCTCAGTTGTAAGCTCGCTGTTCGGGTCCCCGCCGGGGAAGTCGAACTCTATGAACCGTCCCCAGATCTCCTTCTGGCCCTGGTTGACTCCCTCCAGCCAGAACGCCCCGAACTTCTCGATACGAAACTCCGCGTTCGAGCCGGAGTCACCGAGGTAGCTCACCAGCGGCACCAGCATGATCCGCGGATTGTCCGGCTGATAGCTGTTGAACGTGTCATACTGGAAGTCGCCGGTCGTGCCTCGCTCCAGTCGCGCGTCGCCGTTGTCACTAAGCAGTGCCTTCTTGAAGTTCCCGACCGTCACACCGGTTCTTGCGAAGACCGAGTCGCCGAGATTGACGAACGAAGTCTCGATGTCCTCCGCGGTCAGGCCGTATCCCTGCAGCAGTGTAAACCAGTCGGCGGTGCAGCCGGTCGGCTCCTGCAGGAAGCCGAAGGAACCGGGGATGCCCGCGTAGTGGGGGCCGTCGGCCATGAGCATGTTGATCTGGGTGCCGTAGTCGAGTGGGGTATCCTCCGCGATCCACATGGTGGCGATCGGAATCCCCTCGACGGGAGCGCGGATGACGGTGGCGCTTCTGCTGAGGCTTTTCCCGGTCAGCCCGAAGATTCGAGCGAAGGTGTAGTCCACATCGGCGTGGGTTGTGACGGTCATCGCCTGGGCCCACGGGCCAAGGGCGGTCCCCTCGACAGTTCCGTTCGGCGGGATGTACACAATGTCAGAACTCTCGCAGGTCACCGGCCAGCCAAGGCCATCGGTCTGGTTGGCCCCTACCGTCCGGAGGGCCGCCGCGCGCGCGTCGCTCTCAAATGGAAGCTGCGTGGCGGCGGCGAGTGCGGCTCCATCCGCCACGTCCTGGGCGCGCTGCGCGGCGATGGCGAGTCGGCCCAGGTCGAACGACATCGCGGCCGCGCCCGCCAGGGCGACCAACGCCACGACGACCCACGCGCCGACGATGCCCCTGCGTTCGCCTCTCATGGTTGTACGCATCCGCTTCATGACCGTTGCCTCCGTTGCGACTGCTCGTGGATTGTGGCCGCCGACCGAGCGGGCGGCGCGCCGCCATCACCGGTCGGTCCACGCACGATGCTGTCGCATTCGGCCGCCGAACAGGCGGCTGGTACTGTGTGGTGCGTACCGGGCGCTGGTCGGTTAACGGAAGCAGGTCGGCGATCCGGACACGTCGGCCATAAGGGCGCGAGCGTGTCAGTGGATCGCGGTCGATGGGGGAGACGCAACGAAGACGATGGCAGATATGCCACATGTACGGCACTTGCCCGCGCGGTCGCTTGTCTCCGCGCGGCGTCCCTGCCGGTCAGGCCACCGGAGGGCACACACATGTGGCTCCTGTGAGTGGCTGGCTTCATATTGGCTTCTTACTCTGGTGTAATGCGGGCTGCGATTGTATGCGGCTGCCACGTTCTGTTCGACCACTAACAGTTGATTTGGACACGGCTTCTTAAAGGACTCGGATCTGCCGCGTGTCATTATACCTGCACCCGTCATCAGAAAGCAAGGGTTTCGAGAAAGTCGTCGCCGCGGCGATCGATTCACCTGTCTCGCGGGCGGCTGCTTTCCCGGTCCTTTCTCCCGCACCGGGCCGGCTTCCAGACCGCGCCGGTTCCGGGATTCATCCAGTGTCAGTGCGCCATCCAGCCTTCGTCATGTCCCCCGCGGACGGCGCGAGATTTCGTCGTGAGGTGTCACTCGCGCTGCATGACGATTGCGGTGCTGAGCGTGACCGTTCCGTTTTCAGGATCATCAGCCAGGCCCGCGAAAAGCCCGCCCGTCACGAG
>JBNJEK010000072.1:0-16969 GCA_051745855.1 Armatimonadota bacterium
TTGTTGGTCGTGATAGCGATCATCGCGATTCTTGCGGCGATCCTCTTTCCGGTGTTTGCACGCGCGCGAGAGAAGGCCCGGCAGACGAGCTGTCTGAGCAATCTCAAGCAGATCGGACTTGGCTGGCAGATGTACGCCCAGGACTATGACGACAAGGTGTGTCCACATGGATATTTCGATCCCGCCCCGGCCCCGCGCTTCAACGATAGTCGTGGCGGCTACTGGGACTGGCCGGTCCTGCTTGAACCCTACATCATGAATCGCGACATCTATGAATGTCCGTCTTATCCCACAACCGGCGCCACGCACAGTTCCGGAACCGAGCACCCGTATCCCGTCTCCTATACCATGGCTCGGGCGGCGGCGTATGACTACTCCCCCGACCCGATTCAGCCGATCAAGCTGGCGGGAGTTACGAAGCCGGCCGAGAAGATTATCATCATGGACAAATGGAACAGCACCTCAATCTGGACCAACAACATCACATTGAATAACCGTGAGGAATGGCGAAAACACCCCGACTCCTACGTTGGCTACTGGCACAACGAGGGCGCCAACTACGTGTTCATGGATGGGCACGCCAAGTGGATGAAGAAGTTCACTACCACTCAGGAGATGTGGCGCCCGTACATGGACTGAGTAGAGGAGCCGACCCTAATCTGCACTGCGGCAGACGGCGGGTGGTCCATAGTGGACCGCCCGCCGTGTCCGTGTACGGCCTTGCCGAATGTGCAGAAGCTCTGCACGGACACCCGTGAAGGATTCGTCGTTTCCCGCCGGGAAACCACTGTAGGAAGTCACGCGGCGGGGAAGCCCTGCGAAGTCGATCGACGTCCGGCCTGGAGGCTCGCCATGAAGCGATCCATCGTCGTACTCGCCATCGTCACGCTTATCGCCGGCCCATCTATCGCGCAGGACATGGACAATGATGGAATCCCCGATGCCGTCGAGCATGAGCTTGGCAGTGCTCCCGATCGGGCCGAGGAGTTCGTGCTCCAGCATCGCGACGGCGCGGTCGGCGTGGATGATGAGACCGTATCCGGCCAGCATGAGAACGCGCCGGATTTCGTGGAGACCCATCTTGCGAACGTGGCGCAGGATCGCTGGCTGTGGAAGGTCACGTTCGCGGATGACTACGTGGGCGAGACGAACACATTCCATCTCTATCTCGACGTGGACGGCGACCCTGAGACCGGCCGCCAGGACGCCGAGTGGGTGCAGGGGACGGACCTGATGTTCTCGCAGGTCGATGGCGAGTTGAATCTCTCGCGGCATACCGAGGGAATGCATCCGGGCGAGCCGCGCATCGCAATCCTCGGCGACACGATCTACGTCTGCGCCGACCTTCCGCTGGGGGAGGGGCCGGGAGAGCCGCGCTTCCGCGTTTCTTCACACGTCTCCGCGCCGAACAACGCGGATGCGGATCAGATGGATTTTCAGCCGGTGATCGTGCCTGAGCGTCGCGATGCGCCGAAGCCGCGAATCGGCCTGCCTCCGGATCTCGCGCCGGTCGCCGAGTTGACGACCGATCAGCCTGACGCGGACGGGGATGGCATCCCCGACGACATCGAGGAGGTCCTCGGCATGCCCGGCGATGTCGCCAACGAGATGCACCTGATCGCCGAGGACGGCACCGTCGCGGGCGGCGATGAGGAGGATACCTTCGACCGGGCCAATGATGTTGCGAAGGTATACTTCGGGAACGCCGCCGGCGATCGGTGGGTCTGGCGGATCGACTTCGCCGACGAGTTCGACACGGCGGGCACACTGGTGATCCTTTATCTCGACTGTGACAATGACATAACCACCGGCCGACAGGACGGCAACTATGGCACGGACATGATGCTCACGTGGAACCGCGGAACGCTCAATCCGTCGATCCGCAACCCAGACGTGCTCTCTGACAATCGCAACCTCCGCGGCTTCATCGACGGCAACTCGCTCTACTTGTCGATGGACCTCAAGCTCAATCACAATCGCGAGGGGAACACGGAGTACCGCGCCCGGGTGCTGAGCCAGTATCCGGACACGCCTGGCGACAACGACAGCACCGACTGGGTCACCGTCGCCGGGCCGGGTGAGAGCGACCTCGCGAAGCCGCGGGTTGGCTCGATGTCCGAGATGTACTCGGAGGGCGTCTGGGTGGAAGAGCCGTGGCTTTACTGGCGGGAGCAGCTTCGCGCGATGGACGCGGTGACGGTGGATCTGTCGGAGGCCGAGCTTGACGGGATGCACCTCGACGACCGCGCGCCTGTGGCCGACCGGGAGGGTGCGACGGCGAGCGTGCCGTCGCCGGTTGCGGGCGAATATCACCTCAACGTGGTGCTGCAGGACAGCCCGGAGCGGCGCGAGGAGATCGAGCTTTCGGTGGATGGCACGACGGTCGCCACGATGGTTGCCGCAGTCAACGACGGGTACATTCACATATTCAGCACGCCGGAGCCGGTGACGCTGACGGAGGGCGTGCCGATCACATTCACCGCGGACGGCCCCGCGCAGGACGGGCGGATCAGCGAACTGACCCTCACGCGCGAGCGGCTGGAGCGGCCGGCAATTGAGATCCGCAACGTCTCGGCGTTCTGCCCGCCGGGGCAGACCGGTGAGACGGTCGCGGTTGACCTGTGTTTCCTCACCAGCGACCCCTCGCGGGGCGGCGTGGAGTGGGGGAGAGACGGCGCGTTGGATCGCGTGGCGGAGGAGGAGCGGGCGACGCACAACCACCGCATTCGGCTGGAGGGCCTTGAGCGCGGCGCGACATTCAGCTTCCGGCCGATCGCCGACGTGGGAAGCGACTCCGAGATCGGCGAGGTGCAGACGTTCGTGGCGGATTTTGCGCGGCCGGAGCGGTGTGCGGTCGATCGCGCGCGGATCGACCTGTCGGTGACCGATCCGTTGGAGGAGCGGATGGCGTGGCCGGTCAGCGGCGGGGTGCCCATCCCAGAGGGCCATCTGCGCGACGCCGAGCACTGCCGCGTGCTGCAGGGCGGGGAGCCGGTCGCCGCGGACTTCAGGGAGCTTGCGTGGTGGCCGGACGGGTCGGTGAAGTGGCTGCTGGTGAGCCTACTGCACGAGGGGGGCGACTACGCGCTTGAATACGGCGAGCAGGTCGGGCGGCCGGAGATTGAGCGCCCGATCGTGGTCGAGGATACGGGAGCGGGCCTGCGGGTGACGACGGACGTGCTGCAGGCGGAGATCTCGCGGGAGGAGTTCTCCCCGCCGGGCGAGATCTGGCGCGACCTGGACGGTGACGGGACGTTCGCGCCGAATGAGCAGATTATCGCCGCGACGGATGGAGCGGTGCTGATTGATGCGGAGGGCAATGAGTACTCCACCGCGGGGGCCCCGGTCGAGCGCCTCGTGGTCGAGGAGGAGGGGCCGGTCCGCACGGTCGTGATGGCGGAGGGGCGGTTCGCGGGCGAGGCCGGCGAGTCGCTGGGCTGGCGGGTGCGGATGTACTTCACGCGCGGCTTCCCCGGGGTGCCGACGGTCTTCACGCTGATAGGCGACCACGGCGACTCAATCCGGCCGCCAACGATGATGTACATCCGCTCGCTCGACATTCCGGTGGACTTCTCGGGTGAGGCCACTGGAGGACGGACGCGGGTGCTGCATGACTACGACAATCGTTACATCATCACTCGGGACGGTGAGCGCGAAGAGCACGTTGGGCAGATCACGCCGACCGGCAGTCTGCACTCCGGTGAGCGGGGGATGGCGGTGGCGATCCGCGACTTCTGGCAGATGTATCCGAAGGCCTTCTCCACCGCCGGCAGCACGGTGACGGCGGAGATCTTCCCGGAGCTTCCCGAAGAGCAGTATGCCGAGGATGCGCCGACGCCGTTTGAGCGCACGCAGCGTTACTACTGGCTCAGCGAGGGCGCCTACGGCATCCCCGCGGGCGCGTCATTGACCTGCGATCTGCTCTTCTTCGCGATGGGCGATGAGGACCTGAGCGACGCGCTCGCCGGCGCGTGGCAGGATACTCCGCTCCTGGCGGCATCGCCGGAGCATTACTGCGTTTCCGGGGCGTTCGGTGACCTCGAGCCAAGGCAGGTCGGGCTTTTCGAGGAGTACAACGAGTGGGTTGATGAGGGATTCGACCGGCTGGAGGAGCGGCGCCGGCGCGTGCGGGAGTATGACTGGCTGAGCTTCGGCGACACACACGGGGAGCGGGGGGTGAACTGGACGAACCAGGAGTATGACCTGCAGTGGGGTCTGCTGGTGCAGTTCGCGCGCTCCGGTGACTGGCGGTTCTTCGACCGGGCGGAGGAGGCGGCGCGTCACACTGCATCGGTGGACACCGTGACGGCGGCTCCTGACGAGGCCGTGCTGGGAGTGCAGAAGGTGCACTCACTCGGCCATGTTGGGGGCTACGAGTGGGAGCGGCCCGAGGACACGAGGTACTGGTACACCTCGGGAGGCTGGAACACCGGCCACATGTGGTCGCAGGGGACGCTTGCGACGTGGTGTCTGACCGGTGATGCGCGCTACCGTGAGGCCGGGATGCTGCTGTCGGACTGGTTTGCGCGGGAGGAGGCGCGTTCGACCACCGCGCGAGTGCATCGCTCACAGGGCTGGTCTACGATCGCGTCGCTGGGAGGGTATCACGTGATGCCGCACCCCTGGTATCTGAACGCGGCGCGGCTCTTTTCGCAGAACGCGATTTCGCGTCAGAGCCCTGGCACCGGGGCGTTCATCCACGGGATCGGCGAGTGCCAGCACGATGTGAGGCACATGGGCGGGAAGACCTTCATGACGGGCGTTGTCATGACCGGCCTCAAGATGCTTGATCAGGTGGATCCGGACGAGGATGTGAAGAACGCGGTCGTCCGCAGCGCCGACTGGATCAACTGGCGGATGTGGCATCCGCGGGACAACAGCTTCCAGTACGCACAGTGCACGCAGTACGATGATTCGTCGACTCACGCGGGCACCAACATGGGGTCTGAGGGTCTGGCGTACGCGTATGAACTGGCGCAGACGCCGATCTACCGGGAGATGCTTGAGCGGTCGATGGGCGACCTGGTGCTCAACAACAACCCGTCTGGTTCGGGGAAGGGCTACGCGATGCAGATTCGCATGACGCCCTTTGCGATCAGCGCGATGCAGCGGTGGGGGATGAAGGAGCTTCCCGCACCGCCAGCACCGGAGCCTGCGGTCGGGCTGACCGACACCGTCTACCTGCCGTCGGGCGCTCCGGGCCTGCTGGCATTGCGGATCGACAATCCGAGTCGGCAGGAGATCCCCGCGCGCATGGAAATCGTCTCGCTGCCCGATGGTGTCGGGGCGGATCGGATGAGCGCAGAGTGGACGGCGCCAGGCGGGAACTCGGTCAGCCCGACGGTGCGTCTGACTGGCGACGCGGCCGGTGAAATCCGTGTGCGCTACGATGTCGGCGGGGTCGAAGGTGAGCTTTCGGCCACCACGCGGCCGGCGCTCGCACTCACGCTCGGCGATGGCGTCGGCTTCGTCAGCGGCGAGGGGGATCCGGTGGCGGCCGCGCTGGGGCAGCTTGACATCGACCTCAGCACCGTGGATGAACTCACAGAGGACACGCTGGCGTCGCTCAATGCGCTTCTGCTTGGCGCGGAGGCACACAGCAAGGGCTACTCGGGGCTGCAGCGTGACTGGCCGATGCTGCTGGACTTCATCGATGCAGGCGGGCGCGTCGCGATGATTCAGCTCCAGGACGCCGCGCATGCCCCGGGGATGCTCCCGCTGCCGTTGACCCTGTCAAACGACTCCACCGCGCTGGGTGAGGTCGTGGCCGCGGAGCATCCGCTCTTCGCCGGTGGCGCGGCCGAGGGGCTGATCGACTGCATCTCGTACGACAGCATCACGCAGGCGGATGAGGGCTGGGCCGTGCTTGCGCGCGATCGGGACGGGAATCCGTCGATCGTCGAGTGGACGGCGGGGCAGGGAGCGGTGCTGGTCGTGCAGCCGTCGCCGGATCGTTACGTGATCGGCACGGAGAGTCCGACCGGCAGGCTGTCGGTTGAGGCATGTGAGCAGCTTCTGCGGAACGTCGTTGACTGGTTGAGCGCGGATTAGTCGCGTGCCGCTGAGCCGGCGCAATCAAGGAAGTCGGAGGTGCAGGGAGATGCGGATGCACTGGCTGATGATCGGCGGGGTGCTGATGGTCATGTTCGCGGCGGTGGTGCCCGCGGCGGCGCAGGTGACGCTCGTCGAGGGCGGCGAAGCGCAGGCGGTTGTGGTGGTGCCCGTGGAGGCCACGGAGGTCGAGCAGTACGCGGCTGAGGAGCTTGTCTACCACGTGGAGAAAGGCACGAGCGTCACTCTCGCGATTGTCGGCGAGGATGCGATCCCCGAGCAGCCAGCGGGGCGAGTGCTGATCGGCGACACCGAGGCGGCGCGCGCGGCGGACATCGACGTGAGCGACCTGGCGCTGGAGACGGCAATGCTGCGCACCACGGCCGAAGGCCTTGTAATCGCCGGTGAGGACAGTGAGGGCGATCCGATCTCGCAGGGAACCCGCGCGGGGACGCTGTGGGGCGTCTACGAGGTGCTCGACCGTTACATGGGCGTGCGGTGGCTGTGGCCGGGGGAGCTTGGTGTGTATGTGCCGGCGGTGGAGACGGTGACGCTTCCGGAGTTGGATGAACTCGTCGAGCCGACTATGATCCGCAGGCGCGTGCGGGACGGGTTGCGCAGGCCGTCGGGGGACACGGGGCTCACCGAGGAGGGCTTCGAGCAATATGCGCACGCCCAGCAGGTCTTTCAACGCCGCCATCGGATGGGGCGCTCGCTGCCGCTGAGCTACGGGCACGCGTTCGAGCGCTACTGGGAGCGCTACGGCGACGAGCATCCGGAGTGGTTCCAACTTCTGCCCGACGGTCGGCGGGGTCCGTCGTCCGTGGGCCGGCGAACCTCGATGTGTGTGTCGAATGCGGAGTTTCACCGCGAGATCATCGCGCGCTGGAAGCAAAGGCGCGACGAGAATCCCGGCGAGTGGTTTAACGTGAACGGCTGTGAGAATGACATCAGCGGCCTGTGCGTCTGCGACGACTGCATCGCCTGGGACGGTCCGCAGCCGGACCTCGAGGATATCTACCCCCTGGGAGAACGCCGGATGGTCTCTGATCGCTACGCGCGATTCTGGCTGACGCTCCAGGAGTTGGCTGCGGAGGAAGACCCCGACGCGATGGTGATCGGCTACGCGTACACGAACTACTATCCGGCGCCCACCTCAGACATCCAACTCAACCCGAACGTGCTGGTCGGCATGTGCCCGTGGCCCGGCTGGTGGTATCCACGTAATGAGCGCAAGCAGGAGTGGCTGAAGGAGCAGTGGGCCGGCTGGGCCGACACCGGCGCGAGCATCTTCCTGCGCCCGAACTACTTCCTCGACAGTTACACGATGCCGCATATCTTCGCGCGGCAGTTCGCCGACGAGTTCCAGCACTACGCCGCGAACACGATGGTGGCGACGGACTTCGACTCGCTGACCGGTCAGTGGGCCGCTCAGGGGACCAACCTCTACCTGCTGCATCGCCTGCACACGCGCGCCGATCGGCCGGTGGACGAGGTGCTCGACGAGTATTACTCGGCATTCGGCCCGGCCGCCGGGCACGTCGAGCGTTACTTCGACTACTGGGAAGAATACACGATGTCCGACACGGAGCGCTTCGATCGCGCCCAGCAGGAGGCGGGCGCATCGCGCTACCGCGCCTTCGCCGCATTCGCGCACGCGCTCTACCCGCAGGAACTCTTCGAACCGGCGGATGCGATCCTCGTGGAAGCCGCTGAGGCGGCCGCCGGTGACGAGGTGAGCGCCGCACGCGTGGAGTACCTCCGCAAGGGACTTGAACACGCGCGGATGTGCGCGCAACTGTCGGCGATCAACGCGGGAGTGGGGGAGGAGGTCTCACCGGTCGCCGCGAGGCGGCTGATGGACGAGATCGTGGCCTTCCGCCGCGACACCGAGGGTGAGTTCATCGCCAACTACGACCGCTGCGCGATGGTCGAGGAGCGCAGTTGGGGGATCATGCAGGTGGACAGCTACGAGGGTGAGCCGCTGCGCGCGGTGGCCGACGAAGTGGAGCCGCTGCCTGATGACATCGAGCCGCTGGATGGCGAGCCGGTGTTCTCGATCCGTCACGGCGGGATGTTCGTCGCGCTACTCGACGCGGATGAGACATTCGCGGCGCGCCTGCAGCCGCGGGCGGTTGGACGGGCCGACGGGCCGACCGCATGGCAGCTTTACGCGCCCGACGAGCAACTCGTGGTGAAGGGCGAGGCCCCCGTCGACGAGATCACCGAGATCGAGGCGGCGTCCGGCCAGGCGGGGGTGCACGTACTGGTGGTGAACCCGGGTAGTAGCTGCGGCCGGGTGACGCTGCTGAACGACCATGCGGCGCTCGCCAGCAGCCGGCAGCGCTTCGTGTATCAGAGTTCGCCGATGTTCTTCCACGTGCCTGAGGGGACGGAGCAGTTCAGCTTCCAGCTCAATACCCCGGGTCCCGGTGAGACGGCGAGGATCATCCTGCTGGATCCGGAGGGCAATGAGGCCGCCCGCCTCGTGAGCGGCGAGCAGACGGAGATCATCGCGGAGGTCGATGTGCCTCAGGGGATGGCAGGCCGCGCGTGGCAGGCGCGGGTCGAGCGCGCGGACACGGGCACGCTCGAGGATTACACGCTGAGCCTCGGCGAGGGCCTGCCGGCGTACTGGTCACATGCGCCCGATCGGCTGGTCGTTCCCGCGGATTGAGCGCGTACATGTGCGAGGCCCGGTGATTCGGTGAACCCCGGGCCTCGCCGCTTCAGTTCAGCGGTTGATCGCCCGACGCTCAGAAACCGGCGTCGAAGTTCGTGCGAACCTGGTCGGGGCTCAGTGCGTAGGCGTAGAACGCAACGAGGTGCACGGAGCCGAACCAGCGTCGGTCGCCGGTTATCTCGTTGCCGATGCCAAGGTGCATGGCGTCATCCCAGTTCTCAAACGTGCCGGCACGATCGACTGCCTCATACACCGACTCGCCATCGACGTAGATGACGGTGGTCTGTCCGTCGAATGTCGCGACCACGTGCTGAAGCTCATTGACCTTCAGCGAACCCTCGGGAGTATGCACCTCCGGGTTGCCCTGTCCGTCAGTCGCGGAGGTTCGCATCCGCAGGGCATAGGCGTCTCGGTGCTGCCCGAGAGTGATGTTGCGCTGAGCGGTGTCATGGGAGATGGTCACGATGCGCGCGGGGCCGGTGAGGTCGTCTGCTGCGGGGGTCACCCACGCCTCAACTGTGAGCTGCCCTGAGGACTGGATGAAGTTGACGATGTCAGTGGCCGGATCGGTTGAGAAAACACCAGGGACTTGCGTCTCCTGCAAGCCGGAGAGATGCACGGCGCCGTCCCGCACCTCCACGGGAGTGCCCTGATAGGCACCCTGGATCACGAGGTCAAGCCCGCCGAACTCCTGCGTCGCGTCGGGGATGATGGTCCCCTCGATCACGTTGTCGAAGCGGTAGAGCGCGATCAACTCGCCCTGCACGCGCTCGCCGCCCTGCACGGCCTGCGGCTGCTCCACGACCGTCTCCTCAGCGCCCTCAGCAGTTTCTTCGGCCTCCTGCGCGATCGCCACTGTGCAGGCGATCATCGCGAGAGCCACTGCGATGGTCAGTGTGATGCGCATCGCTGACTCGCCTCCCGCCTTGTGTCCTTCCGGGCGTTAGCGCCCGATATTCGTTGATGATGCAACTGCTCCTTAAGACACCCGTTCGCGCGGAGGGTTCCATCGATCGCATCGTGACCATCTCAGTTCGGCCGCGTTACCCTCGTTCGACATCGCGATGGTACCTCGAATTGCCCCTCGCCCCTCACGTCGTGTATCATGACTCCATCAATTCTGCGGAGGTGCCCCGATGAGCAATGGTCGTCCGGTCACAAAGCGCGGTCTGGATGTTCTGCGCGATCCCAACCTCAATAAGGGCAGCGCTTTCCCGCCCGACGAACGCGCGGCGCTTGAACTCGAGGGGCTGCTGCCGCCGGGTGTGAGCACACTCGACGATCAGATCGCGCGGGTTGTGGCGAATCTGCGCGCCAAGCCCGAGCCGATCGAGCAGTACATCTACCTGCGCTCACTGCAGGATCGCAATGAGACGCTCTTTCACGCGACGCTCATCGAGCATCTCGAGGAGCTTGCGCCGATCGTCTACACGCCGACGGTTGGGGAGGCCGTTGAGCGGTTCAGTCACATCTTTCGCGGCGCGCGAGGGCTCTTTCTGACCCCGGAGAACATCGATAACATCGACACGATCCTCGCACACGCTGTCGAGGGCGAGATCGGCATCATCGTCTGCACGGACAACGAGGGCATCCTCGGCATCGGCGACCAGGGCGTGGGCGGGATCGGTATCCCGATCGGGAAGCTGGCGCTCTACGCCGCCGCAGGGGGGTTCGACCCCACTGAGTGCCTCCCGATCAGCCTCGACGTGGGCACCGACAATGAGACTCTGCGCGAGGACCCACTCTACATCGGTCGGCGGCGGCCGCGGCTGGGCGCGCAGGAGTATGAAGCGTTCATTGAGGCATTCGTGGCGGGGGTCAAGCGCAACTGCCCGGGGGCGGTGCTGCAGTGGGAAGATTTCTCGCGGACGAGGGCGTGGGACAACCTCGAGCGTTACCGCGATGAGCTTCCGTCCTTCAATGATGACATCCAGGGGACCGCGGCGGTCGTGCAGGCGGGCCTGCTCGGCGCGTTGCGCCGGGCGGAGCGGCCGTTGATCGGCGAGCGCTTCGCGATCCTGGGCGCTGGGGCGTCCGGGGTAGGCGTGGCGTCCGCGATCATCGCTGCCCTGCAGGCGGACGGGCTCAGCTTCCAGGAGGCCTCAGCGCGCGTGCTCGTCTTCGATTCGCGAGGCCTGGTGCTGACGAATCGCGAGGACCTGCCTGATTACAAGCGACGCATAGCGCATGAGCCGGAGGTTGTGCGCGACTGGGGCCTCGACCCGGCGGGTGACCTGTCCCTGGAGTCGGTCGTGGAGGCCGCGCGCCCGGGCGTGGTCATCGGGCTGTCAGGACACCCCGGAGCACTCCCGAAGTCGGTCGTGGAGATGATGGCGGAGCAGCATGAGCGCCCGATCATCTTCGTGCTGAGCAACCCGTCAGCGAACGTCGATGCCCACCCGCATGACGTGGTGCGCTGGAGTGAGGGGCGCGCGATCGTCGCGGTCGGGAGTCCCTTCGAGCCGCTGGATTTCGGCGGTCGAACTTACCGCTTCTCGCAGGTCAACAACTTCTACGCATTTCCCGGGATAGGCGCCGGAACGTGGCTGGCCCGCGCGACGCACATTTCCGACGGCATGCTGCTTGCCTGTGCGGAGGCGATCCACGGCGCCCTCGACGATGACGATCTCGCACAGGACCTTGTGCTTCCGGCCAGTCCGCGACTGCGAAATGTGGCGATGGAAGTTGCGGCGGCGGTCATGGTGGCGGCGGCCGAGGAGGGCATTGCGACGCGCGAGGTGCCCGATGACACGCCGGCGTACGTCAGGGACTGGCAGTACACGGCGCGGTATGAGCGGTACGAACCTGCGTGAGAGGCGGGACTGATGACCGCGGGCGCGGAAGCCCGCGCCACATACAGGATGAGTCCGCGCCCGGCTGTCGCGGCTTCTGTTACTTTCCCGACTGCCTTCACTCGATCCGCAGGTTCGTCACGCGTGGTGGCTTCGGCTCCTCCGGCGGGCGGGGTGTGCTGGTGTCGGTGAAGACCCGCACGAGCAGGTATCCCGCCGCGAAGCCGCCGATGTGCGCGAAGTAGGCGACCGGGCCGGCGCCGATGCTGAGCACCTGGATGATGAGCCAGTAGATCAAAAAGAATCCCGCGGGCAGATCGACCGTGGTGATGATGAAGAACAGGAAGATCAGGGTGCGTACTCGCGCGTGCTTGAAGAGCACGAAGTATGCGCCGAGGACGCCGGCGATGGCACCCGATGCGCCGACGAGTGCAATGTGCGCCGAGCCCGTCGTGAGGGCGAAAAGCGAGTGTGCGATGGTGGCGAGCACGCCGCAGATAAGGTAGAATGCGAGATACTTCCCGTGTCCCATGCGGTCCTCGATGTTGTCGCCGAAGACCCACAAAAAGAGCATGTTGCCGCCGAGATGCATGAGCCCACCGTGCATGAACATGGACAGGAAGAGGGCGGTCAGCGCCTCGCCGAAGCCCGGTCCGCGCCATGGCAGGAGCATCTCGGGCCGGAAGGCCCACTCCTGTGCGGCGGCGCCCGCCTGGACCTGTGCGAAGAACACCCCGACGCAGGCGATGATTATGCCGACGTTGATGACGGGGAAGCTCCTGGACTTTATGCTGTCTCGGATCGGGAGCATCGGTGATTCCGATCTGCGGGATAATGAGTGCGCGTGTGAAAAGCGAGGCGGGCCGGTACCGGCCCGCCTCGCTCGCTTGTGTCATGGGTCAAGGAAGACTTCGCTCAGTCCTCGTCATCTTCCTTCTCGATCTCGGCCATCAGGCCCTCGGTGGTCATGATCATCGCAGCGATGCTGGCAGCGTTCTCCAGCGCCGAGCGCGTGACCATGAGCGGATCGGTGATACCGGCCTCGAGCATGTTCTCGTAGTTGCCGGTCGCGGCGTTGAAGCCGATCTGCTCGTCCTCTTTCTCGAGTACGCGCTGAACGATGACGGAGCCCTCTTCGCCGCTGTTCTCGGCGATCTGCCGCAGCGGAGAGGTGAGAGCCTGGCGCAGGATGTTCACACCGATCTTCTCATCTCCGCTGGCCTTGACCCTGTCGAGCTTCGCCGCGACTCGAGCGAGGGAGACGCCGCCGCCGGGCACGATGCCCTCTGCCACTGCCGCCCGGGTCGCCGAGAGGGCGTCCTCGAAGCGGTGCTGCTTCTCCTTGAGCTCGGTCTCGGTGGCCGCGCCCACGCGGATGACGGCGACGCCGCCGGAGAGCTTCGCGAGCCGCTCCTCGAGCTTCTCGCGATCGTAGTTACTGTCGGTCTCCTCGATCTCGTTGCGGATCTGCTCGATCCGGCCACGGATCGCCTGCGCCGAGCCTGCGCCCTCGACGATGATTGTCTCGTCCTTGGTCACCTTGACCTGGCTGGCGGTGCCAAGCATGTCGAGACCGACGTTTTCGAGCTTGATCCCGAGGTCTTCGGAGATGAAGGTGCCGTTGGTGAGGACCGCGATGTCCTCCATCTGGCGCTTGCGGCGGTCGCCGAAGCCGGGGGCCTTGACCGCGACGGCGTTGAGCGTGCCGCGCAGCTTGTTGACCACGAGCGTCGCGAGGGCCTCGCCTTCGATATCTTCGGCGATGACCACCAGCGGTCGCCCGGCCTGCACAACGCCCTCAAGGACGCCGATCATGTCCTGGACCGAGCCGATCTTCTTTTCGTAGAGGAGGATCAGCGGGTCTTCGAGCACCGCTGCCATCTGCTCGCGGTCGGTGATCATGTAGGGCGAGAGATAGCCCTTGTCGAACTGCATGCCTTCAACCAGTTCGAGGCTGGTCTCGGTGCCCTGCGACTCCTCGACCGTGATGACGCCGTCCTTGCCGACCTCCTCCATCGCGTCGGCGACGAGTTTGCCGATCTGCTCGTCGTTGCCGGCGATTGAGGCGACGTGGAACATGTCATCTTTGGTCTTGACTTCGATGGACATCTTGCGCAGTTCCTTGACGGCCGCGTCAACGGCCTTGTCAATGCCGCGCTTGACGAACATCGGGTTGGCCCCGGCCGCCACGGACTTGAGGCCCTCGCGCAGCATCGTCTGGGCCAGCACGGTGGCGGTGGTGGTGCCGTCGCCTGCAACGTCATTGGTCTGTGACGCGACTTCCTTGAGCAGTTGCGCGCCGGTGTTCTCGAAGTGGTCCTCCAGTTCGATCTCCTTGGCGACGGTGACGCCGTCCTTGGTGATCGTGGGGGAGCCGAAGCTCTTCTCAAGAAGCACGTTTCGCCCGGTGGGGCCAAGCGTGACCTTCACGGCATCGGCCACGATGTTCGCCCCGCGCTCGAGGGCGCGACGCGCCTCCTCACTGTAGAGAATGTTCTTTGCCATGGTCGTGGTTCTTCCTTTCGCGAGGTAATGTCAATGCGTGACTTACGCTTCCTTCGCGAGAATCTGGCTCGCATCCATGATGAGGTACTCTTCGCCGTCAACAGTGATCTCTGTGCCGCCGTACTTGGCGATGATCACCGTGTCGCCCTCCGCGACGTCGGGCGCAACCACCTCGCCGCTGTCGAGCTTGCGGCCCTCGCCGACGGCGACGACCTCTGCCTTCTGCGGCTGCTCCTGTGCTGATTCGGGCAGATGAATGCCGCCGGAGGTTGTGTCGGCCTCCATGCGCTTAACCATCACCCGATCTCCCAGCAAACGGATATCCATTGTGCGTCTGTCCTCCCTTCCGATGATGTTGCGTCCTCAAGGTTGATCTCACGGCTCTACGCGTCCGCCGTGAGATGGTTTCCAGCGTATCTTCCTGAAATGTTATTCTACTCGGCTTCGGCCGTTTCTGCAACCTTCACGCGCAGAGCCAGGTCACCATCCTGCTCATCCACCAGCACCGTGTCTCCCTCCGCGAACTCGCCGCGGAGGATGCCGGCGGAGATGGAGGTCTCCACGAGCTTCTGAATCACCCGGCGCAGCGGCCTCGCGCCGAACTGCGGGTCGTAGCCGCGCTCGGCGATGAGGTCCTTCGCCTCGTCGGTGGCCTCCAGCGAGATGTCTCGCTCGGCGAGTCGCTCCTCCACGCGCGAGAGCATCAGGTCCACGATCGACCGGATTTCGCTGCTTGTGAGCGAGTGGAACACGATGACCTCGTCTATGCGATTGAGCAGTTCGGGCCGGAAGTGTTGCTGCAGCTCACCGGTGACCGTCTCGCGCATCTGCTCGTAATGCTCGGCAACGCGCTCCTCGCCGGCGTTCTCGGGCGGAGTGGTGATGTGCTGGCTGCCGATGTTGCTGGTCATGATGATGACAGTGTTTTTGAAGTCCACGATCCGGCCCGCGTTGTCGGTCAGGCGCCCATCCTCCAGGATCTGCAGGAGGATGTTGTACACGTCCGCGTGCGCCTTTTCGATCTCATCGAGCAGGATGACCCGGTAGGGGCGGCGCCGGACGGCCTCAGTCAGTTGTCCGCCCTCCTCGTAGCCCACGTAGCCGGGTGGGGCGCCGATCAGCCGAGAAACCGCGTGGCGCTCCATGTACTCCGACATGTCGATCCGCACCATCGCGTCCTCGTCGTCGAACATGAACTCCGCGAGGGCCTTCCCAAGCTCTGTCTTCCCCACGCCCGTGGGGCCGAGGAAGATGAAGCTTCCGATCGGCCGGCGCGGGTCCTTGAGGCCGGTGCGGGCCCGTCGGATGGCCTCCGAGACCGCGACGACCGCCTCGTGCTGGCCCTTGACGCGCTCGTGCAGCCGGTCCTCCATCTGCAGGAGCTTCTCCGCCTCTTCCTCGAACATGCGCGAGACCGGGATGCCCGTCCAGTCACCCACGATCTGCGCGACATCCTCGGCGTCCACGGTGTCGTCGATCTCCTCGACGCCCTCCCACTGCTCCTGTGCGTTCGGAATCCGGGCCTGAAGCTCATCGATCTCGGCGCGAATGCGCTCGGCGGCCTCGTAGTTGCCCGCCTGCGCCTCCTGCTGGCCCTTCTCCGTCAACTCATCGACGCGTTCGCGCAGCGCCTCAGGGCGCGGCGGCAGGTCGTAGGTGTCGATGCGGAGCTTGCTCGCCGCCTCGTCGATCACGTCGATCGCCTTGTCGGGGAGCTTGCGATCGGAGATGTAGCGGTGCGAAAGCTCGGCCGCCGCCTCGATGGCGTCGTCGCCGATCTTCACCCCGTGGTGCTCCTCATACCGCTCGCGCAGGCCGCGGAGGATGTCGATGGTCTGCTCAACCGTCGGCTCTTCGACCATGATCGGCTGAAAACGTCGCTCGAGCGCCGGGTCCTTCTCGATGTTCTGACGGTACTCGTCGAGCGTGGTAGCGCCGATGGCCTGCAGTTCACCGCGGGCAAGCGCGGGCTTGAGCATGTTGCTGGCATCCATCGCGCCCTCGGCCGCGCCCGCGCCGACGACGGTGTGAAGCTCGTCGATGAAGACGATGATCTCGCCCTCAGCGGCGCGGATCTCGTCGATGACGGACTTGAGGCGCTCCTCAAACTCGCCGCGGTACTTGCTGCCGGCGATCATGCCTGCGAGGTCAAGGGCGACGACCTTCTTCTCGCCGAGCACCTGGCTGGCCTCACCATCGGCAATCTCCTGCGCAAGACCCTCGACCACCGCCGTCTTGCCCACGCCCGCCTCGCCGATGAGCACCGGATTGTTCTTGGTGCGACGGGAGAGGACCTGGATGAGGCGGCGAATCTCCATCTCCCGGCCGATGACCGGATCGAGCTTGCCCTCGCGCGCCAGTTCGGTCAGGTCGCGGGAGAAGCGCTCGAGGGCCTCGTAGCCCGACTCCGCACCGGCATCGTGCACGCCCTTGCTGCCGCGGATCTCGCGGAGCACTTCAAGCAACTGCTGCTCGTTCGCGCCGGCCTGCTTGAGAAGCTGCGTCGCCGCGGAGGTGATGTCGAGCATCGCCAGCAGCAGGTGCTCGGCAGCGATGAATGTGTCGCCGAACTGCTGCGCGCGCTCCCATGCGGCGTCGAAGAGACGATTCGCCCGGGGCGTGACGAAGATCTGGCCCGTGTCCGCGCCGCCGCCCGAAACTTGGGGCCGGCCGCCGAGTTCGCGCTCGACCTTGTCGATGAGCGCGCCGATGTCGACGCCCGACTGCTCGAGCATGCGGTGAGGCACGCCGCCATCCTGCTCGAGCATGGCGAGCAGGATATGCTCGACGTCGAGTTGATTGTGCGAGTACCGCCGCAGAATCTGCTGACTCTGCCCGATGGTCTCCTTCGCCTGGTTGGTAAACTTTTCGAAATCCATCATGTCACCTGTCTATGATTGATCGGCGCGTGGGGCGCCGTTGGTGTTGGTGTCGGTTT
>JBNJEK010000073.1:0-16929 GCA_051745855.1 Armatimonadota bacterium
TCACTCGCCCTCGCGGGGTTTCAGCAGCGGGAACGCGAGGACCTCCCGGAAGTTCGGTGCGTCAAGCAGAAGCATCGCCAGCCGCCCGACGCCCATCCCCATGCCACCGGCCGGCGGCATGCCGTGCTCGAGCGCGGTGACGAAATCCTCGTCGAGCGGATGCGCCTCAGCGTCGCCGGCGGCCCTCGCGGCCGCCTGCTCCTGCAGGCGAGCCTGCTGGTCGAGCGGGTCGTTCAGCTCGCTGAAAGCGTTGCCGCACTCCTCGGTGCCGATGAAAAGCTCGAAGCGGAAGGTGGTCTCCGGACGATCGGGCATCGCCTTCGCCAGCGGCGAGATGCGGGTCGGGTACTCGATCACGAAGGTTGGCTGAACGAGGTCGGGCTGCACGTAACGATCGAAGCACTTCTCCAGCAGCGCCCCCCACGAGTCCGCCTCGGTGTTGCCGAGGTCGAGTTCCTCGCAGGCCGCGCGGGCCTCCTCGTCGGTCTCAAGCTCCGCGAAGTTCACTCCGGTGGCGTCGGCGACCGACTCGACGAGCTTCACCCGGTTGAAGGGCGGGGTGACGTCGATCTCATGATCGCGGTATGTGAAGGACGTGCCGCCGCAGACCTCATCGGCGAGGTCCACGACGATGGCCTCCATCAACTCCATCATGTCCTCCCAGTCGCCGTAGGCCTTGTACGCCTCCAGCAGCATGAACTCCGGGTTGTGCCGGGCGTCCACGCCCTCGTTGCGGAAGCACTGGCCAAGTTCGTAGACCTTCTCAAAGCCGCCGACCAGCAGGCGCTTGAGGTAGAGCTCGGGAGCGATGCGCATGTAAAGCGTCATATCCAGCGCGTTGTGATGGGTGGTGAAGGGCCGGGCGTTGGCGCCGCCGTAGATCGGCTGGAGGATGGGCGTCTGAAACTCCATGTACCCGCGATCCTCGAGTGTGCGCCGCAGTTGCGAAATCATCCGCGAGCGCGCCTCAAGCATCCGACGGGAGTCGGGATTGACGATCAGATCGACGTAGCGCTGGCGGTAGCGCAGTTCGGGGTCCTTGAGCCCGTGGAACTTCTCCGGCAGCGGACGCAGTGACTTCGCCAGCAGCGTGAACTCCGATGCCTCGACGCTGACCTCGCCGCTTCGCGTCTTCATCACCGTGCCGGTCACACCCACGATGTCGCCGATGTCAAGGTTGACGAACTCCGCGAGGCCCTCCTCGCCAAGATTGTTTTGCCGCATGAAAAGCTGGACCTCGCCCGATGCGTCCGCGAGATCGGCGAAGGCCGACTTGCCGTGCTCTCGAAGGGCCATCAGGCGCCCGGCGATCGCGACGGTCTCGCCCTCGAGTTCGTCGAAGTTGTCCACGAGTTCCCCCGCGCCGTGCGTTCGGTCGTAGCCGGTGCGCGTAAAGGGGTCGGTCCCGGCCTCGCGCATCGCGTCGAGCTTTTCCAGCCGCACCTGCCGCTGATCGATCTGATCGCTCATCTGACTTACACCCTTCCGTCGATGGGGCGGGGCTCGCCGAGCGATGCTCCGCTCGCGATCGCCCGCTCCCTGATTCTTTCGATGGTCTCGTCGTCCACTGCCCGCTCGAAGCTGCGGAAACCCGAAAGCCTGAAGCCGTGCCGGTCGGCGAGCGTGGAGATCTCCCGGACGCGCTCGACAGTCAGCCGCTTTCCGAGGGAGTAATCCCCGGTGCGCCCCTCGAGCGCGAGTATCATCGTCTCCGCCATGCAGGCGTAGGCGGTGCGGGGCGGAAAGCCGAAGTTGAAGTTGAACTGCACGTCATCGCCGGGCACTGCCACTGCGCCGCCCTCGATGACGAGCACGTCGTCGCGCTGCTCGGCGACTTTGGCGGAGACATCCCGAGGCCGCGCCACGTCGCAGACGACGGCCCCCGGTCGGAGCATCTCGGGCTCAACCACCGCGTCGAGCGCGCTGGTGACCGTCACCACGAGATGCGCCTGCGGCAGTGACTCCTCGGGACTGAGTGAGATCTCGACCGCCGCTCCCACGCCGGATATCTCGGCGGCGACCTCCTCCAGGGCTTCCTTGCGGCGACCGACCAGCACTATCTTCGCGACCCGATCGGCCATCAGGTGCGCACAGACACGCCCGATCGAGCCGGTCGCGCCGACGACCGCCACCGTCGCATCCTCCGGATCGATCCCCATCACGCCCGCGCCGCGGAGCGCGCCCTCCACCGCCGTCGCGACCGTGTACGAATTGCCGGTGGTGACGCCGACGTCCAACGCGTCCGCGACCTGCTGGCCACCGCCGCCCACGACCGCCGTGAACGCGCCAAGGCCGACAAGATCCGCGCCGAGTTCCACGGCCAGTTCGGCCGCCTCGATGACCTTCGGCACGGTCCTGCTGTCAGGCTCCTCGACGAACTGGCGCGTCGTTAGTGTGCAGCCGACGAACCAGCCCTCCGTCCGGCTGCCGGTCGGAGACTCAATCCCCGTGATCGTGCTGATTTCCTTCGCCGACATGCGCGCGATGACAGCTTCAACGATCCGATCCGGCAGGATGCGTGCGATGGGATACTTGCGCGCCACGTCCCGTGCGGAGATTGCATGAAGGATGAATGCGAACTTTGTCACCTGAGCGGCTCCCCCTCGGGGCCATCTGTCAGATCGCGGACTGTCGGCTCCCAGCCGATCGCCTCGGCCAGTCTCGCGTAATCAGCGCCGCTGATCTGCTCAGGCGGTCGGTCAAGCAGACAGACAAAGGCGCCCTGCATGACATTCGTCGCAAACGTGCGCTTTCCCACGAGAGGAGTGCTCGTTACCAGCAGGGCCACCCCGCGCCTGCGAAGCTGCATCACATCGTCAGGTGTGATGGTGTTTGTCAGTATGATCTTCCCGTCGAGATCGTCGGGCATGTGCCGCCGGATGTAATGAAAGTCGCCGGCGATCACGTCCGCCCACTGATAATGCCGCTCGTACTTCGGGACGATTGCGTCCTGCTTGCCGCCGGTCGGGTAGACCCAGCGGAAGGGCAGGCGCGTTACGACCGGCAGGAGCGTTTTGCCGAGCCTCTGAAGCGCCCTCAAGGACCGCAGAGGCCACGGAACCCCGAGGATGAACATCGCGTCTCCGAAGATAACATTCGCGCCGATCTCATCCAGCGCCTCAGCGAAGCCGAAGCGGTCGATCCCGCAGGTGAGGAGCACCCTCGCGGTGGAGAAGTCCACGATCCCGCGATCCTGCAGCCAGCCGACGGTGCTGCGCTCGAGCGTGTCCTTGAGCGCCGAGCCATCGACCACCGGTGTCTCTTTCACCCGCTCGGCGAGCCTGGTGATCTCGCGGAAGGGGTAGTAACGCCCGGCGCAGTAAAGTCCGAGGTTCGTGCCTCCGATCGTCAGGCAGTCAACCACGCCGTCGTTGGCCAGCAGCATGCGCTCGAAGCGTTCGAGCGAGCCGTCCGTTCCGCGCCGCTCCAGCAGCAGTCGCTGCCCGAGCATCTCGACCTCGGCGCAACTGTCGCGGGCGGAAGACCCCAGGCTGATGCTCAGCACGTGCTTCATGACGCCCTCTCAGTATCCTACTGCGCTGCGGTGGAGACGGGCGGATGACTGGCGCGCAGGCTCTCAAGGTAACGAATCACCAGCGCGCGCAGGCCCTCCAACGTCTCAAGCTGGTTCGCTTCACGGCGGAAGTACCTCGCGCTCGGGAAGCCCTTCACGTAGTGATGCACATGGCCCCGCATCTGATGCATCGCCATCCGCTCGCCGGATTCGAGCGCGAGCATCTGCGCGTGCAAAAGCGCGGTCGCCATCCTCGCCTCGATGCCGAGATCGGGCGGAACGCGCTCGCCCCGCAGCGCCGCAGCGGCCCGGTCGAAGATCCACGGACTCCCCCACGCCCCGCGGGCGATCATCACTGCGTCGCAACCGGTGTGCCGCATCAACATCGGCGCTTCCTCCGGCTGCGTCACATCGCCGTTGCCGATGACCGGCACGTCCACCGCGCGCGCCACCTTCGCGATCGGCTGCCAGCCGGGTGTGCCGCCGAAGGCCTGCGAGGCCGCGCGCCAGTGGACGGCGACGGCCGCAGCCCCGGCGTCCTGCATCCGCCGGGCGTAGTCCACGTAACTGTCGTCGTACAACGTCAGCCCCGCGCGAATCTTCACCGTCACCGGGACGGAGGAGGCCTCCACCGCCGCAGCGGTCAATTTCGCCGCCAGCTCAGGCTTGCCCATCAGCGCGACGCCCGCGCCGTTGCGGCGGATCTTCTGCACCGAGCAGCCCATGTTGATGTCAATGATGTCCGCGCCGGCCTCAACGACCGGTGGGATGGCGTCGCGCATGATCTCCGGATCCGAGCCGAAGAGCTGGACGGAGACGGGATGCTCGTCCTTCGCCGTCGCCAGCATCTCATACGTGCGCTCGTTGTTTTGCACGATCGCGTTGATCGAGACCATCTCACTGCAGACCAGGCCCGCCCCGCCGCGGCGGCAGAGCAGCCGGTACACGCGCTCCGTCGTCCCGGCCATCGGCCCGAGGATCAGGGGAGGATCAACGATCACTCCGCCGATGGAGATCGGCGCGGCCAGGTTCTCAGCACTCACGCGTCCGCTCGTCAACAACTCTCAGCCCTTCCAACACCAGCCGCGACTCAACCCGATCGAAGATTGCTCCAAGCCTCGCGGCAAGCTCGGCATCTCCCCCGGTGGCAATCACGGGCGCCTCCCCGATCTCCTCGCGCATCGAAGCGACCAGCGCGTTCATCGTCCCTCGTAGCGATGCTGCGAGGCCCAGTGCGAGATTCTCCACCGTCGAGCGACCGATCGATGGCAGCCCATCGCCGGACCGAAGCAGCGCCAGCGCCGACTCCACCGGATTGCGAAGATGCGGGACGGATGCACCGATCCCCGCAACCTGCGCCTCGAGGCCCGCCGCGATCGCGCCCCCGATCAGCCTCCCATCGGGGTCCAGCGACTGCGCAGTGACGCACGTGCCCAGCGTCAGCACGATCGCCGGCGCGCCTGTGAGCGACAGCGCCCCCTCGGCCGCGGCGAGGCGATCCTGCCCGATCTCAGTCGGGTCTTCGTAGGCCACGATCACCTCAGCCTGCAGGTCGCGGCCCAGCAGCAGCACGTCCTGGCCCGTCGCCTTCGCCAGCGCACTTTCCGCCTCGGCGGCCTGGACCGGGCGACTGCTGACCAGCGCCACGCCCGCACAGTTGGCCGGGTGGAAGCCCGCAAGGCCAAGCGCGCCTGCAAGCTCAGTCCCCGCGTCCGGCAGTGCCTCCGCATCGATCCGCCCCTCGACGGACCAGCGGCCATCCGTGTACACGGCCCACTTGAGCGCAGTGTTTCCTGCGTCGGCGTAGAGCCGCCATCTGCTCATCGGCCAATCTCCACGAGTTGTGTCTGATAGCGCGCGCGGCCGTCGTCCCCGCGGTCAGCCTTGATGAAGGCCGCGCGGGCCGCGTGGTGCCCGGAGTGCGCGATCAGCGTCCGTCCCGGACCGACCTCGCGGAAGTTCTCCTCGTGGCTGTGCCCGCCGAGTATCATGTCGATCTCCGGGCAGATCTCCGAGAGCGCAAGGTCGTCCTCCACCCCTCGGTGACTGAGCGCGATCAGCCAGTCAACCTCGGCCCGCAGACGCTCCACCGCCTCTCGCGCCGCGGCCTCCCACGCGAGGAAGCGGACGTCGGAGAGGCGCTCGAAGAAGTGCCCCGGGCGGATCATCGTCGGCGTCAACGCGAAGATACCCACCCGCTCGCCGCACTGCTCGAGCCGCATCCAGCGCCGGATGTGACCGAAGCCGCCGTTCCGCGGCAGAAGATTCGTCGTCACCACCGGAAAGGCAGCCTGCCGCGTCTTGAAAAGCATCCCGCGCTTGCGGAAGAAAAACTCGCGGTTGCCGACGGCCATCGCGTGATACCCGGCCGCGTTCATCCGTGGGAGCACAGGCTCCACGGGCCTGACGTAAACGTTCCCCGCGCCGATGGCGTCGCCGCTGTCGAGCAGCAACGCACCGGACTTCTCACGCAGAAAGCCCAGCGCTGCGGCGCGCTCGTCATCAAGCCGATTGTGCATGTCCGCGGTGTGAATGATCGTCAGCGCCATGACGCCTCGCTCTGAGCCAGGGCGGTCGCGTGCGCGGTCGACCCGTCCTCCCCCTCTCCCGCCAGCGACGCGTCCTTTGCGTCACCGGGGGGAGGAGGGCCGAGGGCGGGACGCGCCCACTTCCCCTGCGGCTCAAACCAGTCCAGCTTTCATCAGGTCCTGAATGTCAAGCATTCCGACCGCGCGACCGTCCTCGTCGACGACAGGCACGTTGTCAAACTCCCGCTCGTCCATCACGTTCAGCGCCTCGTAGGCCAGCGTGCCCACGCTGACGGTGGTCGGATCGTCGGTCATTACCTCGGCGATCGGCCGCGCCATGAGCGCGTTCCGGTCCTCTTCCTCCTGCACCACGCGCCGGAAGTCGCCGTCGGTGAAAAGCCCCCGCAGCATCCCCTCGTCATCGACGATGCAGACGGCCCCGCGCACCGCCGCGTTCGTCATCGCCAGCAGCGCCTCCTCGACGGTCGCATCGAGGCCCACCCGCGGATTCGCCTCACCGCCGTGCATCACGTCGTCCACCGTCAGCAGCACGCGCTTGCCGAGCTGCCCGCCCGGGTGCGTCGCGCCGAAATCCTCAGCGGAGAAACCTCGCGCCGCCATCAGCGCCATCGCCAGCGCGTCCCCCAGCGCCAGTTCCGCGACCGCCGACGAGGTCGGCGCCAGGTTCAGCGGGCACGCCTCCCGCTCAACCGACGCGTCCAGCAGCACATCCGCCGCCTGTGCCACGGTCGAACTGTCATTGCCGCAGATCGCGATCGTCCCGGCCCCCCGCCGCTTGATGATCGGAAGAATCCGCACGATCTCATCAGTCTCACCGCTGTTGGTGATGAGCATCGCGATGTCCTCGGAGTCGATCATCCCAAGATCGCCGTGCACCGCCTCCGCAGCATGCATGAAATACGCCGGAGTGCCAGTGCTCGCGAACGTCGCCGCCAGCTTCCGCCCGATCGCCCCGGACTTGCCGATCCCGCATACGATCATCCGTCCGCGCATCGCCAGCAACATCTCCACCGCCCGCACGAGGCGATCGTCGAGTCTCGACGCAACGCACTCGATCGCATTGCGCTCAATCTCCAACGCCGCGCGGGCATGTCGCAGCACCGCCTCGCCATCCACCGACGCCGGCGCTGCGTTCTTCACTTTGTCTGTGAACCTGTCATTCATCATCTACGCAACCTCAATGCGAAGCTCGCCTGATGGCAAGCAGCCTTTTGATCAATGCCTCGACCTCGTCAAGCGGAATCATGTTGGGGCCGTCACACGGGGCGCTCTCAGGGTCGGGATGCACTTCCATGAACACCGCGTCCACGCCCGCCGCCACCGCCGCCCGCGCCAGCAGCGGCGCGAACTCGCGCTCCCCGGCCGAAGCGCCGCATCCGCCGCCTGGAAGCTGCACCGAGTGCGTTGCATCGAAGACCACCGGATAGCCGAGGCCGCGCATGATCGCAAGCCCCCGCATATCCACCACGAGGTTGTGATAGCCGAAGGTCGCCCCGCGTTCGGTGCACAACACGTTCTTGTTGCCGGTCGAAGTGACCTTGGCGATCACATGCTCCATGTCCTCAGGCGCGAGGAACTGCCCCTTCTTGATGTTGACGGGCAGTTCGGTCTCCCCGGCCGCCACCAGCAGATCCGTCTGCCGGGACAAAAACGCGGGTATCTGCAGCATGTCCAGCGCCTGCATCGCCATCGGCACCTGCGTCGGCTCATGCACATCAGAGACCACGGGCACGTTGACATCATCACGCACCCGCGCAAGTATCTCCAGCCCCTCCTGCCAGCCCGGGCCACGCTCGGAATCAACCGAGGTGCGGTTCGCCTTGTCGTACGAGGCCTTGAAGACGAAAGGCACGTCCATGCCGTCACATATCTCAGCGAGATCCTCCGCCATCGCGCTTGTCGCGTCGAGGTCCTCCAGGAGGCACGGCCCGGCGATGATCGCGAGGTCATCCCCCCCGATCACGCAGCCCTCGCGCACTCGTATCTCTCTGACCTTCTCCACGTCAATCATCCTCCGCGGCCAGCATCTCACGAACGCGCTGCAGATCCTCGGGGGTGTCCACGCCGATCGGCGAGTACTCGACCACGACCACCCGAATACGCCGGCCGGCCTCAAGCACGCGAAGCTGCTCCAGCCCCTCAGTCTGCTCCAGCGCCGACGCCTCAAGCCCCGCGTACCACAGCAGCATCTCCCGCCGGTAGACGTAGAGTCCGATGTGCTTGAGCGGCGCCATCCCCGACACCGGGTGCCGCCGCGAGCGGTCAGTCTGCACCCCCGCCTCCGTCAGCCGGAAGTAAGGGATCGGTGCTCGTGAAAAGTACAACGCCCACCCATCCGCGTCAATGACCACCTTGACCGCGGCCGGATCAAGGTGCTCTTCAAGATCGTCGATCGGCGTCGCGATGGTGCCCATCTGCAGATTCATGTCGCTCAGGAAGGGGCGCACCGCCGCGTCGATCGCCTCGGGCTCGATCATCGGCTCGTCGCCCTGGATGTTCACGATCACGTCGTCGGGGCCCAGCGCGCCCATCCCCTCCGCGACCTCCGCCAGCCGGTCGGTGCCCGAGCAATGCTCGCACGACGTCATCTCCGCCCGGCCCCCGAACGCCTCCACCGCCTCCCGCACCCGCTCATCGTCGGTTGCCACGAGCACCTCATCCAGCAACTCTGCCTGCCGACACCGCTCGTAAACACGCTGGATCATCGGCTTGCCGGCAAGGTCCAGCAGGACCTTCCCCGGCAGCCTCGTGGAGTCGTAACGCGCGGGGATCATCCCCACCACCGAGGGGCGTGTGCGCGAGCCTGACATGCGTGGCACCTCCGAAATCACGGCTCCGGTGCAAGCAGCCTGGTGACCGCCTGAAATCCGGCGAAGACTGGAATTGCGAGCAGCGCGCTGTAAGGCGCAGCGATGGCCGTCTGCAGCAGCCACGGCCCGGGGTCGGGAGGCGCCGCAAAGAGCAGGCGGATGATCTCAACGAGCGGAACCGCCGCAAGCGTCACCAGCGCGGCCATCGGCGCTCGCTCGGCCAGCAGCGACCCGCGCAATACCCCCACCACCGTCCCCACCAGCATAAATGCAAAGAACGCCCCACCCAGCCACGCGCTCTCCACGCTCCCGAGGAGCAATGCACCGACCAATCCGCCGAAGCACCCCGCCACCGGCCCGGCGCACAGCGCAATCGCCACCACCGCCGCCACCACCAACTCCGGCCCCTGACCGGAGATCAGCAGCCAGCCCGGCCACGTGCGTTCCATGGCCGTCAGCAGAATCAGCAGAACTGCGTAGGCGAGATAGCTCACAAGTGAAGCTCCCGGAATTCTCCGTGGACGTCGCTCAGTCGCCGCGTCGTCCGACCAGCACGTAGTCAAGGTGCTCGAGGTCGGCAAAGGGGCGCATATACGCCGTCACCGATGCGACATTGACAGATGAGGTCTCAACCCGCTCGATGACCCCGATCGGCAGACCCTTCGGGTAGACGCCGCCGTCGCCTGAACTGACGATGAAGTCCCCGGGACGCAGATCAGCCCTGTGTGAGTGCGGCACCATCTTGAGCATCACGCCATGCTCGCTGGCCTCCGGAGCCGCGTAGACCATGCCGAGGTCTCCGCCCTCTCGTTGCACCCGCGCGGCCACGGCGCTCTCGGCATCGGTCAACAACATCGCGGTCCCACGGTTGCCCTGCGCCTCGATCACCCGGCCCACCAGCCCCGCGTCGGTCCGAACGATGTTGCCCCGCTCAAGCTCGCGGTTGGCCTCGATCGTCACCCGCTTGCGCTGCCTGCCCGACGACCAGTCAATCACACGGGCGGTGATCCGCGGAGGCGCCTCAAGCGACGGCCAGCCCAGTTTCTTGCGCATCGCGATGTTGTCGTGGTAGTACCCGACCATCCGCAGCCTCTCCGCCTCGAGATGCTGCACCCGCCGCTCAAGCTCCTCATTCTCTCTCACAATATGCCGACCGCGGTATGCCGAGACTGCGACATGCCGCGTGAAAGTTCCACCGCGCACCAGCGCCGACTGCACCGGCCACACGACCGCCCGCGCACCACGTTCCACCAGGGCGGTCTCCCCGGCCGCCTGTGCGCGGTGCTGGGTCCACGTGAAGACCGCGGCCACGACAATCATGGCCACGATCGGCCCCCAGTTGACCGTCTGATTGTGCCTCACGCGCATCCGACGCTCACCTTGCCATCGGGAAACCGTCAAGCTCTTCGAGGTATCTCGCGGTGCCCATCACGACCGCCGTGAGCGGATCCTCGGCCACGTAGACCGGCACATCTGTCTCCGCGCTGATAAGCTGATCGAGCCCGCGCAGCAGCGCAACACCGCCCGCCAGCACGATCCCGCGATTCATCACATCCGCCGCAAGCTCCGGCGGCGTCTCATCCAGCGTCTCCTTCACCAACTCCACGATGATCCCCAGCGGCTCGCGGATCGCCTCACGCACCTGCTGTGACGTCAAAGTCATGCTCTTCGGCAGGCCTGAGACGAGATCCTTGCCCCTGATCGACATCTCCATCTCCTGCGCCAGCGGGAACGCCGAGCCGATCTGAATCTTCACCTGCTCAGCCGTGCTCTCGCCGATGTAAAGATTAAGCTCGTGCCGCACGTACGTGACGATCGCCTCGTCCATCTCCTCGCCGGCCACACGCACTGAGCGCTCCGAGCAGATCCCGCCCAGCGAGATCACCGCCACCTCCGTCGTGCCGCCGCCTATGTCCACCACCATGCTGCCCACCGGCTCACCCACCGGCATGCCCGCGCCGATCGCGGCCGCCATCGGCTCATCGATCACCAGCGCCGACCACGCACCCGCCCGCCGCGCGGCCTCCTCCACGGCACGCCGCTCGACCTCCGTGATGCCCGACGGAACGCCGATCACCACCCGCGGATGCTCCAAAAAGCGCCTCGACAGCACCTTCTCAATGAAATGATGCAACATCGCCTCGGTCGTGTCGAAGTCCGCGATGACGCCATCCCGCAGCGGCCGCATGGCCTTGATCTGCGCGGGCGTCCGCCCCACCATCCGCTTGGCATCCTCACCGACCGACAGCACCTGCCCGGTGCTCGTGTCAACCGCCACCACCGACGGCTCGCGCAGCATGATGCCGCGACCCTTGACGTGCACGAGCGTGTTCGCCGTGCCAAGGTCGATGCCGAGGTCACGCGAAAAACGCCCGATAAGTTGACCGAGGCGACGTGTGACGCTTGTCAACGCCCGCTGAGGAAACGTCCTTCCTCGCGGCCGTGGAAGCGTGCTCGACCCGCCGCTCTGCCGCAACCGATGTTCAGTTTCTTCCGGCATGCTCGCCTCTTCTACGATCGACGCCCCCTGACTTGCGCGTCATCAGGCTCAGGCACCTCATGCCCAAGTGCCGACAGAAGCTCCCACGTTCGGCTCAGCGGCAACCCGACCACGTTGAAATAACATCCCTCAATCTCACTCACCAGCAGCGCCCCCCGCCCCTGAATCCCGTATCCTCCGGCCTTGTCCATCGGCTCACCGCTGGCCACGTACGCCGCGATCTCCTCCACGCTGAGCGCGCGAAACTCAACCCGCGTCCGCACATGCTCCAGAGCCAGCAACTCCGCCGCAGCCGAACTCTCCTCGCGCAGCGCCAGCGCCACCGCGGTGATCACGGCGTGATCCCTGCCCGAGAGCCGGCGGAGCATCCGGCGCGCGTCCGCGCCATCCTCCGGCTTTCCCAGCACCTCGCCGTCAACGACCACCACGGTGTCCGCGCCCAGCACAAGCCTCCCCGCGCACTCCGCGGCCACATTCAATGCCTTCTCCGACGCATGCTCCTCTGCCACCTCCGCCGGGTCGGCGCCGGGCCGATCGGCCTCCTCGGGAACGCCCGAGACGCGCACGTCGTGCGGGATACCCACCCGCCGCAGCAACTCCGTCCGGCGCGGCGAGGCGGACGCGAGCACCAGCGGCCTGCCGAGCACCTCGGCCGGCAATCTCTCGCCGACCGCCCTCGCATTCTCCACGGCCGCCTCTTCCCTCACGCTGCAGTGCCCGCCTTCCGCGACTGCCGACGCGGCGCTGCCGGCGAAACTCTCACCGGCATCGCCCGATTCTTCCCACGATGCGGCGTCACAGCCGCCCTGATCTCACAATCGAGTACAACAACCACGCGCCCATGACAACACCGCCCACCACATAGGCGATCGAGAGATAGCGGGCGGGCCCGCCCTCAGCGACAAGGATGCGCTCGCTGGTGAAAATGATCGCGGACGCAAGGATGATCGCCGCCACCACGACCGCAAATGACAGCCGGTTCGTCATCGCATCAAAGCGATGCAGCACCCGTTCAATCCCCGTGGGCTTCACCCGGAGGGTCAGCCCCCCCGCCAGTCCCTGGGCCAACACATTACTGACCTGCCTCGGAAGGCGCAGGCTGTAACGCCTGAGCTGACGCAGCCCGTCCATCACCTCATCAAAGACCCGACGGGGGCTGAACCAGTCGCGGTACACGATCTCCGCGGTCGTGCGCGCCGCCGTCTCAAAGTCGAAGTCCGGGTTCAAATCGATGCACACGCCCTCGGTCACCGCCAGCGCGCGCGTCAGTTGCGGAAAGATCGCGGGCATGCGGATGCGGTGTTCGAAGATGATCCCCATGATCTCCTCGAGCATCTCGCCAAGCTGTCCGCTGGAACTGAGCCGCTGCCCGTAGTGACTGATCAGCTTCTCCATGTCGGCTTCGAGGTCCTGAAGGTTCGTGTCCTCACTGATCGAGCCGATCACGACCACCTGATCGAAGACCCCCTGTGCGTCCTGATCGAGTACCGCCGTCAGCAGCCGGATGAATGCGTCGCGCAATCGCCGACCCATCATCCCGACATTGCCACAATCCATGAACGCAATCTGCTCGTCGGGAGTGTAACGCAGGTTCCCCGGATGCGGATCGGCGTGAAAGTACCCCTCGTAGAAGATCTGCTTGAGCATGATCTCCGCGAAGTCATCCGCGAGCTTACGCCGGTTCACGCCCGCCTGATCCAGCGCCTCGGTGTCATCCAGCCGGATGCCCTCGACCCACTCCATCGTGAGCACCCGCCGCCGCGACAGCGACCACTGGATCCGCGGCACACTCGCGCGCTCGTCGTCCTCGAGATTCTGCCGAAGCTGCTCGGTCGAACGCGCTTCAGTCAGGAAATTAAGCTCATCGCGCAGCGAGTGCGCGAACTCCTCGGCAGTATCCGCCACATTGTGCGCTCGCGCCCACTCCACCCGCTGCTCCACGTAGCGCGCGCCACGCACCAGGATGTCAAGGTCCGTCTCAACCTGCGTCTGAATCCCGGGCTTTTGCACCTTGACCGCAACCTGCTCGCCGGTGCGCGTCACCGCGCGATGCACCTGGCTGAGCGACGCCGCCGCCACCGGCTTCGGATCGAACTCCAGGAAAAGCTCGTCCAGCGGCTGCCCGAGTTCGGACTCCACCATCTCCCGCGCCTCGTCGAAGCTGACCGGCGGCACACCCTCCTGCAGCTTGCGCAACTCACGCGCATACTCCAGCGGCAGGATATCCGTGCGCGCGCTGAGCGCCTGGCCCAGCTTGATCGCGGTCGCCCCCATCTCCTCGAACGCCAGCCGCACACGCACCGCCGGGTCGATCGAGGCCTTGTCCTCCTCCTCCATCCCCCGCCATCGGCTTGGGAGGAAACGCCCGAGGCCGATCATCTGCACCGCAGACCCGAATCCGAAGCGGGCCAGCACGCCGCTGACCTGCCTCACCCGCCGAACCCAGTTGCCCGCCCGCTTGTGCAGGCTCAGAAGGCCGAAGTCAGACGGTGACATTGATCTCTCTCCCGCACTCGGGGCATCTGCCCTCTTCGGTCAGCCTATCCGTCGTGGAGTACCCACTCCGATTCACCACGATCTGCCCGCAGTCGGGGCAGACGGTGTCCCCGCCCCCATCGACCATCACGTTGCCTACGTACACGTAGTTGAGGCGCTCACGCGCGATCTCCGCCGCGCGCTGGATCCGATCCACCGGTGTCGCAGGCGCGCTCATTTTGTACGTCGGATGGTAACGCGACAGGTGCAGTGGCAGGTCCGGTGACACGCTCGCCGCCCACTCCACCAGTTCCCGAACCTGCTCCTCGCTGTCATTCTCATCCGTCACCAGCAGGTTCGTGATCTCCACCGAGCAATGCTCCCACGCCAATTCTACCGTCCGGCGCGCCCCCTCGCCCGAGCGGATGCCGCACAGCGACCGGTAGAACTCGTCGTCCATCGCCTTGATGTCAACATTCATCGCGTCGATCAGCGGAAGAAGCTCCCGGAGCGGCTCCTCGCGGATCAACCCGTTCGTCACCATCACATTCTTGAGACCCGCATCATGCGCCAGCTTCGAGGTGTCCCGAACGTACTCGAACCACACCACCGGCTCGGAGTACGTGTACGCCAGCCCGATGTTCCCCTGACCCCGCGCATCCTCAGCGCGCCGGACCGCCTCCTGCGGGCTCAACTCCTGCGTGGCCGGCGTTCCCTGTGAGATCGTGTAATTCTGACAGAACATACACCCGAGGTTGCACCCGAACGTACCCAGCGACAGCACCCGCGAGCCCGGATGAAAGTGATAGAGCGGCTTCTTCTCGATCGGATCCATCGCCACCGACGTGACCTGCGCGTAGTTGGCAGTGCGCAGCGTGCCGTCCACATTCACCCGCACCCGACAGATCCCCGCCGCCCCATCGGCAATTCGGCAATCCTGCGGGCAGAGCAGGCAGTGAACCCGCTCACCGTCCGTCTCCCAGTACGCCGCTTCCTCGTAACGCGCCTCGTCACCCTTGCCTCGCATCCCCATCACCAGTCCCCTGCAAGCTGATCACTGCTCTGATGCATACTCGAGCATGTCAGGCTCGCCCTGCACGCCCTCGATCAACTCCCGCACCTGCGCGATCTCGTCCTCACCGCCGAAGGCCGTCAGCCAGACCGCGCCCTCAGCGCCCATCACACCGCCCGCCGCGATCTGCATCGCGCGCACGCCGGTCAGCACGCCGATGGCATCGATCTCCGTCATGATCTCCGCGGGCGTCACCCACAGCGACGGCCCGCGCACCTGCTCGCCCGCCTCCATCAGCATCTCCGACGCCGCCACGAGATCATCAGCCACCTGCTTCTCCAGCCCGCACGGAGCCACGAAGTGCAGGTGCTTCCCGTGGCATGGCCCGAGGTACTTGCCCACCGTGCCGCCCGTCGAGGCGCCGATGAGATAGCCCACCAGGCCCGCGTCCCAGTCCAGCGCGTTCGGCGACTTGATCACCACGTCACCCGCCGACAGTTCGTCAAGCAGACCATCGTCACCCTCCCCGCGCTCGCCGTCGCGGAAGACCACCTCGGGGATATCCGCGCTGAGCATCTTGCCCCGCTCAGGATGGCCGCTCGGAAGGGTCTTGCCGGTGACGAAGTCGCAGCGGTCGATCTCCTCGCCGAGAAGCTCCTCCAGCACGTACCCGGACGTCGTGCTGCGCGTGACAACGACGATTCCATCCTCCATCGCCCGCTGCACCTGAGGCATCGCGGCAACGCCCTTCGCGATCAGCCGCTTGCCCTCAGCCACCGTCAGTGAAAACGTGTAGTACGCGTCGGGTGCTCTGTTCATCGATCTGTCCTCCCGCTGGGTGCAATTGTCGGCCACTGGCGCGGACACGCGCTCGCCGGACGCCCCGCCATCCCGTCCTCCCGGCGCCGATGAGGGGTGAGCGCGGTACACACACGTACGTCAGCCCGATCTGTGGCTCTCCGGCGTAGTGGTGAGTATATCAGCAAACGAGGGCACTGACAAGGCATGACAGGCGCCCCGGGACGGCCCCATCAGGGCTTCCGAGGCCTTTTCCGTGGGGTGAGAACGCAGCGTGAAAGGGCGCCTGTCCGGCGCGCCGGATGACGCCTCAGAGAGGCGCCCCATGCGGCCGTCTGTGCGCGGGGGAGTGGGCCCTGAGGAGACGACTACTCAACGCGGTAGAAATGCATCTCTATCCGATCCGGCGTGCCGTCGTTTGCCCAGAGGATCAGCGTGTTTCCGAACAGCCTGCCGTTGAGCGTCGCGTCACACGCCGCCCACCGCGCCTGAACGCCGTCACGGCTGACTGACCACGTTCCCTCGCTGGTGGCGACGACCTGCCCGCGGCGGCGCTCCGCGGCCTCAAGAGTGCCGTCCGGGTTGAAGGTGAGCGTCAGGCTGTCGGTGGTCTGCTTCCTGAACACGATCTCGGTCATCACGGTCGTGACAGAGGAGGATATCTGCCACGTGCCCGCGATCTGACTGGACTCCATCTCTCCTCGCTCGGCTGAGACGGCACTTTCGGCGCCACCACCACACCCGGCCGACAGGATCAAAGCGGTCAGGGCAACGACCAACGAAAGTGTTCTCCACATGATGAACCGGCCTCCACTCAGTCTGCTCGGCGACGAGATTATCGATCTGCGTCCGCTGCATTCACCGCATATATCGACGGGGAGATGCACAAACCTTAGCAGACGAGTTTCTCGCGCCGGGAGTGCAGATGCCGCGAGGGAGGAAGAGGGCCATGGGCGGCGGCACGCCCCTCGGGGACAGGGGCGCGCCGCGTGGGAGCGTCTGCTGACGGGGTCAGCGCCCGGTCACTTGCTGTCGATGATCCACTGCAGGTGACGCGAGGTGTCCTGCACAAAGCCCTCGGGGAACTGCGGATAGCGCGACAGCTCAGCCGTCAGCCAGCCGCAGTAGCCGATGCCTCGCAGAGCATTGACCACGCGCGGGTAGTCCACACTGCCGGTGAGCAGCGGCACAAACTGCTTTTTGTCGGTGTCGAAGTCCTTGATATGAACGCGCACGATACGCTCACCAAGCACCTCGATCCAGTGGACGGG
>JBNJEK010000074.1:0-16899 GCA_051745855.1 Armatimonadota bacterium
TGGGGCTGGTGAGAACGGTGGCGAACGACGGAGAACCACGGCGAACGGCCGCCACGCCAGATGAGACTGCTTGGATCGTTGAGGAAAGCGTCATCCGCCGTTCCGTAGGACAGGCTTTCCATTTCCAGCCTGTCGCCGTGCGTCGTACGAGACGAAGCAACCACACGATGGATGAAAGGCATTGACAGGGTGGAAACCCTGTCCTACATGACGACAAATGACGGTGTTGGCATCGGCGAGACAAGTACCATCCGCCGTTTCCGACGAGGCCCCACCACGGAGGTCTTACCCCCCCAACCACCGCATCAGCGGCTCCGCCACCATCGGCGTCCACCAGTCGTGGTAGAGGAACTGCACCCTGCCGATCAGCAGTGACACACGGGCCATCACCGTGTTCCCGAAGCTCGCGCCGAACGCCACCATCAGGAAGAAGATGCCGACCTTCGACGCCGCGCCCATCGCGCCGGAGTGCTCGCGTGAGAAGTAGAAGTACGCCAGCGTGCAGAGCACTCCGACCACCAGCAGGAAGTTGCTCACCGCCGTCCACAGCGGCACCTCGACCCCAGGCCAGATCGGCAGCATCGTCGCGTGAAGCTGCGGCAGAAGCTGCGCCTGCACCGTCGCGGGGATCGTCAGACCCGAGTACACGCCCATCACGAACGCGATCGGCCAGCGCGACAGCCAGTCGTACTTCGGGAAGAAGCGGCTGAACATCATCAGGCCGAGGATCCCCGGGATGATGACCACGTAGCTGGGCTCGGCGAGGTCAACCCGCTCCGGCCTGAAGAGCGGGTCGATCAGCAGTGGAATGACCGCCTCGTGCCACGTGATGACCACGCCGTAGCCCGCCGAGACGCCCACGAAGATGTGCTCCGCCAGCTTGTACACGGGATTGTCCGCGTACAGGAAGCTGAAGATCGCCAGCGTCAGAAACGCTGCCAACCACACACCGATGATCTCGGTGGAGACGCCCCAGATTTCAGGCGCAACTGCTTCAGGCATCAGTCAGCTACCAGCTTTCAGCGGCCAGCTTCCAGCAAACGGCAAACTGCGAAAGCGTCGGATCAATCCTCAGGCTTGCGTATCTCCAGCCACCAGCCCACATCAGGCTCGGTGATCAGGCGGTGGTGCTCGATCCCGGCCTCCCGCGCGAGGTCAACCATGCCCTCGGCAGGCCCGTCCCAGCCCTCCGGGATCCGCCCCTCTGCCCATCGTCGCAGGCGCTCCTCGACGAGGCGGGCACGGATCTCGGGGTCAAGCATCGTCCCCCAGCCGCCGTGACCCACGTAGGCCACGCCTCCGGGCTTGAGCACGCGGTAGACCTCGCGCATGAACTGCACCTTGTCCGGCACGAAGGGGATGACCGCCCGACTGAACACGAAGTCCGCGAGCCCGTCGCGCAACGGCATGTCGAGCGCGTCGCCCTCGACGGGGATGACCCGGCCCGTCAGCCCTGCCGCATCCACGAGCACCCCGCACAGCCGGATCGCCCACGGGTCGATGTCGAGATTGTACACAGTCATCTGCGTCTCGTCGGCAAGCGCCATCGAGAACGCGCCCGCGCTCCCGCCGATCTCCAGTGCCACGCCCTCGTCGAGGTCGTACTCCAGCACCATCTGCCGCGCCAGCGGCACGTACATCGGCGCGCGCGGGCCGGTCATCGTCCTGTAGTAGGGCACCTTCTCCTTGAGCTGCTCGACATAGTCGTCCGCCCACGCCGGCCGCGCAACGGTCACGACAAGCGTCACCAGCACAAGCAGCATCGGGTTCCATCTGTTCAGAAGCCGCATGAGACAATTCTCCCTGACAGGCCCTCAGCTCCCTCGCCGCCGGTGCCGTCCGGCGGCGAAGTATGCGACGTTCCCCGCGATCACCAGCACGATGATCAGCAGGTGTGCGATCGACTGGGCCGACATCCCGAGCATCCCCGGCGCCACTGCCGGGTCAAGGTCCATCAGTCGCTCGTATTCCGCTGCCCCCTTGAGCCCGTTGATCAGCCCAACAAGCTGATCGGACTGCAGGTAGGGGTAAAGGTCGGTCGCCATCACGGCGGTGATGCCCGCGACCAACTGCTGATCGTACCTCTCGCCGGCGTATGCGATCCACGCGAATGGCAGGTTCCCCGCCGCGAAATCCACCAGCAGTGCGATGTCGTCGTAGGTCTCCACGCCCTCCATCACCGGCAGCGTCGCGATCGGCCGGCCGTCGGCGGTGGTCGGGTAGACGCGCTCGATGCTCTCACCCATCCCCAGGATCACCTGCGATCCGCCCGGCTTGAAGCCGAGGTGCGCATAGTCCACCCCGTCACGGGCGCCGACCTCATCGCCGATGGTGGCCATCACCTCGCGGCCCAGCGCCGTCCCCTGGGCGTTGAGTGAGACGCTGATCACGCGGATCTTTCGCTGCATCAGGTGGCGCACGACCGCCATCGCCTGCGGGTGCAACTCGGGCATGCTCGATGGCGAGTAGTCGAAGGCGACCATCACCACCTCGCCAGGCTCGATTGCCTCGATGTAGTCGTACACCGCGACGGTCGGCGGCGCCGGCTTGCCCTGCGGCAGCGCGTAGCCGGTGACGATCGGGATCACCACGGCCAGAGCCATGCCGACGAAGACCCAGCGGCGGTCGAGTTCGAGCAGCCTCTCCCACACATTCACGGCCCGCCACCTCCTCCGCCCCCAAGGTGCGAGCGTTCAATCCCAAGTATGATTCGCAGCGCCGTCGCGATCGCGCCCAGCGCCACGCCGAAGATGATGCCACGCTTGGCCGCCACGGTCGGGAAGTTCATAATCCACTCGCTCACGTCGGGCATCACCGCGTGCAGCCACATGCCCACGCCCGACTCTCCGAACATCACCAGCAGCGAGCCGGGAACGCGCCCGAGCATCACGATGATCGCCGCCACCAGCAGCAGCGTGGCCTCGGTCGAACGCGCCCGGAAGGTCCGGAAGGCCGCCGAGGCGATGAAGAAGGCGAGCAGCGAGAACATCGTCGCATCCAGCGGCACCTGGATATGACGGAAGACCCAGTCAAAGCCGGTGCCGCGCTCGTGGCCGAAGCCGATGCCGACGACGACCATCCCCACGAAGGAGACGATCGCCACCGCGGAGTAGGGCCAGTCGCGGCGCTGCCGCCGAATCTTCTCAATGTGTGTGCGCAGCAGGCTCTGAATGCCAAGCACAAGCGCGAACGCGGCCACGATCCGGCCCCAGTTGAGCAACTCCGTGTACACGGTCACGCCGACTTCGTGAGGTACGAAGAACTGGACGGCCATGAAGAAGCCGGCGAGAAAAGTTATGACCAGCGGAATCTGAAGTCGCATTCGTTAGCTTCCAGCGACGAGCTACGCGCGACGAGCTACGACTGAAAGGCAGCTCTTCTGTCGTTTGTAGGACGGGCTTCCATGGAAGCCCGTCGCCGTTGCTCAGTCAGATCAAGACATTGACGGGCTGCAAGCCCGTCCTGAGAACGGCGCCGAGACGTCACCCTGCCGCAAACCACTGCACCAAGGCCTCCGCGGCGTCGGCCAGCGGGCCGGTGGCAAGCGCGGCGTACGTGGCGGCCGCCACGCCGACAACCAGCGCGGCCGCGATGATGCTCTTGGCGATGTCCTGTCCGCGAAGCTGCGCCACCAGCAGCGGCTGGCGTGACAGGTAGGCGCTTGCGGCGTAAAGCTCTTCGCCCATCAATGTGTAATCACATGCGGTGATGAAGAAGGGAAGCTGCGTGTCCGCGTCGGTGCCCGCGATCTGAATCGCGCCCGTCTCATTGCCCGTCTCCGCAAGGATCAACGCTTCGGCGAAGAAGTACCCCATGTAAAAGCACGCAGCCGGCTCCTCGCGGAGCATGAGCCCATCCACCGCGGCCACGTATCCGAACTGACTCTCGGTCACAAAGAATATGTTGTCCGGGCGGTAGGCGTCAGGCTTGCCCGCCTCGGTGTACGCCTGCCGGACGATCTCGCGCTCGGTGGTCATCACCAGCGGATCGTTGCAAGGCACGAGTATCTCGGTCTCATACGCCGCCGAGCGCCGCGACAGGTGCCCGAGGATCAGCATCGACGCGATCGTCGAGATGCTCCCGATCCCCGACAGCCCCGAGACGTAGATGATCGGCTTGCCCATCTCCGTCGCCCGCCCGATGGCGTCATTGACCGCCTCGAGCCCGGCGATCGGCCGGATATACACGTCCTCCGCGCGCCCGCGGGTCGCGTAGATCGTCGCGATCACGATCGCGCAGATCAGAAGCGACAGCGCGAGGATGGCGGCGTACTCGCTCTTGAACCACGCGCCCTCCGGCCGAACCGGCCCGACCGTCGCCGCCCGAATCACCGGCGCCACGGTTGCCGAGAGCCCGGGGACGAGCGCGAGCGACGAGTCCGGAGCGGGGAACTGATACTCGATCGTCACACCGATCTCCCACCGCGGCCACGGCCACGGCTTCATCTCGCCCACCGGCGCGGAGGTCGCGTCCAGCGGCACCACCGGACCCCTCTGCCAGACCCCGCCGACCTCGCGCAGGAGGATGCGCTGACCGACCGGCTGCAGGCCCGCCACCTCCAGCGGCTCCTCGGCGGGCTCCCACGTCAGTATCATCTGCACACCGCGCGGATCATCCGGGTCATCGGCCGCCTGCACGTTCGTCGGAAGAGCCGTCTGCGCCACGCAGGCGGGCGCCGCGGCCACGAATGCCGCCAGCAGCGCCCCCAGGCCGATTGCCCGCACCCGCGAAATCCTCATTGCTCGATGATCTCCATGTTCGCCCGCGGCACGGTGATGACCTCGCCTGTGCGCTCCAGGCGCACCCGCGCCACCCGCACTCTTGCCTCAGTCGGAATCTCCACCGGCTCCTCGGGCAGTTCCACGATCTCCGCAAGCTCACCGAAGGTCGGCGGGCGAATCAGCCGCACCGGGCTTCCCACGGCCAGCCCGATGGTCTTCGACTCATCCCGCGCCTCCCACGTCGCCCCCGGCTCCGGCACCACGACCTCCGGACGGATCACCCCCGCCCGAATCTGCGTCGCGCCGTTCACCGACGCCCGCCGCCCGTCGCGCTCGGCCAGCAGATCGAACGTCTGTGCCCGCATCGGGGTCGCGCCGAAGCCCTCCGTCAGCACCAGGCTCAGCCCGAGGTCCTCCTGCCCGGTGATCGCCACGCCCAGCGGCTCCCCCATGAATTCATCGAGGTCGCGATCGTCGATCGCGCCGCTGACCACCGCCGCAACCCCCGCCTCGCGAGCAGCCGCCAGCGCGTCCAGTGTCACGCGCCCGCCGCCCACGACTATGCAATCCTGACAGTCACCTGAGATCAAATCCGCGCTGCACTGCTGCTCCGGCGAGTCGCAGAGCACCTTCAGCCGCCCGTGAGCCTCACCGCCTACGCCGAGGATCCCCTGCGCGAGCGCCCCGCGCGTCTCAACCACCACCGCCTCATCGCCGTGGACCTCGACCACCGTCCCGTCGATGTACGCGTCGATCTCCACCCCGATCGGCTCACCGCGCACCAGCACCTGCCCGGTCACATCGCTGATGGTCTCGATGGTCCCGGCGATCGGAGAGCGCGCGATCGCGTGGAAGAGCCCCCAGAAGCTCTTGCTCTCCGCGATCACCTGCCGCATCTCGACCTCGTCCTCCTCCTCGACCAGCAGATAGTCGGGCACATCATCCGGGGTCATCGACAGCTCGTGCGCTACGTTCACCGTCACCACGTTGCCCGGAAGATGGGTCGAGCCGACAAGCTCCTCCGCCCGGACCTCGTCGCCCTCGCTCACATGGATCTCCCCGGGCAGCGGCAGACGCCGCAGCCGCCGGATCAGCGCCCGATCGGTGATCCGAAGGCCCGGCGTGTACCCGTGAGTGGTCGCCTCTTTCGCGCTCATCAGCCGGCTCCACCTCCGGCTCCGGGCTCCTCGGGGTAAAGGTCCAGCGCGCGCTCCCAGCGGCGGATCGACTCCACGCGCTTCGCGTCGTCCTCCGGAAGCTCCAGCGGGCGGCCCCGCGCGTCGATGATCAGTCCGACCACCCCGCCCTCGACCTCGGCCTCCACGGACCGCCCCGGCCCCTCGCCGACGTCGAAGTGTCTGGTCGGCTCGACCGTCACGCGGGCGCTCTCGCCCTCGGCCAGCGTGAACGGCCGAAGATCACCGGCCGCGACTTCGATCCGCTCCTCGCCGGCGGCCGAGCGGACGGTGACCGTCACGCACGACTCACCGTCGGGCCTGCTCCCGACCGGCGCGATGCACGTCCCCAGCGGGATCAGACAGTCGCGGTAGAACACCTCGGTCGCCGCCTGCTCGCTGATCGTGGAGAGCACGCCGAGCTGGGGCATCATGAAGATACTGTCCACCGCCAGCCGCGTGATCCCCTCCGGCTCGAACGAGTCGATGAGCATCATCGCCGACTGGCTGCGCCGGGGCGCGTGTGAGAGCACCCCGCCCGAGCCCACGATCAGGTCCAGCGCCATCATGTCCACCAGCGTCTCCGCGCCCGCCGCGCCGAACGCGTCCGCGATATCACGCTGGCGCTGCACGCCCTTGAGTTCGCTGGCGAGCATCCGGTGCTGCTCGAACGCAAGCCGCAGCGCCTCGCGCGCTACCGCCTGCTCAACCATCAGGCCAATGAGCTGCTGGGGAATCGTCGTGGGACGTATCATCTTGTTACGAATGTCATTGCCGAGCGCGCGCGGATCCGGGTGCGCGGCCACCCAGCGCAGGATGGTGCTCAGCCCCGCCTCGGCCAGCACGTTGGAGATCGAGTAACTCATCCCGAGATTCGCCGAGACGGTGCGGTTGAACGTCTGCTCGAAGACCGAGAACACGTCGGTGGTCGCCCCGCCGATGTCCACGCCCACCACGTTGATCCCGTCACGGGCCGCCACCGATTCGATCAGCGTCCCGACCGCCGCCGGCGTAGGCATGATATCCGCGTCCGCCCACTCCATCAGCTTCGGATACCCGGGCGCCTGCGCCATCACGTGCTGGAGGAAAAGCTCCTGGATTTCGCCACGGGCCGGCCCGAGGTTCTCCTCCTCCATGCTCGGCCGCAGGTTCTCCACCACCGTGAGCTGTGTCGCCCGCTCGAGCGCCATCCTCACCGGCTCCCGCGCATCCTCGTTCCCCGCAAAGATCACCGGCAGCTCGTAGCCGACCCCGAGGCGCGCCTGAGGGTTCGCCGCGGCGACAAGCTCGGCCATCTCCACGACCTTCCGCACCTCGCCGCCGTCGGTGCCGCCGGAGATCAGGATCATGTCGGGCCGCAGCTCGCGCATCCGCTCGATCCGCTCGTAGTCGCGCCGGCCGTCGTCAAGCGCCACCACATCCATCACGATCGCGCCCGCGCCCAGCGCGGCCCGCTGCGCGCTCTCGGCGGTCATCGAGCGGACCAGCCCAACCACCATAACCTGCAGGCCCCCACCCGCCGAACTGGTTGAGACGTAGGCGTCCACGCCCACGTCTCCCTCCTGCGGACGGATGATCGCACCTTCGTGAAGCAGCGTGCGACCGGAGAGTTCCTCCACCTCGCGCACCGCGTTGAGCACGCCGACGGTCACGTCTTCGTAGGGGGCCTCGACGGTGGTGGGCGCCTCCCCGCGCACCTTCAGCCGGTACTCATCGCCAACCAGTTCGATGAGGATCGCCTTGGTGGTGGTGGAGCCGCAGTCGGTCGCAAGGACCGAACGGAGTTGCATCGAACCGGCTTCCTGGTACTCAGCCACGTGCGAACGCGGTCCTTCCGGGTGGCGTGATCAAACTCCCGCAGTGATTCGACCTGCGAGGTGCGGATACCTCCATCCGCCCCTGCGTGAGCGCTCAGGGGCGGAGGTCAGGGGGCAGGGTAAGGGGGCTGAGATCGCCGTTGCCACCGGTCACTCGCCGCCGACTCTGAAGGTCACCCGCCCCACGAGCCGCCCGTTCTCCTTGATGTCCACCGCGTAGTTACCGTCCCACAGCGTGTCCCGTCCGCTGGCGTAGAGGTAGGCGAGGTTCTTCTTGTCGCCGGAGACCAGCAGAAGCTGGCGGCCGATGATCCGCCCGTCACGCTGCCATGTCATCTGAATCTCGCTGTTGGGCGACGCGCCCTCGATCTGCATGTAAAGCGCGACCTTCTCAGTTCCCGACGGGAACCTCTCCTGGACGCCCCGCAACGCGCTCCGATCGTCGAAGCCGAGGCACACGATCGCCTGCTTGACAGCACTGTCCTCGGCAAGCGGCATCGCCTCGTAAGGGCTTTCATCGTCCGCGGCAACCTCGTTCTCGGCATCCTCGGCCTGCTCAGGATCCTCGGCCTGCTCGCCCTCCCCACCGGCGGCCTCCGGAGCATCGGGGTCGGAGGCCTGGTACACCCGCAGATCGTCGAGCGCGACGCTTGCGTTGTCGGAGCTGAACACCAGCAGACCCTGCCCGGAGTGGAGTTTGGCGGCATCCGAGGAGATGATCAGTTCGCCATCCCGCCAGGCCTCGAGGGTCGCGCCGCGATGCACCAGCCGCCACGTGTGCCACTGGCTCGGGGTGTATGCTTCGCCCATGACTGTCTCCAGCGCCTGCCCGGAGGCATCATCGATCAGCATCGAGTGCTCGTTCCCGCCCATCCCCAGCGTCCACCCGTAGTGCTCGCTTTGCGTCTTCATCAGATACACCCGGATGCCGTTTGTCTCCGCACGCGCGCGGAACTCGATGATGATGCTGTCCATCGGCAGGGGCTGGCGCAGAACCAGCGACTGGTCCTGCCGGGCGCTGAAGACGAGCGAGCCGTTCGATCTCGTCGTCGCCACCATGCTGGTGTCCCAGTTCTCGAGCGAATCGTCGAAACTGTCGGCGAGGATAAGCCGATTGTCCGTCTGCTGAGGCTCGGTGGCCTCATCCTCGGTGACCGCATCCTCGATGGCCTCATCCGGGGGTTGCTCCGCCGGGGCGTCCTGTGCGCAGGCGACCGTGGCCGTCATCAGCGTCACCGCGACACAGGCGAGCGCGACCGGCATGAGTGCGCCTCTGATGCCTCCCATGATGACCGACCTTCTCCTCGTCAAGGATAGTGCGTGAGCGCGCGCCTCACATACGCGCAGCCCACTGCAAAGCATTACTCCCCCGCCGCCTCGTCAGGCTCGCCGAGCCACAGTTGCGGCTGGATGTTCGCCACCCGCTCACGCGCGATCTGCACGTACTCCTCGTTCGCGTCGATGCCGAGGCACCAACGCCCGAGCTTCTTGCAGACAGCCGCGGTCGTCCCTGAGCCGACGAACGGGTCCAGCACGAGGTCGCCGGGGTTCGTCGAGGCCTCGACCACCATGCGCAGAACCGCCTCGGGTTTCTGCGTGGAGTGCAGCTTGTCGCCGTTGGCGTCTCGCAGCCGCTCGGAGCCGCCGCAGATGTTCTCGCGGATGAACCAGTCAGAGCGCATCTGCTTGCCGTCATTGTACTGCTTCATGTGCTCGTAGTTGAAGGTGTAATCCTTGCGGTCAGCATCGCGCACCGCCCAGATCAGCGTCTCATGGGCGTTGGTGAAGCGAACGCCGCGGAAGTTCGGCATCGGGTTAGTCTTGATCCAGACGACATCGTTGAGTATCCAGTACCCAAGGTCCATCAGCACGGTGCCGACGCGGTAGATGTTGTGATAGCTGCCGATCACCCACAGCGTGCCGTTGGGCTTGAGGACGCGGCGCACTTCGCTCATCCACGCTTCGGTGAACTCATCGTAGGCCTGCATCGAGTCGAACTGGTCCCAGTCATCATCCACCGCATCAACCTTCGTGCGGTTCGGGCGGTAGAGCGCGTTCTCAAGCTGCAGATTGTAAGGCGGGTCTGCGAAGCACATGTCCACGCTCTCGGCCTCGAGATCCTGCATGACTTCCATGCAGTCGCCGTGTACGATCAGTTGTCCCTGCTCGGCAGTGGCGACCTTACCCATCGGCGCCCTCCCAGCCGAGGACTTCGCGCGCGGACGCCACGGTCATCTCCATCCGCTCGGCGACCGTCTCGCCGCCGACGGCCTCGTAGACCAGCGGCCCCTCGTAGTCAATCTCATCCAGCACGTCCATGAACTCGCTCCAGTCGATGACACCCTCACCGGGCATCATGTGCATTTCTCGTTCGCCGTCATTGTCCGACAGGTGCACGGTGACGATCCAGTCCGCGAGTGCGCGGGTCGCATCTGCGAGATCCTCCCGCAGATTCGCGTGATTCGTGTCGAGGCACACGCCTGGTATGCCGTCACAGAGGCTGAGAATCTGGCGTATCTGCGTGCTGTCGTTGCACAGCCGCGGCTTGTTCGCGGGAAGGTACTCCACGACAAGCTCCACGCCGAGTTGGCATGCGCGCTTGAGCAGGCAGTTGAGGCTCCGCAGACTCTGGCGCAGGCGGATCTGCTGCTCATCCTCGTCGCCGGTCGTTACGCCCGCGTGTACAACAACGTAGTTCGCTCCGAGGGCGCTCGCCACCTCGTACGCCCGCCGAATCTGTCCCACCGATTCGCGCCGGGCCAGTTCGTCGGGGGCGCTGAGGTCAACGCCGCCGCCGAAAGGTGCATGCACGGACCACACCTGCATCTCCGCCTCGGCCACCAGGTCGCCGATGCGCTTGAACTCTGAGCAGATCGGACACGTCTCACCATCGGCTGGAATAAGAAGCTCGAGGTGCGTGATTCCGCGCTTGGCGGCCTCACTGAGGCCGACGGCGGTGATCTGCTCGCCGAGCATTGTGCTGCTTACCGCAAGTGGTCGATGCATCAGAGATTTCCCCCGTCAAAGATAAAGGGGCGGTGCGCCGCGCCCTCGGGCGCCGCGTTGCCGGAGAACTGAGTGTTCGCAACATTCCTTTAAGACAATTGCAAGCGGAAGGTGTTCCATCAATCTTAAAGGAACACGTTCACATGCCTCCGAGCGGACCGCGGACGCGCACCTCGTTCACTCGCGGTGCGCTCGAAGAGCGACCACTTCCCGAGGTGTGATTGATGCGCCGAACCTGCCATCTGTCGAAGATCGTCCCGCTGCTTCTGCTGATCGTGAGCCTGTCGCCCTCCGCGTGTGCACAGACGCTCACCGCTGAAGATCACGATGCGATCGACGCCGCCGGTGCGCTGTCGCGGGCTTTCGCGGCCGCCGCGCGTGTGGCAAGCCCCGCGGTGGTCAATATCAGCACCACCACCATCGTGCAGGGCGGCCCCCCGCCGCTGCTTCGTGACTTCTTCGGCCGAGGCTTCGAGGATCTGCTGCGGCGCTCGCCACGCGAGGTGCACAGTCTCGGCTCGGGCTGCCTGATCTCCGCCGAGGGCCACATCGCCACCAACAACCACGTGATCAAGGGCGCCAGTGAGATCACGGTGACGCTCGCCGACGAGCGCGAGTTCGCGGCCACCGTGATCGGCGCCGACCCCGCCACTGATCTCGCGGTAGTGAAGATCGATGCGGATGGTCTGTCGTACCTCAACTGGGGCGACTCGTCGGGGCTCAGCGTCGGCGAGTGGGTGGTGGCGATCGGCTCGCCTTTCGGGCTTGCGCGCACCGTCACCTCGGGGATCGTCTCCGCCACCGGCCGCACCGACATCGGCATCATCGGCTACGAGGACCTCATTCAGACCGACGCTGCGATCAACCCCGGCAACTCCGGCGGGCCGCTCGTGAATCTGCACGGCGAACTCGTCGGCATCAACACCGCCATCGCGAGCAAGACCGGGACGTACGCGGGCGTGGGCTTCGCTGTGCCAGGCAACATGGCGCGCTCGGTCATCCGCCAGCTCATCGAGCAGGGCCGCGTGGTGCGCGGCTGGGTCGGCATCGTCCCCCGCGAGCTTTCGCCCGCGCTGATCCGCCGCTATGCGCCGGCGGCGACCCGCGGAGTGTTCGTGGAGGCCGTCTACCGCCGTCATCCGGCCGCGGCCGGTGGCGTGCAGCCTGGCGACGTCATCACGCACTTTGCCGGCGAAGAGATCACCTCGGTGAATCAACTGGGGCGACGCGTCGCCGACGCGGAGATCGGCTCGGAGGTGGAGATCGGCGTGATCCGCGGCCGTGACACGCTCACGCTGACGCTCGTGGTGGGGCAGCAGCCGCAGTCGCAGAGCGGCAGGCCCGTCGAGGGGATCTGAGCAGTACGCACTTCTCGGAGGTGTGCTTCTGGCAGGCGCCGGACGATCGCAGAATTGGCAAGAACGACGGACCGGTCAGGCGACTGAGCAATCGCGGACAGACGACGTCCGCTCCGGCTCAGCCCGTCGGGCCGGCCACTCCGACGACACCTGCGTCCCCTCGATTTGTGCGCTATGCACAGACAGAGTGGAGGGCCGTGCCCGGTCCGGGTAGAAGATTCCCCCGGGAAAAAGAGTCGCTGGAGGGAAAAGCCATGGATGACACACTCCGCCGCAGAGACGCGTTCTTCGGACTGCACTTCGACTGGCACGCGAAGGAGACCGACACCGAACTCGGCGCGGAGAGCACCGAGGAGAACTTCCGCGAACTGATCGAGCGGGTCCGCCCTGACTGGGTGCAGTGGGACTGCAAGGGCCACCCGGGATACACCTGCTGGCCGACCGAGGTGGGCTGGACCTCGCCGGGGGTCGTCAGGGACGCGCTGGCGATCCTGCGTGACGTCACAGCCGAGATGGGCGTGGCGCTGCTGGTGCACTACTCGGGCGTGATCGACGCGAAGGCGATCGAAAAGCGACCGGAGTGGGCGGCGCTTGACGCCGATGGCGAGCGCAACGAAAGATCCACCTCGACCTTCAGCGACTACGTGGATGAGCTGATGATCCGGCAGCTTCGCGAGGTGGTCGAGAAGTACGACGTGGACGGCATGTGGATCGACGGTGACTGCTGGGGCGCGGTGCTCGACTGGTCGCCGATGGCGGTGGAGGCGTGGAGGCGCGAGACCGGCGTGGAGCCGCCGACCGACCCCGACGACGACGCGTGGCATGACTGGAAGGAGTTCCACCGCGGACAGTTCCTGCGCTACCTCAAGCGCTGGGTGGACGCGCTGCATGAGGCGAAGCCGGAGCTTGATATCACGAGCAACTGGATGTACTCCACCTACGCCCCGGTGGAGCCGGAGATCGAGTTGGACTACCTCTCCGGCGACTTCTCGCAGAGCAACTCCTGCGACCGCGCGAGGCTCGAGGCGCGCTACCTCGCCGGCACCGGCAAGCCGTGGGACCTGATGGCGTGGGGTTTCAACCGCTCATGGGCGCCGCGCCTGCACAAGCCCGCGATCGCGCTCCAGCAGGAGGCGGGCGTGGTGCTGATGCAGGGCGGCGCATTTCAGTATTACTACCAGCCGACACGCGCGGGCCGCGTGCCGAAGCATTTCATCAACACCGCTGCGGAAGTCGCCGACTTCTGCCGGGCGCGTCAGCCGATCTGCCAGCACAGCGAGAGTGTTCCGCAGGTCGCTGTGCTGCTGCCCACCGAGCACCTGATGCGCGCCTCCGACCGGGTCTTTCACACCGGCGGCGAGGAGCGGCATGACACCGAGGGCTGCCTGCACGCGCTGCTGGAGGAGCATTACTCCGTGGATGTGCTCGCAGGCTGGCGGCTGATGGGACGGATGGACGCATTCCCGATGATCGCGGTGCCCAACGCCGCCGTGCTCGCCGATGACCTGCGCGAGGCGCTCGTGGATTACGCCCGGGGCGGCGGGAGCCTGCTGCTGCTGGGGCCGGACGTGGCGCGGATGTTCGAGCACCAACTCGGCGTGCGCTGTGAGGGCGCGCCCAGGGAGACGGTCGCGCATCTTGACTCGCCGCTCGGGATGGGAGCCACCGCCGGGCGCTGGCAGACGATCACGCAGATCGAGGCCGACGAGGTCGCGCTGCGCTATCCGACCTACGAACCCCGCCACGGCGTTCCGGCAGCGACCGTCGCCACGCTGGGCGAGGGCATGATCGGCGCGGCGTGGGGGCCGGTCGGCGAGGACTACCGAAGGGCCCACCACCCTGCGGCGCGACACCTGATCGCGGCGCTGGCGGAGCGCCTGCTGCCGGAGCCGATGGTGGAAGTTGATGCCCCGGCGCATGTCGATCTCTCACTGCGCCGGACGGAGGACGGGCGGCTGTGCGCGCATCTGCTGAATCTCTCGGAGGCCCAGCGGGCCGAGCAGTATCTTGCGGTGGAGGATATCCCGACCGTCGGCCCCATCGAGGTGCGGCTGCGGCTGACCACGGAGCCTGACAGTGTGACGTGGGAGCCTGGTGGCGAAGAGATCCAGTGGTCGTACGCGGACGGCACCCTCACCGCAATCGTGCCCGAACTGCACATCCACGGCGCGGTGGTTGTGACGTAGCCTGCGCGCGAAGAGGAGAATCAGAAACCGCGTGGAAATATGACATGGAAGTGCCGTGGGCGTGTAACATTTGTCGGCGCGCTGGGTTATTAACGAGTGAGCGAGCGGGGCCGGTCGCCGTCCGATCGAAAGCCCGGGGGAGCGGGTGATGGAGCATGTGCTGCATGACTCAGGGCTCCAGCACGGTCAGGGGGATGGAGGGGCGAGGAGTATGACCGGGTCGGATCGAGCCGAACCGTCGCAAATCTGTGTCGGCGATCTCTACAACGCCACGGGATACTCGATGACCGCCGTCGGGCTGATACACTCGGAGGGGCGGGTGCTGCTCGCGCTGAGCGCGCATGACAGGCGGTGGGGCTTGCTCGGAGGCCCCGTGCGGAGGATGGAGACCCCCGCGGACGCCCTGCGCCGATCGATCGTTGCCAGGACCGGCGTGTGTGTGCGTGTCGAAGCTCTGCAGGGGGTGGTGCACAATCCCTGCGCATGTTGCATCGAACTGGTCTTCGAGGCCAGGCTGGTGCAGGGATGCGAGGTCCGACTCGACCGGGAGGAACTGCTCCGGGCTGCGTGGTTTCGCATGAACGCACTCCCGGCCAACATCTCCGAGAGCGCCCGCAGCGCGGTCGAGGCATTCATGGATCGGCGAGCGACTCCTTTTCTTGTGACACACAGAGGAGGCGAGGGAGGCGCCTGGCACGCCTGAGCAGCCGGCCTCACACGCTCAGGCGCGTCTGCTCCTCGGCGACGATCGCCTCTCCGTCGTAGATCTCACTGACCTCGCCCAGCGTGCATTCGCGATCTTTCGCGGCGGCGGAGGCGAGGTGTACCAGCACGAGTCGCTCGGCTCCGGCGTCACGGGCGAGTTCGGCGGCGGTCGTTACGCTGAAGATGCACGTCGCCAGGTCTTCGTGCAGCGCCCTCTCACCGAGAGGCGCACTGGCGACGATCGTGTGCGCGCCCCGCGCGAGTTCGGTCACCTCATCACTCGGCGCCGTGTCCCCGGTGAAGCAGACACTGCTCCCCTCGAAGTCGAAGCGCCAGGCAAGCGGCCACAGCAGCGGCTGCATGTGTTGCGCCTGCGCACATGTGGCCGTCCACGACGGCCCCTCGATGACTGCGCCGGGTTCGACGTCCCGCGCCTCGTACCGCGGGCCCGGCCTGGGCAGTGTCCCGCCGCGATTGGTGTGGCAGCGCTTGCTGGCGATATCCTCGATGCGCGCGTGTATGTCGTCGGCGAACGCGCCCTCCGCCCCGAAGAGCCTCTCGGTGAACTGCTCGGTCGGAGGCGGGCCGATGACCGTCAGCGGAGCCTCGTCGGTGACTTGATCCCAGCGGAAGAGCATCAGGCAGGGATAGTCGCAGTTGTGGTCGGAGTGGTGGTGGGTGAAGAAGAGCCACTCCACGTCCACGAGCCACAGCCCGGCGCGGACGAGCTTGTGCGTGGCCGCCGGGCCGCAGTCAACCATCACCACGTGGTCATCGAACTCCAGCGCGTACGATGACCCCCAGCGTTCCGCCAGCGGCTGCGGCGTCCCGGCTCCGAGTATGTGCAGATTCGCCATCAGTCTCACTCCAGCAGTGTGACGTGGCCCGCGCCGGAGCAGTTGACCGCCCGAGCGCCCGTCTCCTCCCTCGAAGGACACCACAGGCCGCGCAGCGAACCTGCTCTTCACCACGACGCGGAAGAGGGAGGCACTACCATGCGTCTGATACTGATCGGTGCGCTGTCACTGCTGACGGTCCTCGCCGCTTCGGCCGGCGAGGTGATATACGAGGCCGACTTCAACGACGGGGCGCCCGACGGCTGGCGCTTCGCGAACCAGCGGGGTGAGTGCTCCGGTGAGTGGGATGGCACTGAGCCCCCGGGCGAGGAAGCGGGATCGCTCCGCTGCGACGTGCCCGAGGACGCGTCGGCGCGGGCCACGTGGATCGCGCCGCGGATCGATCTCAAGCCGTCCACGACCTACCGCCTCAGCTTCAGAGTGATGCTCGGTGACATCTCCGAGGGGCCGCGCGGCGCCTACGTGATCCTTTATGAAAACGGCGAGCCATCGCCCGATTTCTGGCACATGACCGGGTATATGAGAGGCAGCCGCGACTGGCATGAGCGCGAGCTTGTCTTCACCACGCGAGATGACTGCGAGTGGGGAGCGCTGCAGCTCAAGCTGTGGGAGTGCACCGGCTACGCGTGGTACGATGACATCGTGCTCGAGGAGATGGCTCCCGGCGAGGCCCGTCCGGCGGAGACCGCGTCAGGGCGCCTGGTACTGCCCGAGGACGACGGCTTCGCGCTGCAGACGATCTTCTACCCGGCCCACCGGCGCGCGGACACCACGCTTCACCTGCTGGCGGAGCGCCTCAACCCCGTGGCCTTCTTCGCGTGGGGCGATGCCGAGCAGATCGAGGACCCGTGGATTGTGATCGAAGCGCCGGAGGCCGTGACGGTGCGCGGGCCGGTCACGTGCGGGCGCGAACTGCCTCCCGACCCGGTGGATCTGACGCCCGAACCCGTCGAGCGCGATGGGGCGCAGTATTTGCGCTGGCGCATCCCGATCCGCGAGGAGACGCTGCTGAAGGGCATGCAGCCGGATGGCCCCAACTGGACGCGCTATCACTTCATCTACGCGGAGCCGGGC
>JBNJEK010000075.1:0-16882 GCA_051745855.1 Armatimonadota bacterium
GGGACGCCCGTGCCACGAACGGCAACGGCAGCGACGGCAGATGGGCGGGACGCCCGTGCCACGTGACGGCAAAGATATGACCAGCGGCGGGCGCGGATTGCGCTCGCCGCGATTGTGTACGAGGAGTGAGAGCATGGCGACACGAGTGGCGCCGGTGGCGGAGGTGCAGCTAAATGAGCCCGGTCAGCGCTACCAGGTGAAGTACGACGGCTTCGCGCGGTCGGAGTTGGTCGCGGATATGCTGGCAAGCGGGCGCGCGCGAAGCAACTACGTGGACTGGCAGGGGCAACCTGCGACCGGGGCGGATGCGAGGCACAGCGCGGCGCGCGTGGTCGGGCGCGGCACGCTTAACGCGGTGATCGCGCGACCGTTCCTCGACCTGGGACAGGAGATCGGCCTCGGGCACTTTGACCAGCCTGCCGGTACGTGGCAGGAGTTGAAGGAGATCGGTCTGCCGGGGGAGGTGAAGCTCTACCAGTCGGACGGGCGGCCGAATACTCCGACCGGCCTGCAGAGCCGCTTCGACCTGCCGCACAACCCGGTGATCTGCCTGTCGCTCTACCGCGCCGAGCCTGCTCCCGAACACGACTGGGCAGCGCACCCTCCGCGGACCGAGGTGCATTTCGGGATCGCCGGGCGCGACAACTGGGCGCTGGTGTTGCCATACGCGGGCCCGCTCTACCTGATGTATAACGACCCGGATGAGGGCTGGCGGCGAGTCACCGAGACCGAGCGGAGCATCGTGGTGCCGACGCTGGAGGGCTTCGGCGCGGGCCAGCGGATGCTGCTGTGGATCGCGTGCATCCGCGACAGGATCGTCATGTCCACGGACGGCTTCGCCGAGGATGTCTGGATCTACGAGCAGCCGGGTACGAAGCTGCGCATCCCCGGGGGGCCGATTCGCATCGAGCACATGGGCGGGCAGTGGATGTTCTCGATGTTCGGCATCCACATGGCGACGGCGGTGGTCGATTCGGCGGGCATCGAGGCAGGCTACGACACCTGTGCCAGCGCCGGTCAGTTGATCCTGCAGACGCAGCGACTGCCGGTGGTGGACAATGATGAGAACGTGCTGGCGCAGGTCGCGGGCGAAGACACGACACTCGCGCGACCGGACCTGACGCCGACCCAGCGCGCCTGGCGGGCGACGATCGCGCCCTATGTGCACACACAGACGGCCGTGGGCACCGATCCGGAGACCGGGGAGCCGGTGGACTTCACGACCTGCGTGTCGCCTGAGCTTTACACCGTGCAGATCGGGCAGTACGCGGAGGTGCTCGACAACGGGGAGCCGATCGGGAGCGACGTGGCGGTGGATGTGATCGCGCTGGAGAGCGAGCATCCAGAGCGCGAGCGCGCGGCGCTGTGCGAGCTTGAGATGGACAATCAACTGGGTGCCTACACGCGGATCGAGGAGCATCGGCGAGTCAGCGTGAGCCTCGGCTGGGAGATGTCGGACGCGAGCGTGGAGGCAGCCGCGGCGATGTCCGGTTACATCGTGGAGCCGCCCCCGATGACAGCGTCCGGCGGGGAGAGTGAGCTTGCGCTGACGCTGCTGGATCCGACGATCCGTCTGCGCGATGAGAAGGCAGACGGGCGGTGTCCGATCTTCGATGGCTGGCCGGTGGTCGATGTCTTCCACTGGGTGCTCGACCGCTGCGGCTTCGACCGCTCCGAGCAGGTGCTCGAGGACACGGGGGCGGAGCTCAGCGCGGGGCAGCCGGAGGCGCCGCTGTGGGAGGTCGAGCCGGGGAGGCAGTGGCTGGAGTTGCTGCGCGAGGTGGCGGCGTTCGATTCGGGAGCGGGCGTCTTCTTCGACGAGCACGGGCGCTTTGTGAAGGCCTGCCGGCACTGCCGCACGGCGCGGACGGAGGCGAACGTTGCGCTGCATGACGGGAGCTTCAGCGGCGCGTGCTCGAGCGAGGTGGACTGGCGCCTCTTCACGCGCGGAGAAGCGGCTGGTGGTGCCGGCGTCGAGGGTGAGGTGCTGCAGATCAGACGGTCGCGCCAGAGTCTTTCCTCGGAGCGGGAGTTCGCCAACTGCGTCGTGTTACGCGGGACGGGTGAGGACGGGCGGCCGGTGGAGGCGACGGCCTGTGACGCGGCATCGCTCTACGATGTGAGCAGCGATCGCTATGTCGGCTGGCGGAAGATGCACGTGGAGGCGCTGGAGCGGTACATCAGCCAGGAGACGGTGGATCGGCTGTGCGCGGACCGTTTCGCGGAACTGTCGCGGAGGCCGGAGCACATCGAGGTGTTCACGCCGCTGCTGCCGGACGTGCGGATCGGGCAGGTGGTGGAGGTGGCCGGCGGCGAGAGCGTCGGGGCGGACGGACGGCTCTACCGCGTGACGGCGGTGCGGCATCGGCTGGATCGACGGAGGGATGACGCGGGTGGCGCGGTGACGCGGATCACCGCGCGGTGGCTGGCGGACGGGGCGTCGGCGTGAGGCGGTTTCGACGAGATGACAGGTTCAGGGGGTGAGCAGGTGGGCGAGATGAGCGACGTTGTGACCACGCTCTCGGCCCTGATCAGCCATGCGTGGCCGTTTGCGCGCTGCACGATCGCGGGGGTGCTGGGGGCGCTGGCGAACGTGGCGCTGGAGGACGAGACGGTGGTTCTGCCGAGGTTGAGCGACGGGCGCCTGCATCTTGGCTTCCTCGGGAACCTGATCGTGTCAGTGACGATGGCGCACGTGGTGAACCATGACTTCGAGACTGCGTTCTTCGCGGCGGTCTGCGGCACGACGACGCTGCGGACCTTCAAGGCGCGAATTGAGCGCGCATTCGAACACGAGTGGAAGGAGATAGGTGGTTGAGATGACGCCGGCTGGGCTGATAGTCGTGCAAGCGTTGATGACGGAGCTGGCATTTCTCGCGGCGGCGGCGTGGGTATGGCGGGCGCTGATGCGTCTGAAGGTCAATGGACCGTGCCGGCTGGCAATCGGGCTGCTGGTCACGATGCGACTGGGCAGAGCCGTGTCGATGATGAGCGCCGGTGGGCTATCCTCGCTGGACTACGCGTGGCTGGTGGAGGTGGTCTTCAGTTTTGTGTTCGTCTACACACTCTACCACGTTGGCGCGCTCATCGCGATGCTCCGGACGGCGGGGGCGACGGCAACGAACGGCTCGAGGCCGTTGCTTCAGGGCGGCCCCCGGCCGTGAGGTTCGGCCTCTCCGACGGCAACGGCACAGGCCGGAGCGGGGGCCGGCCTCTCCGACGGCAACAACACAGGCCGGAGCGGGGTCCGGCCTGTCCGACGGCAACGGCATCACGGCCCGCCAGCGTGGCGGGCCTTATCACTTCCAGGGAGGCGATCCCATGATGGAGATCATCGGTGGATGGCTGCAGGACGTGCTGCTGCCGGGGTTCAGCACACTGCTGATCGCGGCGGGTCTGGCGCTGGTGCGTCACTACGTGCAGCAGCTCAAGGACGACAGGCTCCGGCAACTGCTGCTGGAGCTGGTGCAATCGGCTGAGCAGATTTACGGGCCGGGCAACGGCGAGGCCAAGCGGCTTTACGTGACCGAGAAGCTCAAGCAGAAAGGTTACGCGAACGTGGATCGTGACGCGGTCGAGGCGATGGTATACGACCTCGATGGGCGCGCTCAACCGGCCGGGAACTGAGGTCGTGCAAGGGATATGAACGCACGTACGGGGCCCGGGGCGAGATCCCCGGGCCTCGCGGTTTCTCCTGCGAGGGGGCCGCGGCCAGCGCGGGAGCTTCCATGCCGGCCCATTGTTCTGCTTACACAACGCAACCACGAAAACTCGACAACGGGCCGGCATGGAAGCCTCCGACGGCTATGACGCGAGGTACTACGTACTCTGACAGGGAAGGACTCTCCATGCCGACAGAACGCGAGGTTACGATGGAGCAGTTTCGCACGCACCTGGATGCGATCGAGGTGCGGCGGCGGATAGACGAGGTGGTGGTGCATCACACGTGGAGTCCGGCGGCCGGTGACTACCGGGGGACCGCGACGGTGCGCGGCGTGCGGCGCTATCACACGGGCGTGCGTGGCTGGTCGGATAACGGATATCACGTGATGATCGGCCCCGACGGAGCGATCTTCCTCTGCCGGCCGATGGCGCGGGCGGGCGCGCATGTCGCCGGGCGGAACGCGCACACGATCGGCGTCTCGCTTATCGCGAACTTCGACCGAGATGAACCGGCGGAGTATGCGGGACTGGCGGCGGGACACCAGGTGGTTGCGGCGCTGGTGGAGCGCTTCGACCTGAGCGCGCGAGACATCCGGTTCCACCGGGAGTTCGCCGCGAAAACGTGCCCCGGGCTGAAGCTGGGTCTCGCGCAGTTCCGGCGCGATGTGGTCGAGGCGGGCGCAGTTGCAGCGAGTGTAGGCCGGCCGAAGATCGTGCTGCTGCCGGGGAGCGAGGTCATCGAGTGCAATGCGGCGGTGGAGGACGGGACCACGCGGGTGGACCTGCGGCCGCTGGCGGAGGCGCTGGGCTGCACGGTGCACGACAGGCTGAGGGAGCAGGGGAAGGTGTATGTGCGGAGGGATGCGTGAAGAGAGATGCGACATCCGCTCAGTCGCCAGCGTCGTAGCGAATGACGTCGAGTTCAGATATCTGGCGGAAGTGGCGGTCGTTCGTGACGATGCAGCCGTTGCAGTTACGGCATGCGACGGCGTAGTGTGACGCGTCGGCAGGCTGAAGTGAGTGGCTTTGCATGGCGCTGACCGCGAGGCCGAGGTCGTCGATGGTGACGCTGAGGACCTCCCACGGCGCATCGGGGGAGAGGAGGACGCGTCCGAGATCGGCGATTTCTTCGGAATAAGAGATCCAGGCCTCTTCGCGGCCCCGGGGGCTGAGCGCAGCCCAGCTTCCGGGACCGTGGTCGCCATCAAACAGGAATACCCGGGCAATCCACAGCACTTCATCAACAACGCGCGTCGACACGCAAAGACGAATGTCCGCCTGTCGTCGAGAGGCCTCAAAGCGACGCATCAGTCGATTGGCGCTGTCGTAGAATTTGGCATCCTCAAACAGCAGGTCCGCGATGAAGCTCGAATCCAGAAACGCCGTCGCGATGTGAGTTAGCGATTCGCCGGCACTGCTCGCTTGCGGCAAATGTCTCGCCCCCGCTACTCTGCGTACTTCTCGAAGTATTCCTGAACGTCCACCTCAAAGCCGAGTTTGTATCTGCCCACAAACTTCTCCATCCACTCCTCGCAGCGGCGGGCGCGCTCCTCTGACCACGGCTCCAGCGCAGTGCGGTCAGCCTCACCAGTGTCGCATGTTGAACTGTCCGGTGCGGCCGTCTGTCGGTCCTTGATGTCGGCCATCGCGAGCACCTCCTCATCCGCAACGATTAACTACATTGTCATTATACCCACTGCCGTGTGTGCGCGCAACGCCTCCCCCCCCTCGACAATCATCTTCCCGCGGTGTATCATAGGCTCCGGCGGCAACGTCGTTGCCGTCGCTTTCGTTGCTTCTGTTGCTGCCGTTGCTTTCGTTGCTGCCTTTAGAGGTGATCCAGATGGCCATGGAGCCCATGATCGGACTGGAAGTTCACGTTCAACTCGACACCGATTCGAAGATGTTCTGCTCGTGCTCGACGAAGTTCGGCGCGGAGCCCAACTCCAACGTCTGCCCCACCTGCCTCGGCCTGCCCGGCTCATTGCCAGTGCCGAACCGCAGGGCCGTCGAGTACGTGATCCGCACCGGCGCGGCGCTCAACTGCCAGACCGCCGAGCGCTGCCGCTTCGCGCGGAAGAACTACTTCTACCCGGACCTCCCCAAGAACTTCCAGATATCCCAGTACGATGAGCCCCTGACATTCGGCGGGCACATCGATCTGAACGTGGATGGCGACGAGGTGCGCATCCGCGTGAGGCGCGCGCATCTTGAGGAAGACACCGGCAAGAACATCCATCTTGAGACCGGCTCCACACTGGTGGAGTACAACCGCGGCGGGACGCCGCTGATGGAGGTCGTCACCGAGCCTGATTTCACCACCGCGGAGCAGTGTCGCGAGTATCTCACGCAGCTTCGGCTGATCCTCCGTTGCATTGGCGTCTCCACTGCGAACATGGATGAGGGCGCGATGCGCGCGGAGCCGACCGTCAACCTCAACGACCGTGAGAGCGGCGAGGCCACGCCGATGGTGGAGATCAAGAACCTCAACTCCATCCGGTCGGTCTACGAGGCCGTCAGGTACGAGATCGAGCGGCAGCGCCGCGCGGTCGCAGAGGGACGCGAGGACGAGCTTTTCCAGCAGACGCGCCGCTGGGACGAGAACAACGGCGTCACCGCGCTGATGCGCCGCAAAGAGACCTCTGACGACTACATGTACTTTCCGGAGCCTGACCTCGTGCCCATGGAGCCGGACCCGGAGTGGGTGCGGGATGTCGTCGCGAGTTGCCCGGAGCTTCCCGCCGACCGCTGCGCGCGCTTCTGCGAGGAGTATGAGCTTCCCGAGTATGACGCGGGTATACTGACTGAGAGCCGCGAGCTTGCCGACTACTTCGAGACAGCCTGCGAGCAGTTTGAGGGTGCCGCAAAGACCGTCAGCAACTGGGTGATGGGCGACCTGATGAGTCTGCTCAACGACGCGGGCATCGCGATCGAGCAGAGCCCGATCTCCTGCGAGGACCTCGCGGACCTGCTGCGGCTGATCGAGGAGGACGTGATCTCCGGGAAGATCGCCAAGGACGTGCTGGAGACGATGTTCGAGACGGGCAAGTCGGCGGAGGAGATCGTGGAGGAGGAGGGCCTTGAGCAGATCTCGGACACGGGCGCGCTGGAGAGCGTGATCGACGAGGTGATCGAGGAGAATCCCGGTCCGGTGGAGGACGTGCGCGGCGGCAAGGGCAAGGCGATCGGCTTCCTCGTCGGCCAGGTGATGCAAAAGACCCAGGGCCAGGCGAATCCGCAGATGGTGAACGAGATGCTGCGGGAGAGGCTGCAGTAAGGGCGGTGGGCATGGGGACGGCGGGACGTCAAGATGACCTCAGACGGCCACAGGCCGGGGAGTGAAGCAGGTGCACGCACAGGCACAGGACTGGTGGGAGGAAGCTCGTGCCGACCTTGAGGCCGCTCGTACGCTGCGGCGGGGCAGTCACTTCAACAACGCCGTGTATCTGGCTCGACAGGGGGTCGAAAAAGCGCTGAAGTCGTGCTACCCGGCGATCAAGGAGGAAATGCCGCCCCTGTCCCACGGTTTGCGAACCATGGCGCGCGAGCTGTTTGAGGGCATGCCGCGCAATATCTGGTCGGTCCTGAGCAATCTTGACGGCGAATACACCGCCACCCGGTATCCCTCGAACATATACACCCGACCATCCGAGGCCTACACTGAGACGGACGCTGATCTGGCGATTGAGGGCGCAGAGGAGGTGCTGGAGTGGCTGTCCAGGCACTTGGACGAGAAGAGTTGATCAGCGAGATCGAGCAATTCATGCGTCGTGTTGGCGTTCAGGAGGCGATTATCTACGGTTCCCGGGCGCGTGGTGATTGCCTGCGAACGAGCGACGTTGATCTGATGCTGATATCTCCGCGTTTTGAAGGCACACGTCCCCACCGGCGTCTTCCAGCACTCCACGAGAAGTGGGATCCTTCGTTGCCTTTCCTCGAGGTGCTTGCCTACACCCCCGAGGAGTTCGAGCGCGCACGCAAGCAACTCGGGATAGAGCGCATCGCACACGAAGAGGGCATTCGGATCACCGTCGATCTCGACGAAGAGCACGAGGCCACCTGACCCTATGCTCTCCGAGCGCGCAGAAGGCTGGATCGCGGACGCCCGGATCGACCTTGAGGCCGCGCGCCTGCTCTCGCAGCACGTCATCCCCAACCACGCTATCTTCCACGCCCGGCAGGCCCTCGAGAAGCTCCTCAAGTGCGGATACCCGATCCTTCTGAGCCGCCCGATGCCCCGCGAACACTCCCTGCAGGCGATGGTTCATGATGTTTTCGGGAGGATACCTGAGCCGACCTGGGAAATCATCAAGAGACTCAACCCGTTCTACATGTCCACGCGTTACGTTGACGCCGCCGGCGGCCCGCCCTCGGAGCGATTCGAGCCCGAGGACGCGCAGGAGGCGGTCGAACTGGCACAGGAGGCCTTCGAGTGGATCGAGACGCAGTACCGCGAGAAGAGCTGATCGAGGAGGTCCGCGAGTTCATGCGGCGGGTCAAGGTCGAGGAGGCCATCTTCTTCGGCTCCCGCGAGCGCGGCGACGAGCATCCGTATTCCGACCTGAACCTCGTTCTGCTCTCCGAACGCTTCGAGGGCAGGCCGCTGAGCAAACTGCTGCCCGAACTGCAGAAAGCGTGGAAAAGCGACCTGCAACTTGAACTGCTGCCGGTTTCGCCCGATGAATTCGAGGAGATGCAGGAGTGGAACGCACTGGCGCAAGACGCCGCTGAGAACGGATTGCACATTCACGTTGAACTGGACACGACTGAGGAGAGAGAGCAATGAGTGAGGTACTCGACTTTGATGCGCTGGACGTCGCCGCGGAAGCGGAAGTTGTCGTCGTTGGAGGTGGGCCGGGCGGGCTCTGCGCGGCGGTCGCCGCCGCCGAGGAGGGCGCGGATACGCTGCTGATCGAACGCTACGGATTCCTCGGCGGGATGGCGACCGCGGGGCTGGTGAACCCCTTCATGCCGTGGGTCGCGGGTGGCAAGCCGATCATCCGCGGGCTGTTCGAGCGGATCACCGAGCGCCTCGACGATTACGGTGGCTGGGGCGGCCCGCGCAGGGCGTCGGCGTTCGACGAGGAGATGTTCAAGTTCGTCGCCGAGGATCTCTGCGAGGAGGCCGGCGTCCGCCTTCAGCTTCACACCATGCTCGCCGACGTTGACGCGGGCGACGGGAAGGTCGATCGCATTGCGACGCTCAGCAAGTCGGGGCTGCGCGCTGTCGAGGGCGAGATATTCATCGACGGGACCGGCGACGGCGACCTCGCCGCATGGGCCGGGGCGGATGTGGAGATCGGCCGCGAGGAGGACGGACACTGCCAGCCGATGACGCTGTGCTTCCGCATGATGAACGTGGACATCGACCGGATGCCGGCGCGCGAGGATATCAACGAACTCTACGACGCGGCCAAGGACCGCGGGGAGATCGACAACCCGCGCGAGAACGTGCTGCTCTTTTACACCACGCACGAGGACGAAGTGCATTTCAACACCACCCGCGTGGTCAAGCATGACGCAACGAATGCCGAGGACATGACAGAGGCCGAGTTGATCGGCCGCAGGCAGGTCCGGCAGATGGTGCGCTTCCTCATCAACGAGGTGGCGGGCTTTGAGAACGCGTGGCTGGAGGAGATGGCGCCGCAGATCGGCATCCGCGAGAGCCGTCGGGTGATGGGCGACCATGTGCTGGACGTTGACGAGGTGCTCGGCGCGGAGAAGTTCGCTGACGGCATCGCGCGCGGGTCGTACTCGGTGGACATACACAATCCTGCGGGGACGGGCACGGTCATCAAGCGCCTGCCGCCTGGCGAGGCGTATGACATCCCCTACCGCTGCCTGACGCCACGTGGCTTCGACAACATGCTGATTGCGGCGCGCTGCATCTCCAGCGACCACGGCGCACACAGTTCGCTGCGCGTGATGCCGATCGTGATGGCGATCGGCGAGGCGGCAGGCTGCGCCGCGGAGATGGCGCTCGAAGACGGCGACGTCCGCGCGGTGGACACGGACGCGTTGCGGGAGACGCTGGTCGGGCGCGGCGCGAGTATTTACGGGTTGAGCGAAGAGTGAGGCGCATGTGAGCGCGCTCGGTCGTTTCCGCTTTGTGTAGGACGGGCATCCTGCCCGTCAATGTCGTCTGACGGGGCCAGTGCCGCTTGTTGTGGCGATGAATGGCGACGGGCTGGAAGCCCGTCCTACAAACGGCAAAGGCTGCACGGACGCCCTCGCCCGTGCGCCTTTGAGGCGTTGTCATTCTGTGGTGCGGACGCCCTCGTCCGCACGCTGTTGAGTCGTTGTGGCGACGGCAACGGCCCCTCGCGAGGGCGCGAGGGCCACAAAGGAAACGACTGACGGCGACGGCCGCGAACGACAACGACGAACCACCGACGGGGGCGCGAGACAGCATGGGCACCGCATTTATCTTCGGACCGCTGATCGTCGGTGTGCTGCTTCTGTGCGGATGGTCGGTCTATCGTCTTTTCGGCATGATGGTCGTAGATCGGATGCTGTCCATCGGCGAGTTCCTGCTCATCATGGGGGTCATCGTCGCGCTGATGATGCTGACCTTCATGATGGCCGCGCAGACGAACGATCCGTTCGTCGCGGTCGGTCCGCTGATCCTGCTCGCGGTGGTCACAGGGTTCATCCCGCTGCTGCCGAAGCTGGCGAACACGGCCCGCGGCTACCAACTTCTGCGGGCGGACATCCGCAGATACCAGGAGGCGCTCAAGCGGCAGCCGGATGTGCCCTTCCCGCACATGAAACTCGGAGATATCTATCGGCAGCGGGAGGATTGGGACCGGGCCATCGAGCACTATCAGGCATACATCGAGGCGCACGACCAGAGCGCCGAGGCGAAGCGGCACCTCAAGCGCTGCCTCGAGCGCAGGCGGATCCGGGACATGGGCCTTCGGCGCTGCCCTATCTGCGGGGCCGAGAATACGCGCGGCCACGCGCGCTGCGAGGAGTGCGGCTTCTACCTCAAGGGCAGCGCGGAAATCATGGCCACGCTCGTCACGCCGGGCATGATGGTCGTCTGGAAGTGGCTGATCGTGGCATTCCTGGTGCCGGGGTTGATCATCGGTCTGATGGCGGACATTATTCCGCCGGTGGTGAGCGTCGCGATGCTGTCTGTCAGTGTCATCGCTACCTTCATCTTTCTTTACGGTCGCATGAGTCGCGAAGGAGGCTGACGTCGCGTATGCCGAGAGAGATGTCCCCCCGAGAGCGCGTGCTGACGGCGATGCGTCGCGAGAAGCCCGACCGCGTCCCGAAGCAGTGGAGCTTTACGCCGGCCGTCCAGGAGGAATTTGAGCGGCAGACCGGCGCGACCAACGCGGCCGAGTACTTCGGTTTCGAGCAACGCGGCGTCGGCTTCAAAGGCCCTGAGGATCTGCCGGACTTCTCGCGCTGGTATCCCGATGGCATCCCCGAGGGCACCAACATCAACGAGTACGGGAGCGGGCGCGTCCCGAGCGACTTCTACCACTTCACGTCACGCATCTACCCTCTCGAGGATGTCGAGACCGTCGAGGAGCTTGAGGAGTACCCGTGGCCGGACTTCACTCCCGAATACCGACACGATCATCTTGAGCAATCCGTCGCCGATCTGCATGACGACGAGTGGTTCGTCTCCGGCAGCGTCGGGCACATCTGGGAGACCGCGTGGCAGATGCCGCGGATGGAGAAGCTCATGGAGAAGATGGTGCTCGACCCGCCCTTCGCGGCGTACATCTTCGACCAGATCACCGAGGACCGCGCGTTCATGGCGAGGCGCTACGGGCAGGCCGGCTGTGACATGATCCACTGTGGCGACGACATCGGAATGCAGGACAGACTCATGATGAGCCCGAAGATGTGGAGAGAGTGGCTCAAGCCGCGCTGGCGGAGGGTCATCAAGGCCGCAAAGGACGAGAATCCGGATATCCTCGCGTGGTATCACAGCGACGGCGACGTCCGGGCGGTCATCGAGGACCTGATCGAGATCGGCTTCGACATACTGAACCCGGTGCAGCCGGAGTGCATGGACCCGGCGGCGCTCAAGCGCCAGTACGGCGACAGGCTCGCGTTCTGGGGCTGCATCGGCACGCAGACGACGATGCCCTTCGGCACTCCGGACGAAGTTCGCGAGAACGTAAAGTGGACCGTGGAGAATGTCGGATATGACGGCGGACTGCTGATCGCGCCCACGCATGTGCTGGAGCCGGACGTTCCCTGGGGGAACATCGAAGCACTTCATGAGGCGGTGGAAGAATATGGTGTATATGAGTGAACGGCGGAACGACGGCCTCCCCCCCCGGCGATACACGACATCGCTTCCCCCCTCTCCCTGGTCCCGCCCAACGGGCGGGCGGGACAGGCGGGACGAGGGGGGAGGACACGACACTGCGCGAGCGCTTCTGCTCATGCTTGCCCTCGCTGCATTGTGCGTGGCGGGCGGCTGTGTCTTCGTTGACGCGAACTTCGCGATGGCCCCGGATGGCTCGACGCAGGCTCGGATGGAAGCCGGAGTGCTCAAGTCGATCGCGGAGCAGGGCGAGGGCGACTTCACCACTGACGTGAGCGAGAACCTGGTTGCGGAGAACTGGACGGAGTTGGAGGCGTTCGAGCGCGGGCAGTGGCAGGTGCAGGCGTGGGAGGGCCAGGCCGGGCCCGGTGAGCGTCTCTTCGTGGAGGGCGACGCTCCTGCGCCGGAGTTCGGTGTGGTGCAGCATACGCTCAGCACCGTCTACACCTTCGACATGCCGCTGCCGGAGGGCCCGGTGATGGGCCCGACGGAGCCGGGAGAGGCCGCGCCCGAGCCTGAGGCTCAACCGGAGGAGCAGGGTGAGGTCGAGGTCGAGGGGATGGAGCAGATGGGGGCGATGATGGGTGAGATGATGGCGATGATGATGACCACCGGGGACGCCGGCCTGCGATTTTCGGTCGAGTTGCCTGGCGAACTGGTGGCCACCAACGGTGCGATCGTGTCACCGGGAAGGGTCGCGTGGGGGATCGACCTGACGGCGGAGGCACCGCCCATGGACAGGCTGATGGCGCAGTCGCGACTTCCGAACTGGCCGGTCGTGGGGAGGCTCGGAGGGCAGATGGCGGAGATGGGCCGCCCGGAGCTGGTGCCGGCGCTGATCGCGGGCGCGCGGCGCGGGGTGCTGCCCGATCCGGTCAGCGACGATCCGTCTTCGGCCGAGTTGGACGCGCTGATGTACGTGCAGGCGGTTGAGATCATGATGGCTCTCGATGAGGCCGTCGGCGAGCAGAACGCGGCAGCGGTGATGGAGCGGCTGGGCCTGACCGGCGACGCCGACGCGGCGACGGTGGAGGAGATCGCGGTTCGGCTTGAGGGGATCGACCTCGGCGTGGAGATCGACGAGACCGCGACGGAGCGAGCCGTGGAGCTTCTCGGCGGATAGCGGGGCGCGACGGCCGCGTTCGGGATGGCCAGCGGGAACAATTCCGCGCCCGCAAGCGTGTACAATAGTGGCGGACCGTGAACTGACATCAGACAGCGCGCGGGAACGGGCCGCGCGCAGGAGGATATAATGCGTACGCCGTCGGGAGTGGGGTTCACCCCCGGGCAGATGAGCACGCTGAAGATGCTCATTCATCTGCCGAACTTCATCAAGCTTTACACGCGGCTTTGGGCCGACAAGCGCGTCAGCACGCTGGCGAAGTCGCTGCTTGTCATCGGAATCGCGTACGTGCTGATGCCGCTGGATGCGGTGACAGATTTTCTGATCCCTCTCGGCTGGATGGATGACATGGCCGTGATGGGCGGGGCTTTGTGGTTGTTCATGAAGATGTGCCCCCGGCGCGTCGTGGAGGAGCACGTCGAAATCATCGATGAGGGGGGCTGACGATGGCCGCCATCAGAGCCGAGCGCAACCTGCCTCAGACTGAGCCGAAGATGCGCCGCTTCAACCTGCGAGGGGACCTCGCGAGCGTGCTCGATTTTCAGTTCGAGGTCTACGAGACGAACTTCCCGGGATTTCACGTGGACCAGGCGTTCCGCGATGATTACACCCGGGACATCCGACGGGCGGCGAGCGACCCGACGGAGATGATGCTGGTCCTCGAGCAGGACGGTGAACTTTGCGGATTCATCTGGGGTTCGCTGATGGCGACGCTTGTAGACTCGCGAGTTGGGTATATTAAGAATGTATACGTGGCGCCGCACCTGCGCGGCAGCGGGCAGGCGAGGCGGCTGATGCAGGCGATCGAGGACTGGCTCTGGGCTCAGGGCGCCGAGAAGGTCATGCTTGACGCCAGCGTTGTCAACGAGCGCGCGGTGAGTTTCTACGAGAAGGTTGGCTATGACGTCGAGAGGGTCCGCATGGTGAAGCGTCCCGAGGGCGCGGACACCGATCGATGGTGAACGGAGAGTGAGACCGGCAGATGCTGCAGGAACTGCGACGGGTTGAGGAGCTGATCGAGGAGGGTGACCTCGTCGCGGCTCAACGCATGTGCAAGCGGCTCCTGCAGCAGCACCCCACCAACGCGGCGGTGCATGAGGCGATGGGCGATGTGATGCGCCGGCGGGAGATGTGGGAGGATGCCGCGGAGTGGTACGATCTCGCCGCACAGCTTCAGGAGACCGAGGCGCTGAAGGCCAAGCGCGCGGATGTGCTCCAGCGCGCGAAGGAGGCCGAGCGCGTTGGCGGTGAGCCGCACCTGGTGGACGACGCCGAGAGCCCCCGGCGGCTGATGATCTGGCTGGGTCTGGCGGCGGCCGCGATGCTGCTGGTGGTGGTGGGCGTGATCTGGAGTATCGCCGGAGGCGGGGAGGAAATGCAGCCGCGGGTGACCACCCGCAGTGTGGACAGCGACGGCCCCTCGCAGCCCCGCACCGGACTGAGCGCGCCGAGTCGCGTCAGAGGAACCCGCGACACGCCGACCACCCGCGGGGACACGCAGCGGTCGGTTCAGCGCGCGACGCCGATCCCGGAGCAGAACTGGGCGGCCTCGGAGATGCCGCGCCGGGCGCCGCGGCGGGAGGTCACCTCGCGCGGCACCAGTGGCATCAGCGCGAGTTCGCCCGACCCGGTGACCGACCACGACCAGGCCGTCATCAATGCGATCAGTTCGCTGACATGGGACAATCGGCCGCTGACCGGCCGCGTCAACGCGATGGTCGAACCTTACTCGGGCTACGCCATGGTGAGCGTGACGATCCCGCAGGCGGTGTCTGAGAACGGGTTGGCCGAGGCGGTCGTAAGGCAGGCGTGGAGAGTGGCCGTTGCGACGGTCAGTGCCGACGAGGTAATCAACTCGCTGACGATCCGCATGGTACGAGTGACCGAGGACGGCGAGCGCGTGGTCGCTTTCCGCGGCAACACCACGCGCCGGGCGCTGCAGCGAGTGGAGGTCGATCGGCCGGACGTCAACACGTTGTGGGACCGGGTATTCGCCGGGACGTGGTGGAACCCGCAGGTCGGTGGCGGCGGCCCGATGATGGGCGAGACCGACAACGACCAGTAGCCGGCTGATGGAGTACCTGCCGGGAACTGATGCGGCGCCGGAGACAGTCTCCGGCGCCGCTTTGCGATGAGGGGGGTGCTACAGCGGCTGCGGGGCCGGGTCGTCCGAGGGCTTCGGCGGCTCCCCTGCGATGCACTCGCGCAAGAATTCCGCGTCCTCTTTCATGCCGACCTCCGGCTCCGGGTAGTCCTCGGGGTGCCAGAACTTTTCGTATTCGTCGGAGACATATCCCTCGTAGCCGGCCGTCTTGAGGTGGTTGATCACGAGGCACCAGTCAAGCTCCCCATCGGCGGCGACCATCGCAGCGTGCGGGGAGCCGTCCTCGTCGCGCTGAAGCTGCTTGGCATGAACGTGAAGGATCCACGGTGACAGCAGCGACAACTGCTGATCGAGCGTCTCCTCGCCGCGCACGGTCACCCAGTAGTGATCCCACAGGATCCCCACCTCTGCCATGTCCACCGCGCCGACGAACTCTGCCGCCTCGGTGGCACTCCACGTCAGGTAGCCCCTGTGCGTCTCGCAGGCGATCTTCACGCCGTTGTCCATCGCGATGAGGCCGGCTTCCTTGTAGCCGGAGACCGTCTTCGCCCACACCTCCTCGCGCTCGTAGCCCTCCATCGGCCACTGGCCGGCAATGCCGCGGATCAGCGGGCACTCAAGCTCCCGAGCGATCCCGCAGGCGAGGCGGAAGCCGTCGAGCGTGGCCTGCTTTTCGAGGTCGGTGACGAAGTGGCGGTAGTAGGGCGTGAGGCAGGCGAACTGCACGCCCTCCTGCTGCGCGTGGTCGCGGATGCGCTTGATGTCGTCTCCGTCGAGGGCCTCAAGGTGCATCTGGCCGTTGTCGGCACAGCGGACCTCGATTCCGTCGAGCCCGATCTCGGCGCAGAACGAGATGGCCTCAAAGATGTCCATCTCCGGCATGCCCATGGTGTGTCCGGCTATCTTCATGGTCGAACCCTCCGTGTAATGACGGCTGACTCGGTGAACGGCAGTCGGGAACGTGCAGAAAAAGGTTTCCCTGCAGGGAGGGAATTGACCTTGATGCTCGGAACCTGACATCGACTCTTTTTCACTTCAATCCGTGTCAAGGAGGACACATATTTTGAAGAAAGCGATGACGCTGGTCTCGCTGCCTCCGGAGATGTCGGTCCACGAGAAGTTCCAGCTGGCGGCGGACGCCGGGCTGGACGGGCTCGAACTGACCGGCGTAAACACGCAGGCGGAGGCGGAGGACTGCCGCGCTGCCGCCGATGCAGCCGGAGTCGAGATTGCATCGGTGATGGCCGGGTCACACTGGAAGCTGCCGCTGTCGAGCACCGACGAGGCGGTGCGTGTCGAGGGCGTGGCGGGCGTCGAAGATTCCCTTCGTGTGGCGGACTGGTCCGGCACCGACACCGTGCTCGTCGTGCCCGGCGTGGTTGACGAGGACACATCATACCACGCGGCCCTCGACCTTGCCGCGAAGAGCATCCGCGAACTGCTCCCCACTGCCGAAGAGCTTGGCATCACCATGGCGCTTGAGAACGTGTGGAACAAGTTCCTGCTCAGTCCCGTGGAGATGCGGGACTTCATCGATCAATTCGACAGTGAGCACGTGGCGGCGTACTTCGACGTCGGCAACATCATGCTCTACGGCTATCCCGTCCACTGGATCGAGGTGCTTGGTGAGCGTATCGTGCGCGTTCATATCAAGGACTTCGACACCGACAAAAAGCAGTTTGTGCCGCTGCTCACCGGC
>JBNJEK010000076.1:0-16826 GCA_051745855.1 Armatimonadota bacterium
AGTATCTGCGCTCCCCGCGTGGCGTGGCGCGGGCTTCCACTCATATTCCAGAAATCGCGAAGGCATCAAAGAAAGTGCAGTGCCGTAAGCCGTACGGAGGGGCTGCTTTTCCTGACGCCGCCCACGGCGTGCGCATACCTGCGCCGGAAAATTGGCGCCCGAGCGTCCGCTGTCGTGACGCCCGCTTCGCGGGGTCCTGCGGCACGAGGGCGACAGCTTCCTTGCCAGCCCGCTATTCTTCGTACGAACGGCAAACGGCATGCGCCTCCGGCGCCCGGGCAGGGAAGCTTCGGCGGGCGCTAAACGACAGCGCATGGCGCCTCACCCTCGCGCCGCAAACGACGCGGCACGAGGGCCGCCCCTCCTTAACGGCACCTACCGGTACCGAATCGCCTGACTGGCGTTGTGATTCTTGACCACTTCCCAATTCCTGGAATACGAGTTCCAGCCCGCGGCCGTACATTGGAGGTTACGAATGACCCGCAAGGAGCGCTTTGAGCGCGCGCTGAGACACGAGGAAGTCGATCGCGTGCCCTTCTGGGTGAAAGTCTTCGGGCAGTCATACCGGATGCTCCAGCCGAAGAAATGGCGGGAGATGGATGAGCTTGAGCTGGTGGACTACCTCGACCTCGACCACTACGCAGGATGCCCCGCGCCCGCCGTCTGCGAGAATGAGCGCGTCACCGAGAAGGTCGATCGCAGCGAGACGCGGACGGTCACCCGCCACGAGACGCCCGACGGAACCCTGACGGCCGTCCGCGGCTGGGACGCAAGCTCCGCCTCATGGCACCCGACCGAGTTTCCGATCAAGAGCGTCGAGGACATCCCCGCCGCGCTGCACGTCTTCGAGGGCAATCAGTGGCGACATGACGAGAGCATCGCCGAAAGGGCGCGCGAGCGCATTCAGCAGGTCGGCGACCGCGGCACCGTCCACTGCGGCATGCGCATCTCGCCGCTGATGAATCTCATCCAGCACTGGCTCGGCCCGCAGGCAACGTACTTCTTCCTCCTGGACCACCCGGCAGAGATGGAGGAGTTGATCGGCGCGATGCACGAGGAGCGCCTGCGCTTCCTCGACGCGCTGCTGGTTGACTGTCCCGCCGACTGGATCGTCTCGGTGGAGAATACCTCGACCACGCTGCTTTCGCCGGAGATATTCGAGCGCTACTGCTTCGCACACCTCACCGACTACGGCACGAAGATTCGCGAGGCCGGGAAGCATCACATGCTGCACCAGTGTGGCAAGCTTTACGACCTGCTGCCGATGATCGACCGGCTTCCGGCCGAGGTCATCGAGGCGTACACCGCGCCAACGCTCGGCGACACCACCGTCGCGGACCGCAACGAGCGCGCACCGTCGATGGCGATCATCGGAGGGACGCAGGCGCCGACGTGGCTGAGGCCGGTGGACGAGATCTGCGAGATCATCCAGCGCGACCTCCGCGAGGCGGGGTCGATCCGCGGGGTGGTGCTCACCAGCGCGGGCGTCATGCCGCCGGGCTGCTCGATCGAGAAGATCAAGCAGGTCCGCGAGCGCATGTATGACATCACGTGGGATTCAGTCGCGTGAGCGACCGCCGCCACCCGCATCGCGAGTTCAACGCAACGTTGATCGCGGAATTCCTTGCAGGTCGCGATGTGCTCTCCGCGGCCCTGCTCCCGGGCGGGAAGACCACCAGCAACTACCGCGTGCGCCTGTCGGATGGAATGGAGTGCGTGGTGAGGGTGCTCAGTCGCGGTGACGCGTGCCGCGAGGCCCACGTGCTGTCGATGGCCGCCGAGGTGGTGGCTGTGCCGAAGGTTCTGGCGTTCGGCGATGGTTGGCTGACGCTGGAGCACGTCGCAGGCCGCCCGCTGAGGCGCACCCCCGAGGACCTGCGCCTTGCCGGCGAGGCGCTCGCGCGTATCCACGCGATCCGCTTCGACCGCGCAGGCTGGATTGAGCCCGACGGGTCAGTCGCCCCCTTCGACTTCTCCGAGGGCGACTTCACCGCCACGATGCTCGCTCGGGAGGATGTGCGCGGCTGGCTGGGTGAGGCGCTGGCCGCGGACCTCGCGCGGCTGATGGAGCGGACCGCGCATCTTCGTGACGGCCTCCGCGAGCCGCGCCTCGTACACGGCGACTTCAACGCCTCGAACATCCTCGTGCGCGACGAAGCCATCGCCGCGATCCTCGACTGGGAATTCGCGCACGCCGGGACGCGCTGGATGGACGTGGGGAACCTGCTTCGCCACGTGCCCGTGGCACTGCGCGAACACGTCCGCGCGGGGATGGAGGCCGCCGGGGCGTCAGTCCCCGATGACTGGCAGGCGCGCGCGGAGCTTGTGGACCTCTCCAGCGCTCTCGAGTTCCTGACGAGCGGTCGCTCGGAGGCGTTCAAGCGCGAGTGTGTAGCCCGGGTGCGGACGACCGTCGAACGCTTTGGATGAGGGCCGGGGAGGAACACGCGCCCGCTCGCCGAAGCTCTTGCCGGGGTACTACGTGGAGGCGAGTGGTGGAGGGCGCGCAGATGGATATTGAGTGGATTCAGACCCTTTACACGTCGGTGGTAATCCTCGTTGCGGCAGGCGTGCATGGCGTGGCGGGTTTCGGCCTCGCGCAGGTCTCGATGGGCATCATGCCGCTTTTTCGCAGCCCCCAGTCGGCCTCGGTCATCTTCAGCATCGTTGCGGTCGTCGCGAACTTCCGCGTCTGGTGGAGTGTGCGCGAGGACTTCAGGTGGAAGGACTGGATCGTCCCCGTCATCGGCCTCGCGGTGGGCCTTCCCATCGGCATCTACTTCTTTCAGCAATGGGATGAGCAGACGCTGCGCATCGCTATCGGTGTGACGCTCTTTTTGGCGGTCATCATTATCGCCAGCATGAAGCAGGTCGATGCCGTGAAGAACTGGCTTGAGGGCAAAGACCTCGACCCCGGCTGGCCCACGGCCGTGATAGCGGGCCTTCTTTCGGGTGCTCTGGGCGGCGCGGTCGCCATCCCCGGCCCACCGATGATTCTCTACGGGACATTCATGCTCGCCTCGGACCTCTGGGAGAGCGCTCGCATGAAGGCCGTCTTCACCGCATTCTTCGGCACCCTGATGCTCTATCGTGTCGCCTCGGTGATATACACCGGTGACGCGACGGCCTCTCTCGCGGTCGAGGCGGCCGTCGCGATCCCCGCTCTGCTGCTCGGGGCGTGGCTGGGCATCATCGTTTACGAGAAAGTGCCCGAGAACATCTTCAACTGGATCGTGCTGGCGATGCTGACGGCGAACGCCACAATTCTCGTGTTCACCAGCGGTGGCGGGTAGGCACAGTCGGACAGGAGTATTCCGGCCCCCCGTGAATCGTTAAATGACGACACAGACAGGCATGTGGGATAGAGAGTTTGAGGAGGAACCGGTGCTATGCGTTCACGGATGATGGTACTGTCAGCATTTGTTGTCGCGATCTGCATCTGCTCGGTGGCTGTCGCGGATGACGCGAAGCCCCTTGAGGGCACGACGGTCGCGGTGCTCGTGGCAGAGGATTTCGAGGACAGCGAGCTTGAGAGTCCCGTGCAGGCGCTGCGCGATGCCGGCGCCGAGGTCGTGCTCGTGGCGAAGCGCGCTGGCAAGGAGTACACAGGCAAAAATGAGCAAGTGACGGTGACATCCGATGTCCGGGCGGCCGACGTCACGCCCGAGCAGTTTGATGGAGTGGTCGTTCCCGGCGGGAAGGCCCCGGCCGAGCTGCGTCGCGACCCGCACATGACGGGCCTTGTGCGGAAGATGGCGCTTGCGGGCAAGCCGGTCGCCGCGATCTGCCACGGACCGCAGGTGCTGGTGACCGCGCGCGTGCTCGATGGTCGGAAGGCCACCTGCTACAGCGGCGTGGCCGATGAACTGGAGGAGGCCGGGGCGGACTACCGCGACCGCGCGGTGGTCGTTGACGGCAACATCATCACCTCGCGGGTGCCCGGTGATCTGCCGCAGTTCAATGCCGCACTGATCCGCGCTCTGCGGAACTGACTGGCCGTGACGTCGGGGCCACGCTCACCGCGCCCCGGAACAGTCCGCTCCGGTCGGAAGGCCACCGGCGTCGGCGTCATGAATGCGTTTCGCGGGCACATCGTCTTGGAGGTGTTCGTCGAGGCGCTTGCAGGTGGGACGTCCTTGGCGATCTGAGAGGCCGGTTGGGAGAGTACGCACAGGGAGACCCCCGGTGTCTTCAAGCCGGGGGTCTCCGTGACACAGATCAGTCAGCGTCCACCACGCCACCACGCCACCCCACCACCACATTTCTCGCCTCAGCAGGGCGGCCAGATCGCCTCCACTCGGTCCACCTCACCTGACCGCGTCCCGCTCCTCATCGGTGCAACTGTCACGCCCGAGTATCGCCACCTCCGCCTCCTGTCCTGTGTCATGCAGTTTAACGAAGCGGATGGCGTATTGTTCAGTATTTACATTAAGTTAAGCTCAAGAGGCACTCAGGATTCCGTGGCGGAGACTCGGCGGGGGCGAAGATGGCTACTCATCGCTCAGTGCGGCCTTCGAGCGCGTGTACTGAAGCTCGACCTGCGCGGGCTGGCGCTCGAAGATCTTCCGGACGATCTCGAGGTCCTCCTCGGCCTCTTCGGGGCTGAGCAGGCCGATGCAGACGACATCCGTCGGCTTGATGCTGGCGAACGCGAAGCCGAGGCCGGTGGGTGGGTTCACTCGGCCCGCGGCCAGCGGCTTGATGCAGATGACGGGCTTCTCGGTGCGGTTGATCACGCCGGCCATCCAGTCGGTTTCTACCGCGCAGAGAAAGCCGATCGGATTGAGCGGCTGGATGTAGGTGGCGATGTCGTAGCCGGCGGCGTCGCCGACTACGATGGCCTCAGGGCGATGGGTGGAGAGCCCCGGGATCATCCCCTTCTCGCGGATGTACTCGGCCACTCGCGGCCAGTCCTCGATCTCCCGCCGCGCGGTGCTGATGCGCGCGTCCACCCATGAAGTGTGCGGGAGGCAGAACTCGGCGCCGAGATCCGCCGCCTGATCGATGCCCTCGAAAAGCTCCCTGGTGGTCTTCCCTCCGGGCGTGAGAATCTGCGTCAGCTTTCGGCCCGTGCGGTCCTCGTGCAGGCGTGTCGCGTCGGTCATCAGTTCGCTGACTGGTGCGACGAAAGCGTTCATACCCCCGGCCGAACAGACCTCGAGCACCTCGGCGATCTTCTCCGCGTCCTGGTAGCGTTTGATCCACTTGCTCTTCGCGGCGCTCTGGTGGGAGTAGCCGAGGAACCAGTTGGTGCCGATGACGAGCCGGGCGATGTCGTGGCCCTCGATGGTGGTGGTGGGGAGAATACTCTCTGACATAATCATGATTCCTCCGCGAACCGATGCTTGCGACCGGCGCATCCGTGTGAACGGATATGACGCAGACGGCCCCCCGGTGGTCTCATTGGAACACGGGCCGGCGTCCCCCGACTCACGAGTTGACGAAGTATCTCTTCCGTTTATCCGCGGCAAATCCTCCGTTCGGGAGGTTGCGAGCTTTGTGAAGATGTTCGCGCACCTGCTGATTTAATGCCTTTTCAAACTTCGGGGAGGTCATAGAGTTGGAGATGGTCAATTGACCGGCGTTGACGCCGTGCGGCGTCACTCGGTCGTCGAAGTCCGTCGCATGCCACCTGATGGAGGAGGGACCGCCAGTGACGTACGAACAGATGCAGCGGCGGCAGCTCAAGCTCAGCGGGCTGCTCGCGGTCATATTCGTAGTCACGGTGTTCAGCGTCCCGTTTCTGAACGCCGTGATGCCCGAGACGATGCTCACTCCCGTCTTCGGGATCCCCTTTGTCTGGCTCCTCGTCGGGGTCATCTTCCACCTCGAGTTCTGGGCCATCGCATTGATCTACGTGACGTACTCGAACCGCTGGGAGGAAGAGGTGATCAGCGATGGGAAGTGAGGTCGCCCTGCTCCCTTTGATTGCAACGATCGCGGTGCTGCTGCTCACGATGTACCTTGGGCTGAGCGCCGCTCGCCGGACCGCAACGCTGGATGACTACTGGGTCGCGGGCCGTGGTGTGGACGTCTTCACCAACGCCTCCGCGATCTCGTCGAACTACCTGTCCGCCGCCTCGTTTCTTGGAGTGGCGGCGTTCGTGTGGGAATACGGATTCGATGGCGTCTGGTATGCCACCGGCTTTGCGGCCGGGTACATCCTGCTGCTGCTTTTCATCGCCAGTCCGCTCCGGCGTTTCGGGGAGTACACCATCCCGGACTTTTGCGCGGGCCGCTTCCACTCGGCGCGGTTGCGGCGGGCGGGGATCGCGTGGACGATGGTCATCTCTGCGCTGTATATCATCGCGCAGATGGTCGGCGTCGGGACGCTGATGGAAGTCGTCACCGGCATTCCGTGGGTCTGGGGTGTCATCACACTCGGCGGCGTGATTACACTCTACGTCGCATTCGGCGGTATGACCGGTGTGACCATCGCCCAGATGGCCCAGTTCTGGATCATGCTCACGGCGATGATCCTGCCGCTGATCGTGATGATGCCGAAGTACAACTACTCCGAGATCCTTATGCACGCATATCAAAGCCCACCGGCGCAGGAGGCCGCGCAGGCAGAGCCTGACAGCACCCTGACGGGCGGACCGGCTTTCTCGACGAATGGCGAGGAACAACTCAGCAGCCTTCGCGACTGGGTATCGCCGTTCCAGCGCTGGAATCTGTGGGGCAGCCTTTCTCTGCTGGTCGCGCTGGTATGCGGGACGGCGGGTCTGCCACACATCCTTGCGAGGTTTTATACGAATCCAAACGCCAGCGCCGCGAGGTGGTCTACCGTCTGGGTGCTGGTCTTCATCGGGGTGTTTTACATCACCACGCCGATCTGGGGATCCTACGCCCGGATGGTGCTTGGCCCCGATGCCGTGACGCGGGTTGACGGTGAAGCCAATCCCAACTCCATGATGCTGGTGACCTCGAATATGGAGGTCGGCGAATGGGCGCTGGCGCTGGTTGCGGCCGGAGCTATTGCCGCGCTGCTCTCGAGCGTATCCGGCCTTCTCATCGCGCTCAGTTCGGCCATCGCCCATGACTTCTACGGCGAGATATTCCGGCCGGGTGCCAGCGATCGGCAGAAGATGAAAGTCGCGAAGCTCGCGGTCGTCCTCTGTGGCGCATTTGCCATCGTGGTGGGCCTGGCCTTCCGTGATGCAAATATTGCGTGGATGGTCGGGCTGGCGTTCTCGATTGCCGCCAGCACGTTCTTCCCGCTGCTGCTGATGGGTATCTGGTGGCGGCGGATGACCGAGGAGGGCGCCTACTGGGGCCTCCTCGTCGGTGGCGGGATCTCGGCGATCATCGTCATCGGGAAGTTGGCGGAGATCTGGACGATCGAGCAGCCGGCGATCGTCTCGGTGCCTGCCGCGTTCCTGACTATCTACGTGGTCTCGAAGCTCACTGCCGATCGTAACGACGGCATGTGGGAGAAGCTCGAGGCCTCATTCCACGCGCTGCATCATCCCGACAGCGATCTGCCGAAGCCCGAGGAGATGGGCTTTGCTTCGCAGGCCGCCGAGACGGCAGAGGTCTCCTCGCACGAGGAGGTCGAGACGTTCGAGCACGACGGCGACGCCGAAAGCTGACCTGGCGCGCCGGTTGAATCGACCCGGGGAGGGCCGAATCGGCCCTCCCCGACGCATGTACATGCGGTGGCTTCACGCTCGCCCGTGGCAGTCTTCGGGGCGATCTGGACGACTGACGGGCTGGAACTCACATTCGAGGAATTGGCGCGTGCCCAGAAATCACACCGGCAGTCGGGCGATTTGGCGCATGCGAAGGCCGTCAAGGAGGGGCGGCCCTCGCGCTGCGTCGTTTGCAGCGCGAGGGTGAGGCGCCGTCAGGCGCCGAAGCTTCCCTGCCCGGGCGCCTGAGGCGCATGCCGTTTGCCGTCCGAACCCAGAACGGCGGGCTGGCAGGGAAGCTGCCGCCCTCATAAACGGCATTCGGGCGCCACTTTTCCCGCCGCCGGGGGCGGCATCGGGAAAAGCAGCCCCTCCTCAAGGCTACGGCACCGCATTCTCGTTGGATCATTCGCAGTTTCTCGGATGTGAGTGCGAGCCCGTCCTGCAAACGGCGTAGGGACCGGAGGGGGGAATGCGGCGCAGGGACCGGAGGGGGGAATGCGGCGCAGGGACCGGGGGCCGAGATGCGGTGAGTGACCTCAGGCCGTCGGTGAACCGGCCTGGTCAGTGTGGCCGTCTGACGCCGCCCTGAAGTTCGCGCCGGCCTCACTCACACGCAACGCGCGGTCGTAGATGCGCAGGGAGCGGACCTCAGGGGCGATGCGTAGTTCAGGGCCGCCCGTCACGTTGTAAAGATGCGGCGTGAAGCGTCCCCATCCGAACTGCCGGTTCTCGCCGCCGTCGCAGAGTACGCCATCGACCACGAAGCTGATGATCGAGGGTCCGCCATCCACGACCGCCACCACGTGCGCCTCTTCGCCCGCGCGGACAGTGGTCGGGTCGGTGTCCCAGCGACATTCGCTCCATCGGTCGCGCATTACAAGCTCCAGCGTACGACGGTCGCTGGTGACCAGAGCGATACCCCGGCCCGCGGCGTCACGGCTGTCGAGCAGAGTCCGCCCGGGCCGCAGATCGTCGAGTCTCAGCCACAGGTCGAGGGTGAAGCCCGCGCGCAGGTTCTTCGTCCCGTGGTCGGCCCGGGAGGCGTCGCGCGCGGTGAAGTCGGGCAGCGCCGGCATCTCGACACTCCTCGGCATGGGCGCGCTGAGGTCCAGCAGGACGCCCTCAGGGGCGATCTCGGCGCGGTCGAACTGCCCGAGCAGCCCGTCGATGAGTTCGGCGGGAATCTCGTGGACGCGTCCGGTCGCCTTCTGCGTCTCGGTGATGAAGAAGCGCCCGTCTTCCTCGATGAGGTCCGGGTAGCTCATGCGGACGCGCGGGTCATCGTGGTAGAGCAGGATCTCAGGCTGGGTGAATTCAAGCAGCGCCCCGTCGGGCCCGGGCAGCTCGCGCCCGGCCATCAGCCAGGCGGGGTTGCGGTCGTCGTAGGGATTCCAGCCGTCTCGCTCGCACGCGGGACTTCCGCCGTGGTTGTGGAACCAGTAGAGGAACCGCCCGCCACTTGTTCGCCAGATGAAGTTCGCCGCGCGGGGGTGCTTGACGCGCCGCCCTCCGGGCTCGTACGTCAGATACTCCGGCGCGCTCCACGTGTGCCCGCCGTCGCGTGAGTATGCGCAGGCGGGCCAGCCATCCACGGTGCGGTAGACGCAGAAGAGCGATCCATCGCTCAGTTCGGTCACCGATTGCTCCTCGGCCACTCGCCCGCCGCCCTCGGGCGGGCGGAGGCCGACGTCGCCGTCGGGCAGCGTCTCGAACTCGATGCGTTCCGGATCGGACTCGGTCAGGATGTTCTCGCTGCGGATGAAGGCTCCCTCGGACTGCGCGAAGAAGCCCTCGCCCATCGCGCCCACCTTGTGCAGCACCAGCAACACGGCGTCGTCGAGCAGCAGCGGCCGGCCGACGTTCCAGAAGAAGCGCAGGTCGCCGCCGTAGACGTTCTCGCGGTCGCACGCGAACTCGCGCACCGGGACGTCGTAGCGCTGATCGGACCATGTGCGACCGTGATCATCGGAGTACTTGAAGACGTAATGGCCCAGCGAATCCACGCGCGTGAAGATGCCGCCATCCTCGCGCCGGACCTCCCGGACGCGGTCGGTGTTGTGGTTGTAGAAGCAGTAGACGCGGCCGGATGGCACCTTCAGGAGCACGGCGTAGGACGCTTCCGGGCCGTCGGAGGGCTCCACGTCCACCGGATCGCTCCACGTCCGGCCGTGGTCGGTCGAGCGCGCGCAGATAACATGCTGGCCCGTCTGCCCCTCGCGGCCCGGCCCCGTCGTCATCGCGCAGAGCCACGCGCCGTCATCGGTCTGCACAATGTAGGGTTGGTCGGCGTAGCCCTCGCCGGGGATCTCTCGACCGTTGCTGATATGTCGCTCGTCGGGGACGGTCGGCATTGGCGCAGGCCTCTCCGAGACAGGGTGTCAGGCGGGTGGCTCCCCCAGATTCGACAGCGTAACTGGCACGACCTTCGCAGAAAAATGGTTAATAATTGTCCACATATTGCTATCCGGAGGAGGTGGGTGGGATGGCGCCGTCGCAATGTTAACTCGAACCGCGGGGAATGCCATCGCGGTTCGGCAGGCGTTGTCGGCCATCAATCACACTTCACACACGGGAGCGAGCTATGCGTCCGAGTCATCTCTCCCTGGTGAGCGCGGGAGTGCCCGCGGCGCTCATCCGGGGCGTCGAGGCGCTCATCAACCGGTTGGCCTCTTCGCCCGGTGGATACGCCCATGCGCTCTGTGGCATGACACCTGCCACCTGCCACGCTTTTCAGGCGGCGGGGGGTGGCGATGAGGGTCGCAGGATCGTCGGGACGCCGGCGGCGGGCAGGGACACCTCTCAGCTTAAGGAAGAGCAGCGTCAGTTGGAGCATCTCCGTCTGATCGCCGAAAACACGGTGGACGCCATCTGGGTGATGGACCTCGACATGCGATTCACCTGGGTGAACTCCAGCGTTGAGAGAATAACGGGGTATACTCGTGAGGAGTGGACAGGCAGCCGGCTGGCCGAGCACACGACCCCCGATGATTTCGAGCTGATGGCAGAGATGTTCCGCGACTCCCTCGACATCGAACCTCCCTCTGAGGGCACCGTCTTCGAGACCACCATCATCCACAAAGACGGACACGCAGTCCCCGTGGAGATCTCCAGTCGCATGATCTTCGACGAGCAGGGCAATCCGCTCGAGTTGCAGGGCGTCACCCGTGACATCACCGAGCGCAAACGGGCTGCGGAGGCGCTCCGTGAGAGCGAGGAGCGCTACCGCGAGTTCGTGCACAGCGCCAACGACATCATCTACACGCTGACCCCCGACGGCACGATCGTGTCGATCAACGGTGCGGTGGAGCGGATCCTCGGCTTCGCGCCCGAGGAGATAGAGGGGCGCAACCTCGAGGAGGTGCTTGGGCCGGAGCGTCACGCGCGCGCGAAAGAGCAGTATCTGCGTAAGATCGATGAGGGGGAGCCCTCGAGCCACTACGAGTTTGACCTGCTGAACCGCGACGGCGAGGAAGTCGTCCTCGAAATCAGCACGACGATCCAGTGGGAGGATGGAGAGCCGGTCGAGGTCATGGGCATCGCCCGCGACATCACCGAGCGCAAGCGGGCTGAGGATGAGCTTCTCAGGCGTACCCACGATCTCGGCGAGCGCGTCAAGGAGATGCGCTGTCTCTACCAGCTCGCCCGTCTTTCTCAGCGCGATGAGGAGCCAGTCGAGGAGATATTGCCGGAGATCGCGGACCTGCTCTCGAGGTCATGGCAGTGGCCGGAGGTCACCAGCGCGCGAATTGAGTTTGATGATCGGATCTTCGAGGCGGGTGCCGCCAACGGCCCGCCGGTCGCCAGGCAATCTGCCCCGATCGGCGTCCACGGGGCGGCCGTCGGGCGGGTCGAGGTGCGTTATCACGAGGAGCGGCCCGAGGAGGATGAGGGGCCGTTCGCCGCGGAGGAGCGCGCGCTGCTCGACACGGTCGCCGTTCGCATTGGAGAGATGCTCGAACGTCGCGAGGCCGAGCGCGAACGAGAGGTTCTCGCCCGCTTCCCTGCCGAGAATCCGAGGCCGGTACTGCGCGTCGTGGCGGACGGCATCGTCAACTACGCCAATGATGCGGCGATGGCGCTGCTGGCTGAATTGGGGTTGGAGGTCGGAGATCAGGTTCCGCGGTCGTGGCAGGAGACGCTCGCGAGGAGCCCGAGTCCGAGCCACCCCTGCGCAATGGAGGTTACCGCCGGCGACCGTGTCTTTGCGTTCACCTGCGCACCGGTCCCCGAGTTCGGCTACGTGAACTTCTACGGCATGGACATCACCGAGCAGCGCGCGGCCGAGGAGGCGCTGATCGAGAGTGAGCAGCGTTTCCGCCGCGCTGTCGCCAACGCCCCGTTCCCCATCATGCTGCATGCCGCGGGCGGCGAGGTGCTGACCGTCAACGAAGTCTGGGTGGAGGCGACCGGATACGCGGCTGAGGAGATCCCCACCGTCGGCGACTGGACAGAACTGGCCTACGACACTGACGGGGACGCCGTGGCAGAGTATGTCTCGCAGCTTCACGAGCTGACCGGGAGGGTTGACGAGGGAGAGTTTGTCATCCGCACCGCCGACGGTGACACGCGTATCTGGCACTTCCACTCGGCGCCAATCGGGCAGCTTCCGGACGGCCGCGGACTCGCAATGAGCATCGCCATGGACGTGACAAAGCGGCGGGCAGCCGAGAACGCGCTGCGTGAGAGTGAGGAGCGCTACCGCACCGTCTTCGAGAACACCGGCGCGGCCACCTGCCTGATCGATGAGAACCGCACCATTGTCCTCGCGAATCAAGGCTTCGCGCGGCTTGTTGGAGCCTCCAGAGATGAAATCGAAGGCAGTCTCGACTTTACCGAGGTGATCGCGCCGCACGAGAAGGAGCGTATGGTGGGCTATCACGATGCCCGCCGCGCGCCCGGGCGCGAGGCCCCGAATCGCTACGAGTTCGACTTCGTGACCCTCGATGGGGAAATGCGTCGGGTCTTCCTGCATATCGACGTCATTCCGGGAACAGAGACTTCGGTCGCCTCGCTGGTGGACATCACCGAACTGCGGCAGGCGCAGAAAGAGCTGCAGGTGCTGACCGAGGAGCTTGAGGAGCGCGTTCGCGACCGAACGGCCCAGCTTGAGGCTGCGAACGCCGAACTCGAAGCCTTCGCCTACTCCGTATCGCATGACCTGCGAGCCCCGCTGCGCGCCATCGACGGCTTCTCGCAGGCAGTGGTTGAGGACTACGCGGAGGACCTCGATGATACCGCTCGCGACTACCTCCGGCGCGTCCGCAGGGCCAGCCAGCGGATGGGCAGCCTGATCGACGACCTCCTCCAACTCTCACGCATCACCCGCGTGGAGCTGTTCCGCGACCGGGTGGACCTGTCGGCGATGGCCCGGGAGGTCGTCGATGAACTGCGCGCGCAACATCCCGAGCGCGTGGTGGAGGTCGTGATCGAGCCGGACATGACCGCCGATGTCGATCGGCGGCTGATCAGGACCGCGCTGAGCAACCTGCTGGGGAATGCGTGGAAGTACACCGCGAAGCTTTCCGAGGCGAAGATCGAGTTCGGGTCACAGGCCGGCGAGCAGGGGCGCAGGGTCTACCGCGTCATCGACAACGGCGCCGGGTTCGACATGCAATACGCCGGGAAGCTGTTTCAGCCATTCCAGCGCTTGCACAGAGAGGACGAGTTCCCTGGCACAGGCATCGGCCTTGCCACCGTGCGCCGGGTCATCCGTCGCCACGGTGGGGATGTGTGGGCGGAGGGCGCCGTTGACGAGGGAGCCACATTCTACTTTACGCTCAATGAGGCCTGAGGAGGCGAGGAACGTGGCTGATGGAGTCATACTGCTTGTCGAGGACAATCCCGACGATGTGGAACTGACAATGCGCGGACTTCGGCAGGGGCAGATCGCCAACGAAGTGGTGGTCGCCCGGGACGGTGTGGAGGCGCTCGACTACCTCTGGTGCCGGGGGGAATGGAGTGAGCGCGACGTGGAGGAGGCCCCGGCGGTCGTGCTGCTTGATATCCAGCTTCCGAAGATCGACGGGCTGGAGGTGCTCGAGCAGATCCGCTCGGACCCGAGGACACGCCCGCTGCCGGTCGTGATGCTCACCTCTTCGAACGAGGAACGCGATCTGATCGGGAGCTACGATCTCGGCGCCAACAGCTTCGTGCGCAAGCCGGTCGATTTTGAGCAGTTCGCGGAGGCCGTGAGACAACTCGGGTTGTACTGGCTCGTGATCAACGAGCCGGCGCCACCGGGAGGAGCCGGTTCAGATTGAGTCTCAACACGCTGATGATAGAGGATACCGAGGACGATGCTCTACTGATCGTCCGGGAGTTGGAAAAGTACGGCCTGAAGGTCGAAAGTCACCGTGTTGACAGCAGGGAGGGGCTGCTGTCGGCACTCGAGCGGAGGAGGTGGGACCTTGCGATTCTCGACTACAACCTCCCCGGATTCGGCGGCCTCGAGGCCCTCGCTGTCCTGCAGGAGGCCGACTACGACGGCCCGGTTGTGATCGTTTCGGGCACGATCGGTGAGCAGACCGCGGTGGAGGTCATGCGCGCGGGGGCACATGACTACGTCATGAAGGACAACCTCACACGCCTCGGTCCGGCCGTCGAGCGGGAACTGCGCGAGGCGCAGAATCGTCGCGAGCGCCGCCGGGCGCAGGAGCAGCTTCGTGCGAGCGAGGAGCGCATGCGGGCGCTCTTCGACGCCTCCCCGGAGGGCATCGTGGCCGCCACCACCGACCTTCGTATCACCGACTGCAATGCAGGCCTCGTGGAGATGGCGGGGGCGGATTCGGTCGAGCACGTAGTCGGTCGTTCCGTGCTTGATTTCGTATCGGAAGCTTCGAGCGAGACGCTCGTGGAGAATTTCGACCAGGTTCTCAATGACGGGACACTCCGCGGCGCTGAGTACGAGGGGGTCACCCTCAAAGGAGAGCAGTTCCCAATCGAGGTCTCAGGGAACCTCATCCGCGATGATCAGGGAGACCCCGAGAGCGTGGTTGCCACTGTCGTGGATATCACCGAACGCAAGCGGGCTGAGCGCGAGATACAGGAACTGGCGCAATTCCGCCGCTCGATCATCGACCAGGCGAACATCTGGATACATGTGCTCGACCGCGACCTCAACACCATCGTCTGGAACCCGGCGGCTGCCGAGATCAGCGGCGTGCCTGAGGCTGAGGCGCTTGACACGCAGCGCGCCTGGGCTCTCATGCATCCGGATCCCGGTGAGCGCGAGAGGATGCTCACACTCGCAACCGAGATCATCGAAGAGGGGCGCGTGCTGGAGAACTACGAGACCGCCATCACCACGCGGGAGGGTGACGAGCGGGTGATGTCGTGGAACGCCAGCAGGCTGCTGGGGCCTGACGGTGATCCGATCGGGCTGCTCGCGATGGCGCGAGATGTCACGGACCACCGGCAGCTTGAGCAGCAGCTCCGCCAGGCGGTGAAGATGGAGGCCATCGGGAGGCTCGCCGGCGGCATCGCGCACGACTTCAACAACATGCTCACCGCGATCCTGGGCAACGCGCAACTGATCGAGATGCGCATGGACAAGGACGACGATTCACAGCGGCTGCTGCGGGAGATCCAGATCGCTGCCCGCCGCTCGGCGGACCTCACCCGACAGCTTCTCGCCTTCAGCCGGAAGCAGGCGATGGAGGCGGAGACGCTCGACCTGAACGCCGTCATCGAGCGCCTCGAGCCGATGCTCGGGCGGATGCTCGGGGAGCAGATCGCGGTGCTGACGCGGACCGATCCTGACCTGGGGCTGATCAGCGCCGACCCGTCGCAGATCGACCAGGTGCTGATGAACCTGGTAGTCAACGCGCGGGACGCGATGCCCGAGGGCGGCACGCTCACCATTGAGACGGCGAACGCACAGATTTCCGAGGAACAGGCGCGGGGACATGCCGACATCGACCCGGGGCGCTACGTGACGCTGTCGGTCAGCGACACCGGCGTCGGGATGGACGCGGAGACTCGCGAGCGCGTCTTCGAGCCATTCTTCACAACGAAGGGCGCCGAGCAGGGCACCGGCCTTGGCCTCGCCACCGTCTACGGCATCGTGAATCAGAGCGGCGGGCATATCCACGTGTATTCAGAGCCCGAGGAGGGCACGGTCTTCCGCGTGTATCTGCCGCGAGCCGAATCCGGCGATGCTGCCGATCTCACTGATGCGGGTTCGGGCGAGACCGATCTCCGGGGCGGTGAGACGGTGCTGGTGGTTGAGGATGATGAGATTGTCCGCAAGCTCGTGTCCTCGGTGCTCACCCGCCACGGGCATACCGTGCTCCTGGCCGAATCGGCCGAGGAGGCGCTGAGGCTGGCCGCCGGCCATGAGGGCAAGATCGACATCATGGTCGCTGACGTCATCATGCCGGGTATGAACGGACCCGAACTGGCCGAGGAGATTGCCGCGCAGCGTCCTGATATGCCGGTTCTCTTCGTGTCCGGGTACGCCGAGAGCGCGATCATGCACGAGGGAGTGCTCGACGAGGGCATTCACTTCATGCAGAAGCCCTTCGGCCCCGAGAAGCTCCTCCGCCGCATCCGCTCGGTGCTGGACGGGCGGGACTGAGATGGGGCCGGTGCTTCCCCTCGTTCGCGGGCGGGCGCGATCCATGCAGTTGCGCCTGCCAGCGACCGTTTGGCTTCTCATGTCACCCATCCAGTGACGATTCTCCTGCAGTATGGACATTCTTATGTACTTTCGCGTATTATTCCTCTACTATCGGCTTCCGGCAGTTCGTCTACCAGGGGCCGGATCCTGGCACGTCTTTACACCCATTGTGTGTTGGCGCGTGCTCGGCAGGCCTCCTCGCGTGCGTGCAACGCGCCAATATACGGAGGGCAGCAGATTGACCCTCGTGCGAGGTGCGCTACATGCCACCCTGGATGCCAACGATCTGAGGAGGGCCAACATGACAGACCAGGCCAAGTCCGTGATGGCTATTGCTGCGCGATATGTTGGCTGGCTGCTGGTTGGCCACGTCGCGTTGATCATATTCGTGGGCGTGCTGCGCATATTGCTGCCGCCGCAGTGGATAGGCCTCCTGTCTTGGCTGTTGGTTTGGGTCGTGCCTCTGAGTATCGGTCTGCTACTCGGCCATCGCAGCGGACGCCGGGGGGTACTCACGACCTCTGCAGGACTTGGCGGTGCATTCGGGTTCGCGGTCTACTCGATGCTCGTGGGGC
>JBNJEK010000077.1:0-16810 GCA_051745855.1 Armatimonadota bacterium
ATCTCCGGCATCGTCGAATCGAACCTGATGGCACTCGACGACGGCGACCTGCTGCTGAACCTCATCCACTACCAGGTCGGCCACCAGGGTGCGCAGACTGCAATCCCGTCGATCGAGCGCGTCCACCCCATCCATGAGATCGACTGCCAGGTCCACGCGCCCGACGCGGCGGCGGTCGTGCTGGAGCCCGAGGGCGAGGAACTGCAGTTCACCACGGACGGCGACTACGCGACCTTCACCGTGCCGAAGATCCAGTACATGGCGATGGTGCGCGTCCAAAACGCCTGAATGCAGGAAAGCGGGTTGATTCAGATGAGCGATCGAGAGAATGTCGGTGTGTACAACGTGCGCGATTTTGACGCCTCGGGGGACGGTGACACGCTTGACACCGCGGCGATTCAGTCCGCGATCGACGCCTGCACGGAGGCCGGTGGCGGCGTGGTGCTTGTCCCGCCGGGCACCTACGTGACAGGCACAATCTTCCTCAAGAGCCGCGTGAACCTGCACCTCGCGGCCGGCGCCACGGTGCTGGGCAGCACCCGGCGGGACGATTACAACCCCGACGACATCTTCCCGGAGAATCCCGTCTTCAGCCGCGAGAACGTCACCGGCGCCCATCTCGTGATCGCATATAAGGCCGAGCAGGTCTCGATCACCGGCCAGGGCACGATCGACGGCAACAGCGCCGCGTTCTTCGAGACGCTGCCACCGGAGGAAGTGACCACCACCTACCGCAACAAAAGCCGCAACTTCCCCATCGCCGAGTGGAGGCCCGGGCAGATGCTGCTCTTCTGCCGCTGCAGCGACGTCTCGGTGCGCAATGTCACGCTGATCAACTCGCCCTACTGGACACTCCTCCTGCTCGGCTGCACGCGTGTGCGAATTCGCGGCCTGAACATCACCAACCCGCCGCAGACGGCCAACGGTGACGGCATCGACATCGACTGCTGCCGCGACGTGACGGTCAGCGACTGCATCATTACCTCGGGCGACGATTCGATCACGCTGCGTGGCAACAGCCGTCTGCTGGGGGAGCACGCGCAGCCGTGCGAGAATGTGACGGTGAGCAACTGCGTGCTCAGCACACCATGCAACGCCGTCCGCGTAGGAGTCGGCGACGGCGAGATACGCAACTGCACGCTCTCCAACATCGTCATCAGGGAATCGCGCAACGGCATCAGCTTCAACAGCGCGTACTCCGAGCGCTCGGCCCACGGCACCCGCATCGAGAACGTGCACTTCGCCAACATCGTGATGGACGTGATACTGCCGATGAACATGGTGCTCGGTGTCCACGCGAAGCCGCCCGGCATGATCAGGAATGTCTCGCTTACGAACCTGCACGTCTCCGCGCGCGAGGGTTTTCATATCTGCGGCAATCCGGGCCATCGCGTCGAGGACATTCGACTGGAGGACGTCCGGGTCGAACTGTCCGGCGACGACGTTGACCCTGGGTTCAGTGGGGATTCGCCGAAGACGGCCGGTCTGATGAGCGTGCCCGCGGTGCTCTACGCGCGCGAGGTCAGCGGCCTGCGCCTGTCGGACTTTCAGGTGCGCTGGGGTGAGGTCGGCGAATCATGGCGCAGCGCGATCGAGGTCGAGGATTCGGATCAGGTGGTGCTCACCGAGCTTGACGCCGAGGCGCCGCCCGCCAGCCCGGACGCCGAGGCGCTGCGCACCAGCGGCGTCGATGGGCTGACGGTCTCGCGGTTGACGGAGGCGTGACCTGACAGGGGGTTGATCTCATGTACGCCGATACGCCCCGCTTCAAGGTGAAGCGGGGCGCTTGATTTGCGTTGTGATGCCCGCGTCAGGCGGCCCGTCGGCGGCGGAGGATCAGCGCTCCGACACCCGTCACCAGCAGGGCCATCGTGGTGGGTTCAGGGGTCCCGTAGGCCACGTTGTCGAAGGTTGCCGTCGCGACTTCGAGATCGCCGGTGAGCGTGACGGCGCCGACGCCGCCACTGCCCGTGTTGTAGAAGTCACTGGTAACCCCAACATCGAGCAGCCAGTCGGAAGGCTCATTCGTTCCGTCTGCCCACACCCTTCCGCGCAGTCTCGTGTCCCCATCGGTGCCGATTGCGAGGAAGCGGAACCAGACATCGGTGTATGTCGAAGAGACCAGCTCCTCGCTGCCGATAAGGTCTTCGCGGTCCTCAAATACCTGCCTGATTGAGGCGGTGATCTGACCGCTCGAATTGTGGGTTATTGCAAGCGCGTACCCGGTTCCGAAGCCCTGATCCGGAACAACGGTTGGAGTGTAGCGCAGGAATGAAAGGGCAGCGCTGTCATCGACACCCATCGGGGACGTGTCAACCCAGCCCTTCATGCCCTGGTCGCCCTCAATAGCGTCAACGTACGCTCCCGCGAAGCCAACATCAGGGGGATCGCCAAGGTACGGAGCGCTGTGCTGGTATCCGTAGTTCCCGCCACCGAGGTCCACCACAGTGTGGCTTCCGACACCCCCACCCGAGAACGTGTCCCATGTCTGGTCGGTGGTGCCACCGGCGAACTCGTCCTCCCAGTAGAGGTTGTTCCAGTCCGCGTAGCTGAGACCACCAAAAACGAGGAGAAGAACGATCACGAGGCAGATCTGACGCCAGGCGCCGCATCCAGTGAGCATTGTCCACGCGCCTCCCTTTACGTCCATGGACATTCCCGCGCCCACAGTATAATCACTTCCACCACGCACCGCAAGCGTTTTTTGAACTAATGTGCAAAGAAATCTCACATTAACCTAACCACTGTGGTCGGGAAAGATGCCTGGATTCACCCCGCATCTGCCGTCACGAATCGTCAGTGCGTCCGCACCCGCGAGAGGTCCAGCCTTACCACCAGCAACTCCTCGTCCGTCGCACTCTCGGCCTCGGCGAGGAATCCGGATCTGTGCAGCGTCCAGTCCCGCGGCGCAACAACCGCCGACTGGCCCTGGAACGGCAGCCCCAGCAGATTCCCCACTCCCATCACGTAGACTCCGTACACATCCACTTCCTGCACCCGGGTGAAGAGACTGTCCAGCCACCCAAGTCGCGTCCGATCTCCCCACTCCTCGGGGTTGGCGGATACCTGCACCAGCACCTCCGCCCCCTGCTCGACGAGCCTCTCTGCAACGCGCGGGTCCCATCCGTCGGCGCACACGATCACGCCGATGGTCGCATCGGGCATCTCGACGACCGAGTAGTCCTCCATCTTGCCGCGCGAGAAGTCCAGTCCGTCCTCGGTCTCGAACGGCGGCACGAGGTTCATCTTCCTGCCCGCGATGTGCATCTCGCCCTCCGGGTCGAAGACACACGCGGTGTTGAAGACCTCCGCGGGCCGGTCGTCCGCCACCATCGGAGCTGAGCCGGCCGCGATGAACACCTCGTGCTCGCGGGCCAGCGCCGCGAACGTCTGCTGATACGCCTCCGCGATCATCGGGGCCTTCAGCAGCCACAGCGCCCGCTGCGGGGAGACGCCATGTTCGGCAATGAGCGCGCCCGCCGCCTCCGAATGAAGAGCGAACATCGCGCCGATCGCAGCCTCGGGGCTTTCGGCCTGTGCGACGATGTCGAAGTCGCCGAGGGCAATCAGCGGCAGGCCGATGTCCTCGGGGAAGACGATCAGGTCGGGACTGTGCTCCATCGCGGCCTCGACACGCTGTGACATGTGCTCGGCGAAGTCATCGGCGGACGGCCAGAAGCGCAGCTGCGTCTGCGCCGCCACGACGACGAAGCCACCGTCGGTTGTGTCGGCGGCCGCCGGCCGGCCCGACTGAGAGATCAGCAGCATGGCAACGAATGCGAGTGCGGTGACAGGGCCGCCACGGACAGCCGCGGTGAGCATGATACGATGCCTCCTCGAGAAAGATCGATCGCAACGAGGGTTTCGCCGCCCGACGCACCGTTCCTCTCTGCGGAGTACGCCGGCGCGCCCGGAAGGGAATACGCCCCCCGAGGACGAACACCGGTCGGGATACCAGCCTCGCGGGCTCATCTGAAGGAGTGGCCTCAATGCCACGAATTGCAGTCGCCGAATTCTCGCATGAGACTGATACTTTCTTCGAGGGCCTCGCGACCTTCGACGACTTCGTCCACGAATCGCGCGTGATACGACGGGGACTGAAGCAGTTCGACCACAGACATTGCGGAGTCAGGCCGTGACGGGTAAGCGACAACATCTGATTGCACTTGGTCTGTCCTCTATTCCTCTGGTGCGTTTCGGCTTTGATGCGAAACTCGGACTCGATCACCTGCTCCACGATTTTCTCGTTGACGACGCATTCTACTACTTCGTTATCGCCCGACATGTGCCATATTTCAACGAGGGGATTGCGACCTCTGGCTTCCATCCGCTATATGCGCTTTTGGTAGCTCCTCTGCATCAGCTTCTGGATCCGGAAATGGCGATCTATGGTAGCCTGCTGCTGCTGGTCATCGCTTACTGTCTCGGCGCTTTGGTCCTGTACCATCTTCTGGACAGACTCTGGCGGCAGCCGATCCCAGCCCTGTGTGTGGCCCTTTGGGTCACCAGTCCGATGCTCTACAAGCTCACCATGACGGGCACAGAGACGATTCTGGCGGTCCTGATGGTCCTGCTGTTTTACCTGCAGCTTGTAGCGGTGCGCGAGAAGATGCCGGCGAGTGTGAAACCGCTGGAGTTGTTCATCCCCGGCGTGACCGCCGGCCTTGCTTTCTGGGCGAGAATGGACAGTGTCCTCTTTTTGGGGCCGGGCCTTCTGTGGGTCATCTACAAGCTCATACGGCACAGATCCTGGAGGGGGCTCAGCGCGTTTGTGCTCCCGGCGCTCGGAATCAGTGGAGCATGGCTGGGCTATATCACGTGGATGACCGGTGAACCATTCCCGACCAGCGGAACGGCATTGCGGATTCTGAGGGGTGTGGAGGACCAGCTAATCGTGCCGCTCCAGATGATCAAGGGGGAGACGCGGCTGATCGTAAGCTACCTCCCGAACTTCGTGGTGACAGGTCGCGGCGCAACCTTCGATGTCGCGCTCATTCTGACCGTTGTCATCCTCGCGGGAATCGGCGCTTATCGGCTCAAAGGGTCCCACCTGGCGCGCGAAATGCGCGGCTCCGTCTGGTTCGGCGGCCTTGTAATCGCGGGCACGGCACTCTGGGCCAGTTACTATGTCCTGCATCAGGGGATGTTCCGGTTATGGTATATGACGTACTTCGCTGTTATGATCTTCTCTGTCGTGGCGCCCCTCGTATGGACCGGGCTGCACGCAATCGGCGGTAGACTCGCCGGATTCAGCAGTTCTCGCTGGTTGTGGAGCGTCGCGCTGTTGGTCGTCGGTGCAGGCATGGTCCTCTCAGAGCCCTTCTGGTCGGCGCCACAGGAATATGATAAGTACCATGCGGCGCTCGCGGCCAATCGACTGCTCGACGACATTCCTGCTGATGCACGGATCGGCTCGTTTAACACCGGCATTTTCAACTTCGTCATGTCCCGCGACGTGATAAACCTCGATGGTGTCGTGAACCCGGAGGTGCACGAACATCTCAGAAATGAGACCCTGTCCTCATACATGGCGCGCCGCAACATTCGATACCTGATTGATCACGACCGCGCTGTGAGCATGGGACGCGCGTTGCGAGAGCCCGGGATCACGATCGAGAAGCTTCACGATCTGACGCTTTACTACGAACCCTACCACGATGAACACGTACGAAAGACATTTCTCTGGACTGTTCGCTTCAACACTCAAAACCAGAAGTGAAACTGAAGGAGTGGCCGGAATGCCACGAGTTGCGGTCGCCGGATTCTCGCATGAGACCAACACCTTCGCCGAGGGCCTCACGACATTCGACGACTTCGTCCGCGGACGCGGATTCCCGGGACTGATGACCGGAGATGCGCTGGTGCGGACGCTGCGCGGCAAATCGATGTGCACCGGAGCGTTCATCGATGCCGCCGATGAGCTTGACTTCGAACTCGTGCCTGTGCTCTGGACGTTCCCACAGCCGTCCGGTCTGATTGAGCAGAGCGCGTACGATCGGGTGCTGACGATGCTGCTGGAGGGCCTCGAAGCGGCGCTGCCGGTGGACGGCGTGCTGCTTGAGCTGCACGGGGCGATGGTCAGCGAGGAGCGCGAGGATGCCGAGGGCGACACACTCGCGAGGGTGCGCGAGGTCGTCGGCCCGGACGTGCCCGTCGTCGCCACGCTCGACCTGCACGCGAACATCAGCCCGCTGATGGTGGAAGCCTCCGACGCGCTCGTCGGCTACGACACCTATCCGCACGTTGACGCCTACGAGCGCGGGTGGGATGCCGCGCGGCTGCTGCTGGCGAGCATCGACGGGAGCGCGAGGCCGGTCTCGGCGCTCGCGCAGGCGCCGATGCTCATCGGGCCGCCGCGCCAGTGCACGCTGATGCCGCCGATGAGCGAGATCATCGCGCTGGCACACAAGGCCGAGGAGCGACCCGGCGTGCTCAACGTGACGGTCTCGGGCGGCTTTCCCTTTGCCGACATCCACGACTGCGGCGCGTCGGTCGCCGTGACCGCCGACGAAGACGCCGACCTTGCCGCGAGCGTGGCGCACGAGATCGCCGAGGCCATGTGGGCGCGCCGCGAGGACTTCCGCGTGCGCCTGACGCCCCTTGAGGAGACGATCGAGCGCGCGCGACAGATCGGCCCCGGCAAGGGTCCGGTGGTGCTCGCGGATGGCTCGGACAACCCCGGCGGCGGCGCCCCATGCGACGGCACCGTCATGCTGCAGGCGCTGGTTGACGCGAATGTGCCGGATTCGACGGTCGCGATCATCGTCGACCCGGAGGCGGTGGCCGAAGCCGTGGAGGCGGGCGTGGGGAGCGAGTTGACGCTGCGGGTCGGCGGGAAGACCGACGATCGCCACGGCCCGACCCTCGAACTGACAGGCTACGTGCGGCTTATCTCGGACGGGATCTACGCGAACAAGGGGCCGATGTACACCGGCGTGGTATCGAGCATGGGACGCACGGTGGTCTTCGTGGTGGGCGAGGTCGAGGTAGTGATCACCGAGCAGCGCATCCAGCCCTACGACTGCGAGGCGCTGAGGAGCGTCGGGATTGAGCCGCGCGATCGCCTGCTGATCGGTCTCAAATCCGCGGTGCACTTCCGCGCCGACTACGACCCGATCGCAAGCGAGATCTTCGAGGTGGACACACCCGGAGTGCACAACCCGGACGTGACGCTCCAGCATTTCGAGCACGTGAGGCGGCCCATCTGGCCGCTGGATGACACGGTGGAGTTTGCCTGAGATCAACCGCGGGTTGGCAGCCGGCGCCTCACTCATCCACCCGCTCGATGCTGAAGGTGACTGTGCCGCCTCCCGTCCACTCGCATGGGTCGAGGCACTGCACGTACGCCCTGCCGTCGGCCCGGTCTTTGTGCGCGAGGCCCATCTGATCGGGCCGGACGCCCTTCGACAGCGCGATGTGGTAGGGGATGATCGACGCAAATGAGTGCATGCAGCCCTTCGTGGTCTCATCGAGGTTGAGCCGGTAACCATTTTCGAGCACGATCTGATCGCCAACCTCATAGACCGGGCAGCGCCCCTTGATCTCCTCGACGCGAATGACGAGTTTCATGCTGGACCCTCCGATTCGAATGGCCTCGGTCATGGGTGACGCGAGTGAGTATGACCGACAATTCGCGCCGGTGTCAACGCAGGTCATTCAGAGCCTTCATACGTGAGCGCGCTCGGGCATGTGAGGGCCCACGGGCATCTGAGTACACTTGCACATGGGGGCGGGTGTCCAGACCGCCGCCCTTGCCGTTGGAGAGGCCGGCACCGGCGCGGGCCTGTGCCGTTGCCCCCGTGACCGACGCCACTGAGAACAACCGGGGAATAGGCTGGACGCCCGTGCCACATGGCAAGGCTCGGGGCTCCCTCGCTACATGGAGAACGGCTCGGAGGCCCGAGGTCATTTGAAGTACGCGCGGTAGCCCGAGACCAGCCGCGAGAGGCCCAGGTTCCCACTGAGATTGGAGAGCAGGCGCATCCCCGCGTCTGTCCCGACGGCGATCCCGATGTGCTGGCTGTTGCGGCTGCCGTAGGTGAACGGCCAGACCACGATGTCTCCGGGCTGTGCGGCCGCGCCGGCCGGTCGCTGCTGAAACCCCTGCTCGGGCAACGCCGTCCAGTCATGGGCGTCGCCGAGGCCCCATCCGAGGGCCTCGCGCATGGTTCCGGCGCACCGGTTGTAAATCGACGAGACTTCCCCGCGCGCCATGCGCCGGATGGCCGAAGCCGTCTCAGCATGCTTCGGGTAGATGAGATTCATTCCGAGGCGGGAGAACCAGTCTTTCGTAAAGCCTGGGGCGACCCACTTCGAGCCTGACGCGTCCAGGCCCTGCGTGCTCGCAAGCTGAATATCTGAAGGCGGAGACGTCCGGGCGATCGGTTGGGCGTGAACGGCTGTCATCGACACCATCGCTGCAAGAATCAACGCGACACGAACGTACATCATTTCACCTCAAAGTACATGATCTCGGGGCCCGCGGGCCCTCTGTCATCGCGACATGTGCGAACGGCGCGTCCTGCTGCTCTTCTGGTTGTCAGGGAATGATGATCCACCTGGGGAACATCACAATGAAACGAGGCGGTCCCGTGAGTGCGATGGGACCGGGCGCCCGTCTTCATGTGATGACGTCCACCCCCCCGCGACGTGTTCACGTTCCATCCAACTGATCGTGGCGACGTCCAGGAGCCGTCGCACCGACATGCGGCAAACCGGCCTGCAGATTCGGGCAGGAGGTATAAGTTCAGCGCAGAAGTAGATAAGCGAATATGATCGTGCAGCGCAGTTTCTGTGTTCCGCCGCACGCGTCGCGTGAGGAGGCCGATTATGGATAAGCCTCTCTTCCAGGCCGCGGAAGTGATCGACATGGCCATCGAGATCGAGCGGCAGGGCCTTGCATTCTACGAGGGCTGTGCGGTCGCCCGAGCGAGCGAGTCCGTCTCCGAAGTCTTCGAGTATGCGGCGGACCAGGAGCGCCGGCATATCGAGCGCTTCGCGAAGATGAAGCGCGATCTCGACGAGTACTCCGTCCCCGAAGGCTATCCCGGCGAGACCATCGCCTACCTGCGCGGTTTCCTCAAGAACCGACTCTTCACCAGCGTCGATGACGCCTCATGCAGCGCCGAAGCCATCGAGGATGAGATGGAAGCCGTGGAGATGGCGATCGACCTGGAGCGCAGTACGATCGGCTTTTACTCCGGCGTCAAGCAGATCGTGCGAGATTCGGAGAAGGGTGTTGTTGACGATCTGATCGAAGAAGAGCACCAGCACATCAGGCGCCTGCTGGAACTGAAAGAATCGCTCGCAGCGGACACCGACTGAGCCCCGCGGCAACCATCTCGGCGACCTGGAGGTAGGGATGATGAAGGCGAAGTCACAGGCGACCGAAGTCGTCATGACGCAGGCGGCCACCAGCGGCTTCATCCAGAGATTGATCGACGAGGGCCCGGTGATGGGGCCGCGCGAGCGCAGTAAGCATCCGGGTTTCGTCAAATTCGACTGGCTCAACTCCGCCGATGATCTCACACTGGAGTACACCACCACCACGATCCCCCCGAAGAAAGCGTTCTTCCCGCCCGAGCAGGTGCTCTTTGATTTCAAGCTCACCGAGCCTCCTGAGATCACCGCGGTGCAGGAGGCCGAGCCTTTCACGCTGGTTGGCGTCCATCCCTGTGACCTCGCCGCCCTCGATGAGCTTGATGACGCCTACGCCCAGGAGCCCGCCGAGGCCTGCTGGCCGGCCGCTCGCGCACGGGCGCACGTCATCGGCGTGGACTGCCTCCCGGACGAGTACTGCTTCTGCTACGCGGTCGGCAGTTGCGGCTTCCGCGAGGGGGCCGACCTCTTCCTCACCCCGATCGACCGCGGCTACCTCGTCGAGGTGCTCACCGAAGCGGGTGAGGAGATGCTGCACCTGTCGGATATTGACAACGCGACCGACGACGACAGGGAGCAGGCGCAACATTTTGCGGTCAGGAAGGCCGAGAATCTCGAGGCATCGATCGATGCGACGCCGGAGGAGTTCGCGGATATCCTCGAGGAGGGCGACTTCGGCGAACTCTGGCGCGAGATCGCCGGGCGCTGCTACTCCTGCGGCTCATGTAACACCACCTGCCCCACGTGCTTTTGCTTCGACATCAATGACGAGTTTGACCTCGGCCTCACCGGCGGACGGCGCGTGCGCACGTGGGACTCGTGCCAGCTTCAGGAGTTCGCGCTCGTCGCCGGCGGGCACAACTTCCGCCGCATCCGCTGGCAGCGCGTCAGACACCGCTGGCACCGCAAGTTCCTCTACCTCTTCCGGCAGTTCGGACGCCCCTACTGCACCGGCTGCGGCCGTTGCTCGCGGGCCTGCACCGCCGACATTAACATCGTGGACGTCAGCAACGAGATCATTACGCGCGCAAACGGGAGGGCGTAATCATGCGCAGCGCAGATGCGCCGGCCGATGGCGCGGACGTCACGGAGGACATCACACGCTTCTACCAGCCGGAGATGGCCCGGGTGATCGCCAAACAGCGGCTGACGGAGATGATGGTGCTCCTGCGACTTCAGCTTCACTCCGGTGAGCCACTCGACCATGATCCCGGCCAGTTCCTGCAGATATCGCTCCCCGGCTACGGGGAGGCGCCGATCTCATTCTGCTCGTCACCCACCCAGACCGAGAGCTTCGAACTGTGTGTGGCGGCCGTGGGCAACCTCTCCGAGGCGATGCATGACCTGCGGCCGGGGGATTTCGTCGGCGTGCGCGGCCCCTACGGCCACGGCTTCCCGATCGACGACATGCGGGGGCGCGACGTGCTCTGCATCGCAGGCGGCATCGGCCTTGCGCCGCTGCGGTCGCTCATCAACTACGTGGCCGACAGGCGCTCGGATTTCGGCCGCATGATCCTCGTCTACGGCGCGCGCATCCCCGCCGAGCAGCTTTTCAAGGACGATCTCGCCATCTGGGACGCCCGCGATGACTTTGAGACGCTTTACACCGTGGACGAGCCTGATGACACCTGGACCGGCCGCACGGGCGTGGTCACAATCCCGCTGCGCGACGAGGTCGAGATCGACGCCCCGGAGACGACCGCCGCGGTGGTCGGGCCGCCGGTGATGTATCGCTTCGTCGCGGCGGAGTTGCTCGACAAGGGGATGGTCGAACACGACATTCTCTTCTCCCTGGAGCGCCGCTTCAAGTGCGGGATGGGCAAGTGCGGGCACTGCCAGCTTAATGACCTTTACGTCTGCCAGGACGGCCCGGTCTTCCGCTACACGGACCTGATCGGGCGCTCCGAGGCGATCGAGGTCTGGGCGCCCGAGGACGAGAGGGAGTAACGCCGCGGTAATGCGCGAAGCGCCGTTCCCTGGAAGGTGAGGGAGAGAGATGCCACAGGAAGCGCCGATCCCACGATTCGGCCACAAACCGCAGATCGCGTTCTTCGACTTCGCCTGCTGCGAGGGCTGCCAGCTTTCGGTGCTGCAGCTTGAGGAGAAGCTGCTGGAGATACTCGAGCACGTGGACGTGGTCACCTGGCGCGAGGCGATGACCGAACAGTCCACCGAGTACGACATCGCCTTCTGCGAGGGCTCGGTCACCACCGAGGAGGACGTGGAGCGCATCAAGCGCATTCGCGAGCAGGCCGACGTGCTCGTAACGCTCGGCAGTTGCGCCTCGAACGGCTGTCACAATGAGCTGAAGAATAAGTGGTCGATGGACGAGGTGCGCGAGGTAGTCTACGGCGACGCCGCCGACCAGATCGCGACCATCCCCTCCCGTCCGGTCTCCGCGGTGGTGGACGTGGACTACCAGACCTTCGGCTGTCCGGTCTCGCTCGGGGAGTTCGTGAAGGTGGTCAGCGCCATCCTCACCGGCCAGTCGCACGCCCCGTCGAATCAGCCGGTCTGCGTCGAATGCAAGCTCAACGACTACGTCTGCGTCTACGAGCTCGGGAAGGTCTGCCTCGGCCCGGTCACGCGTTGCGGGTGCAACGCGATCTGCACCGCTTTCGGCGACCCCTGCCAGGGATGCCGCGGGCTGATGGATGCCGCGAACCTCCCGGCAATGCTCAGGGCTCTCACCCGCGAGCAGGCCCACTCGATCATGCGCAAAATCATCGAGCGCTACGAGCTTTCCGAGGAGCAGATCGAGGCGAAGCTGCGCATATACAACAACTGGCCCGAGCTTGACATGGAGGAGGCGGACGAGGATGACGACTGACGCGGACATTCATGTCCATCACCTCACTCGCGTTGAGGGGCACGGCGACGTCGTCGCGAGGATCGAGGAGGGGATGCTCAAGGAGATCCGCTTCTCGGTGGTGGAGGCCCCGCGCTTCTTCGAAGCGATCGTGCGCGAGCAGCCCTACTGCGACGTGGTGCACATCGCCTCCCGCATCTGCGGCATCTGCGCGGTCAGTCACAAGTGCGCCGCCCTGCAGGCCACTGAGGCGGCCTTCGGAGTCGAAATCTCCCCGCAGACACACCTGCTGCGGCGGATCGCATTCCACGGCGAGGTGCTCTCAAGCCACCTGTTGCACATCTACTTCCTCGCGGCCCCCGACCTGCTGGGCCTGCCGAGCGTCATGCCGCTTATCAACACGCAACCGGAGATCGTCAAGCGCGCGATGCGCCTCAAGCAGATCGGCTACGACCTCGCCGCCATGGTCGCCGGGCGGCACACCCACCCGGTCGCGATGACCGTCGGCGGCTTCAGCTTTCTGCACGACCCGGCCGACATGCAGGAGATGCGCGGCCGGCTCGTCAACATCCTCGACGACCTCGATGCGTCGGTGGAGCTTTTCGCCACGCTCGAACTGCCCGACTTCGAGCGCGAGACCGAATACGTCTCGCTGACCAACCCCGACCGCTACGCGTTCTACGAGGGCAACGTGCTCTCCAGCGACGGGCCATGCGTCCCCGTGGCTGAGTACCGCGAGGCGATCAGGGAGCGGGTCGTCGAACACTCCACCGCGAAGTGGGCGCGCTGGAATCGCGACGAGTATCTCTGCGGCGCCCTCGCACGAATGAACAACAACTTCGACCAGCTTCACCCCTCCGCGCAGAAAGCTGCAGCGCGCCTTGAGATGGAGCCGCCGGTGCACAATCCCTATGCGATGACCGTGGCCCAACTCATCGAATGCGTGCACTGCGTCGAGGACTCCATCGAACTGATCGACGAGTTCACCCGGAGCGGCGTCGATGCGGACCAGCAGCAGGCGGAGGTCAAGCCGCGCGCCGCACTCGGCGTCGGAGCGGTGGAAGCGCCTCGGGGGATACTCTTCCACGAATACGAGTACGAAGACGAGGGCGTCTGCCTCTCGGCAAACCACGTGATCCCGACGGCGCAGAATCAGGCGAATCTGAACCGCGACATGCACGAGTTCGCGCCGTCGATCATGCACGAGAGCCGCGACCGCATCCAGCACCTGCTGGAGATGCTCGTGCGGGCCTACGACCCGTGCATCTCGTGCTCAACGCACTGAGCCGCGCGCAAACGCCGAAGGCAATCGGGGAGCCGTCGGCGTCTACGCGTCTTCACGGTAGCGCGAAATCTCCTCTTCGATCACCCCGCGCACCTGCGCGATCTTCCACTCAAGATGCTCGCGGTCGCACATGTACTCCATGCTCGGCTCCCAGCCGAGCCGTGAGTCCGCCTCCACCAGTGGGATCGTCGCCTCCGCGTTCGCGATCTCGGCCTCGGCCAGCGCCACCATCTCGTCGAGGATCGCGTCCGTCTCCGAGGCGCCCTCCGTGGAACTGAGACGGTCCTTGAGCAGCCACCAGCGCTTCGTGTTGATCGTGGTCTGCACGCAGTTGCGGATGAAGCGCCCGAGGCCCAGCATCCGGTCCGCCTCCTCGCGCTTGCGCTCGGTCGCCGCGGCGACCGCCTGCTCCAGCGAGGCCACGCCCTCCTCCCAGCGGCGCTTCATGCGCTCGAGAAGCTCGATCTCCGCCGGCACGTCCTCCGGCGCGTGCGGAGTGTAGTTCGTCTTGAGGATACGCGCACCGAAGTGCGCGTAGGGCGCATCCGGGAACTCCACCGGTTCGTCGCCGAGCACCAGCGGATAGGCCGGGCCGACGCGGAAGGGGCCATACTGATCTTCGTTCGTCGGCACGTAGTCGAGGATCGCCTCGCTCCACGCCTCCCATGCATTCACCGCCAGCGGGCCGCCCTCGGGGCCAAACTCGCGCTCGGCCAGCCTCGGCGCCATCTCCGAGGGCATCGCCACCGGCTCCCAGTACGCCCACTTCGCCATCTCGTTGACGACCGAGGGCCACCAGCCGTAGTGGTGCGACTCCATCAGGCCCTGCAGGCCCCACTTCTCCCGCGCCTCGTGCAGCGCCCGGTAGCGCCGCTCCCACTGGAAGGGGATCGGCTCATAGGGAATGACCCCGATGTCCCAGCTCAGCCCGCCCGTATTGCTCATCGTGTAAAGGGGGATGCCGCGCTCGCTCGCCGCCTCAGCCTCGCTGCGGAAGTACGTGCCGGGCCCGGCGAAGGATGCAGTGTAATCCACGCACCGCGTCATGATCCCATTCTTCTCGATGTTCTCGAACATCTCGAAGGTCGCCTGCAGCGAGATATCCGTCGGCAGCGTCTCAATCAGCGCCACCCTGTCCTCCTCCGGCGCCCAGCCCCAGTTGTACGTCCAGAAGACCACGTCGAGGTCCGGGTTATGCCTCCGCAGGACGCGCTTGACGAGGTTCAGCCACTCCGGATAGTCGTAGCACGGGAACCACCCGGGACTCCGCCGCGGGTCGGGCTTGCCGTCGGGCGATGGCTCTCCGCGCAGACGCCCGGTGGTCCGTTCGTCCTTGCTCGGGAACTCGCACGATTCGCCGACGAAGATGATCCCCTTCGCGCCCGGGCATGACTTCATAAGCTCGCCGTAGGTGCTCTCGTAGTATGCCTCCGCCTCCGGGTCATCGGGGTGCAGGCGGCTCTTGAGGTAGGAGTAAAGGTACACGTCGATGCCGAAATGCGCCGCGCGATCGACGAGATTGTTCAGGTCGAGATAGCCGGTGGTGGTCATATCCGGCCCCTTCACGAAGACGAGGATCGCGTCCATGCCCGCGTGCGCGATCGCGTTGAGGTGCGTGTCCGGGAACTGGTCGATTCCCCAGCCCGAGTGAACCATCCGCGGGGAGAAGACCGGCGCGCGAGTGACCTCCCTCCGCTCGAGGAACGGTCCCTCGCGCAGGTTCATCAGGTCCTCGAGGAAGTAGCAGCCCTGCCCCACCCCGCGCTCGTCGAAGCCCCGGATCGTGACGCGCTCCAGTTCGACAGTGAGGTGATAGCTGCGCGCGACGGTCAACCCGTCGGCGTCTACGGTCAGGCGGATCGCGCGACCGCCCGCCTCCTCCCCCTCCACCAGCAGCGTCGAGACGCCCATGCTCGTGAAGAGATAGTCCTGCAGGTCCTGCGCCACGCCGACGAGGTAGTCCGACGGGGCGGCGTCGAGGACAATCTGCCAGCCTGTCTCGATGGCGACCTCATCCTCCCCGGGCGTTGCCGCCGGATCGCGCCGATCGTGTGTGTGGACCTGGTTGAGTCGCTGCCTGAACTGGAAGTTGCGCTCTGCCATCTGCGATCTCCCACGTATCTGGATGGTGTGGCGGTTCGTCGATGCGGGGTTCGCCGTCGGCGCGCGGGCTCCTCCCCCGGCGAAGTTCGTACCAATGAGCGAGACGGCGTTCCGTTGTGGAGGGGCTGGAGAGGATGGGGCCGCCGTTTGGCCCCAGCCGACGCCAGTCCGGCCGTTCTGTCGTCCGTAATTCGTCGCTCCGGGCCGGCATCGCGCAGCGCTAAACGACAGCGCACTTCGCAAGGAGGTCCCGGACACTGATATGAGGCACTATCCATTGTGCGTGGCTTTCCCGCCTTTCCCGCCTGGAGGTCAATCATGAAGCGTCTTGTGATACTGCTCATCTGCCTCGTGTTTATCTCGACGCACCACGCCGCCGCCGCTGAGTACTTCGTCTCCACCACCGGCGACGATGCCGCCGACGGGACCTCGGTCGAGACCGCCGTCCGCACCGTCGGGCAGGGTCTGAAGCTGCTCGAACCCGGAGACACGCTCACGATCATGCCCGGCGAGTATTTCGAGGCCAACGAAGCGCGCCTGTCGGGAACGCCGGATGCCCCGATCACCATCCGCGCCGCCCGTCCGGGGACGGTGCTGCTGCGCGGGGACGTGGACCTCCGTGGCTTCGAGCGCGTCCCCGGCACGCGCTACACGTACTCCGCTGAGTTCGATCGCGAAGTCGAGGGCGTCGGTGAGCGCGACACGTTCGCCTCATACGCATTCGTGCCATCGGTGCCGGAAGTCGAGGAGGTGCGCGGCTCATGCTACTACGACCCGGACGCCGGGCGCCTCTACGTGCACACCTCCGACTCCGCACCCGCGGACGCGCACGCGCTGAGCGTCTCAGTCACCAACGGCTTCGGCCTCATCTTCCTGCGGCCCGACGGCGAAGAGAACGTCCATGACATCGTGATCGACGGCATCGCGGCGAGCGGCTACTGCAACCGCGAGATTGCCCCTCGGCCGGGCAGCAACACCCGCTGGGGCATCTACATCGTCGAAGGGGAGCGCTGCACGATCCGCCGCTGCACCGCATTCCTCAACGGCGGCGGCATCTCGATCGTCCGACCGAAGGACTGCCTGATCGAGTACTGCCATGCGTTCGGCAACTACTCGACATACAACTCCTCGGGCGGCAACATCATCTGCTGGAGCCCCGCCACCGACACCATCCAGCGCCACAACATCGTGCATGACACCAAGTCCAACGGCATCCGCTTCTACGGCGGCGGCAC
>JBNJEK010000078.1:0-16650 GCA_051745855.1 Armatimonadota bacterium
ACAACGTCCCGCTCCCGCAGGACGTGGAGTGCCTGCCGGAGCTTGCCGATTTCTCCGACTACCGGACCGCGCACATGGGCAAGTGGCACCTCGGTGACGAGATCTTCGCCCAGCACGGCTTCGATGAGTGGGTGAGCATCGAGGACGGGTACCGCTCGTACTACAACCCGGGACGCGACAAGGATCAGCACTGCGATTACTGGCACTGGCTGGTCGATGAGCAGGGCGTGGAGCCGCCAGAGACCGGCGACGGCTTCAACGCATTCAGCCGCGGTCAGGCGGCGCGTCTGCCTGAGGAGCTTTCCAAGCCAGCGTTCCTCGCCGAGCGCGCCAGCCAATTTCTGCAGGACGCCGGCGAGGAGCCGTTTATTCTCTTTGTGAACTTCCTTGAGCCGCATATGCCCTTCTTCGGCCCCCGCGACGATCAGTACGATCCCGACGAGGTGCCGCTGCCTGACAACTTCGACGCCGTCCCAACGCCGGGTTCACCCTTGAAGGTCAGGTTACTTTACGAGCACTATCGCCATGCCGGGACAAGTGGCCTCCCGCTGCGCACCGAGGGTGACTGGCAGCGTCTCATTGCGAACTACTGGGGGCTCTGCAGCCAGGTGGACACCTATGTTGGCAGCATCCTCGACGCGCTGGAGGCCAGTGGGCAGGCCGACGACACGATCGTCGCGTACACCAGCGACCACGGCGACATGATGGGCAGCCACCAGCTCGTCGCCAAGACGGTCATGTACGAGGAGTCGGTGCAAGTTCCAATGCTTCTGCGGGTGCCGTGGATGGAGCAGGTCAGCGGCCGGGTGGAGGCGCCAGTCAGTCAGATCGATCTTGTGCCCACACTGCTCGACCTGCTGAATCATCCGGTTCCCTCGCATCTGCAGGGGCGAAGCTGGAGGCCGGACCTGCACGAGATCGAGGACTTCTCCAAGGACGACGTGGTGATTGAGTGGAACGGCGCGAACAACGGGATGATGTCTCCGGGTTCGCGTGATCTGCCCGACCACATCGACCGCATCACAACCTACGAGGAAGCATGGCGGTCTCTCACCGCACGAGTTCGCACCATCATCACCCCGACGGGATGGAAGTTCAACTGCAGTCCGATCGGCGAGCACGAGTTGTTCAATCTCCGCGACGATCCCGGCGAGAGGGAGAACCTGATCGATGATCCATCGGTGAGAGAACTGGTGGCGGACTTGTATGAGCGACTCCTTGCCTGGCAGGAAGAGACCGGGGACGATGCGCGGCTGGCCTCCGACCCGAGGAAGCGTTAGCCACGCGGAACGGTGACGGCCTTCGCCGCCTAAAGCGCCGCGGATTGAAGCCGACGGCGGCAGCTTGACTCAGCATTCGAATCGAAGTTATAATCGCCCTGACACGCACAGGCGCGCCCGGCGATCACGGAGCCTCCACGGTGCAATCAGCCATTGCTGTCCTCGGTGCCCAGGTGCTCAGGGGCCTGGCGTACTTCGGAGAACTGTCGGAGCTGCATCTCAGAACCCTTGTACATCTGACCCGGGGAAATATTGAATATCGGCCGACCGTGGAGCAGATGTCAAGTGTAGGTGTGAGTTCACTGCCGATCGTGGCGGTGACGATGCTGTTTTCGGGCATGGTCTTTTCGTATCACGTGGCCGATCAGGCCATGCTCCTCGGTGCCACCGGATACGTGGGCTGGGCCGTCGCAGAGACCATGGCGCGGGAGCTCGGGCCGGCCCTGACCGCGATCGTAGTGGCTGCGCGGGCGGGGTCAGCGATGGCGGCCGAACTGGGGACGATGAAGGTGACGGAGCAGATCGACGCTCTGCGCACCATGGCGACCGATCCGGTGAAGTATCTCGTCGTGCCCCGTTACATCGCGGGCATGGCGATGGTCCCGCTACTCGCGCTGATCGGGGATGTCATCGGAGTGGCCGGCGGCTTCGTGATGGCGAATGCCACCATCGACATGACCGCCAACGCCTACTTCGGCAGCATCCCGGGGAACCTGGAGATCTGGACGGTCGCCGCGGGTGTGATCAAGGGCCTCTTCTTCGGCATAATCATAGCGATCATCGGTTGCCACCAGGGGCTTTACACAGAGAAGGCTTCCGAAGAGGTCGGCCGCGCAACGACCCGCTCAGTTGTCTACTGCATCATGCTGATATATGCCGCAAACCTGGCGCTGACCGTGCTGCTTTTCCCCTGAGGGCGAGGAGACCGAGGATGAGGGATGACGGCAGAGCCGTCGCTGAGGCTGAGGCCACTTCGGAGCCGGCGCCCGAACCTGGCGCCACCGACGCTGACGGGGAGCCGTTTTCGCCCCAGGCCCTGCCGGAGCGACAGCCGATCGACCGCACCGGAGAGCCGCTGCTCTCCATCGAGAATGTCAAGCAGGTCATCGACGGAAACGTCATCCTCAAAGACATCTCGTTCAACATCTGGCCTGGCGAGATATTTGGCATCATGGGTATGTCGGGGTCGGGAAAGACGACGTTGCTGCGCCTTCTCATCGGCCTCGACAAGCCTGACGAGGGCAGCGTACGCTTCAAAGACGAGGACATAACCCAGCTCGATGAGGACGGGCTCAACCGCGTACGCAAGTCGATGGGCATGTGCTTTCAGTACTCCGCCCTCTTCGACTCGATGACCGTTGCCGAGAATGTGGCGTTCGTGCAGCGCAACCGCAGGGATGTGAGCGAAGAGGAGAAGCGCGAGCGCGTCGCGGAACTGCTGGAGATGGTCGAGATGTCGGGCAATGAGGATCGTATGCCCGCCGATCTCTCCGGCGGTATGCGCAAGCGCGTCAGCATCGCACGGGCGCTGATGGAGGAGCCGGAGCTGGTGCTCTACGACGAGCCAAGCAGCGGACTCGATCCGGTCATGGCGTGCAATATCACCGGGCTGATCAAGAAGGTCAGCACCGACACCGGTTCGACGGCGGTGCTCGTCTCACACGATGTACCGAACCTGCTGGGCATCTGTGATCGGATGATGATGCTTCACAACAAGACCGTACAGCTCATCGGGACGCCCGAGGAGATGCGCGAGTCTGACATCCCGGTGGTTCATCGCTTCATACACGGCCTCGGGACCGGCGAGATGACGGAACATTGCTCCGCAGACGCTGAGGTGATGGACAGTGTCGGCTGAGGCCAAGGTTGGCTTGCTCGTCATCGTGGTCGCCCTGCTGGCGCTTGGCACCGCAATCTTTCTCAGTGGCGCGCTGCGCAATCTCGGAGCCTATCAGGTTACGGTGCAATTCACTGACGTGCAGGGGCTCGATGAGGGCAGTTCGGTACGCCTCGGCGGCGTGAACGTCGGTCGAGTTTCTCGGGTGCGACTTCGCCAGCACAAGGATTTCCCGGGCAAGCCGGCCGCGGTCACGATGACCATCGACCCCGACACGATCCTGTACGGCTCCGATCGTTTCGAGATCAAGCAAGGGGCGCTGGTCGGCGACAAGTACGTCTCCATCACCCGCCCGCAGAAGGTCGAGGGTCCACGCCAACGTCTCGATGCGGGGGACGTGACCGGCGGCTCGGGCGCAAGCAGCGCCGAGGTCGTGTTGGACGAGTTCCGGGAACTGATTGCATCGGCGCGCATCAGTGTTGACGCCATCAACGCGGTGGTCACGGACGTTGAGATGCAGCGCGATCTCAAGAGCAGCATGGCAAACTTGCGCGAAGCGACCGATCGTGCGATCGTGCTTTCGGAGAGGACCGTCGAGGTCGTTGACACGGTCGCGAGGGCCGGCCGGGTCAACGAGCAGCGGCTCGCGGTCATCATGACCAACCTGATCGAGGCGTCCGAAGCAGTCGAGAGTTCGACCCGTCAGATCGAGAGGATGCTCGCCACCAGCCCCGTCGGAGCGCAGATGGCCGCCGCGGGCAACAATATTCGCGTGGCCTCCGAAGACATTGCCGCGATCGCGGCATCCGCTCGCGCAACCGTCGAGGAAACAACGCTGGACGACGATGCTGAGGCGGCCATGGCGAACCTGCTCCTGGCCTCGGAGAATCTCGCCGAGGTATCCGCAAGCATGGAAAAGCTTGCTGCCGATGAGGAGATGTCGTCGAACATCCGCGGGTCGATGGCAAACATCCACAGCGCCACAGAATCACTCAGGTCGGCCTCAGAAGCGGTGGATGAACTTATGACCGATGAGCAGGTGAACGAGGACCTGCGGGTGACGGTGCATGAGGCTCGGCGCGCGGCTGAGACGGGGCGAGAGACACTCGAGCAGACACAGCGGGTTCTCGGCGACGTCGAGGGCACGATGCAGACAGTGCGTGAGACCCAGGAGATATTCACCGAGGTCGATGCGCGCTCACGGCTGGAGTTCCGCCAGATCAGCGGCGAGGGTCTCAGAGCCGATGCGTCCTTCGACATCCGGCCCCAGGCCGACAGCGATGACTACTGGCGGATCGGGCTACGCGACATCGAGGAATCACGCAAACTCGACCTGCAGTACGCGCGGTCCATCGAGGAGGGTTGCGCGCGTCTCGGTCTCTTCGGCGGGCAGGCCGGTGTGGGTGTTGAGTGGGGGTGCGGCGAGGGTACCGGCATTGAGGCAGAGCTTTACGACATCGACAGCCCGCGCCTCGATCTCCGCTACCGGCTGATGCTGCGTAGCGACTACCGGCTGCTTCTCGGGCTGGAGCGGGCTTTCGGCGGGACCGATCCGATGTTCGGGCTCCGCTATCAGAGCGACTTTTGACGTGTCGTTGATCACACATTCTTCGCCCTTCGGGGCGTTTCCGAACTGCCGACAGCGGCGGCCGGGCTTCTCGCGCGGCCGTGCGCCATCTCACAGCGATGTCTCGCCATCAGGCTCCACCGTGGTCTGACGCGCGTGGTGAATGAAATACGGGCGGTCATCCGCACCAGGAGGACACTCATGAAGGTCATATTGCTCACAGACATCCCGCGCGTCGGTCACGAGGGCGACATCATCGACGTGGCGGACGGGTACCTGCGTAACTACCTCGAGCCGCGTCGTCTCGCGGTCAGGGCGACCAAGGGCGCCATCAAAGACCTCGAGAATCGCCGACAGGCCATCGCGCGCCGCGACGAGAAGAAGCGCGAGCAGGCTGAGGAGAAGGCCGAGGAGCTGCGCAACGAGCGCATCGTCATCCGCGCGCCGGCTGGCGAGGGGGACCGGCTCCACGGCTCCGTCACCACCGGGCAGATCGCAGAAGCCGCTGAGGAGCAGCTTGGCGTGGTGATCGATCGTCGTGACATCGACATCCCCGAGCCCATCCGCGAGATCGGCGACTACCTCATCAGCGCCAGCATTTACAAGGACGTTGAGGTCCAGCTTCCCGTGCGCGTGATCGCGCTTGATGAGGACGACGAGCGCAGCGTCGAGGAGATCCTCGAAGAGGCCGCACAGGAGTTCATCGAGGAGGAGGGCGAAGAGGAGGCCGAAGCCGAGGCGGGCGAAGAGGCCGAAGAGGCCGAGGAGGCCGAGGAGGAGTAACTCCCCCGAGGTGGAATCGTCGCTGATTCGTCCTGATAGCTGCCGCGCAATCACGTGCATGGGAGGTCCGGATGGCTGTCAGCAGATCGTCTCAGGACAACATGTCCGACCGGCTGCCGCCGCAGGACCTTGAGGCCGAGCAGGCTACTCTCGGCGCCATGCTCATGGAGCAGGGCGCGGTCAGCCGGGCGATGAGCATCGTCGCGGAAGAGGATTTCTACCGTGAGGCGCACAGGCGCATATTCTCCGCCATTTACGCCGTGGATGAGGCCGGAGACCCGGTGGACGTCGTCACCGTGGGCGCTGAACTGCGCCGACGCGAGCAACTCGCCGCGGTGGGCGGTGGGGAGTACCTCACGCGTTTGATCGGCGAGGTGCCGACGACCGCCCACGTCATCCGCTACGCGACCATCGTTCATGAAAAGGCGGTGCTGCGCCGGCTGATCACCGCCGGCGCGGATATTCAGGCCTCCGCTTACGACAACCCGGAGGACCTCTCCGTCGCACTCGACCAGGCCGAGCAGCGCATCTTCGAGATCGCCCAGCAGCGGTCCAGCCGCGAGTACGAGGAGATCGGACCGCTCGTCCACGAGACATTCCGGCACCTCGATGAGGCCTCCCGGCGCGGAGAGGCCGTCATCGGCATCCCAACCGGCCTGCGCGACTTCGATCAGATGAGCGCGGGTCTGCAGGATGGCGACCTGATAATCATCGCCGGCCGCCCCTCCATGGGGAAAACCTCGCTGATGATCAACAACGTCGCGATGAACGCGGCGCTCAACGAGCAGAAGCGGGTCGGCGTCGGGATCTTTAGCCTCGAGATGTCTTCCTCGCAGCTTGCGGAGATGCTGCTGTGCGGCCGGGCGCGCATCAGCTCGTGGCGCCTGCGCAAGGGCTACGCCCGCGGCGAGGACTGGAAGCGCGTCGTTCATGCAGTCAACTTCATCGACAAGGCGGATATCTTCATCGATGATACGCCCAGCATCTCGCTCATGGAGATGCGATCGAAGGCGCGTCGGATGAAGCTTCAGCATGACATCGGCCTGATCTGCGTTGATTACCTTCAGCTTGTCACCACGGGCGGCGCCCGCTCGGACAACCGTCACCAGGAGATCGGTGAGGTCGCTCGTGCGATGAAGGCGATGGCGCGCGAACTGGAAATCCCGGTCGTCATCGGCTCTCAGCTTTCACGCAATGTCGAGCGCCGCGAGGATAAGCGACCGATCCTGTCTGACCTCGCCGAATCCGGTTCCATCGAGGCGGAGGCCGACCTCGTCTGCATGCTCTACCGCGAAAGCTACTACAAGCGGAAGAAGGATGCCGAGGAGGTCGAGGAGAACGCGAAGGCCCAGGCCTCGGAGGGCCGAGAGAGCTTCCGCGACTCGATTGACATCGCTGAGATCATCGTGGCGAAGCACCGCAACGGACCGGTCGGCACCGTCAAGGTGGGCTTCAAGGAAGACTCGCGGATCTTCGAAAATATCAGTTCCAGTCGAGATGCAGAGATCTACGGGCCCTGAACGCGAGAAGACGCGCAACGCGACGCAAAGCGTCAGAGACCACCGGGAAGTCGAGGAATTCGGATGAAGATACTTGTTGTGGGATCCGGCGGCCGCGAGCACGCACTGTGCTGGAAGATCGCGCAGAGCCCTCATTGCGACGAGCTTTTCTGCGCTCCTGGAAACGGCGGCATCAGTCGCATCGCCGAGTGTGTGAAGATCAAGGCCGACGAGATCGAGAAGCTCGGCGACTTCGCTGAGGACAGCGGCATCGACCTGACCGTCGTCGGCCCGGAGAAGCCACTGATCGCCGGCATCTGCGACCACTTCCGCAGCCGCGGCCTCACGATCTACGGCCCCAATGCCGCCGCCGCCCGTCTCGAGGGCTCAAAGGCGTTCACGAACGACCTCGTCAAACGGGCAGGCGCGCCCGGCAAGGAGTACCAGGCCTTCGATGATCCCGAAGCCGCGCGCGCCCATATCCGCGAGCAGGGGGCCCCAATCGTCGTCAAAGCCGATGGCGAGGCTGCGGGCAAGGGCGTTGTCGTCGCGGAGACCATCGACGATGCACTCGATGCGGTTGACCGGTGCATGATTGAGAAGGAGTTCGGCTCAGCAGGCGATCGAGTGGTGATCGAGGAGTTCCTTGAAGGACAGGAGTGTTCGATCAAGCTCTTCTGTGATGGAGAGACATTCATCCCGATGGTCCCGTCGCAGGATTACAAGCGTGTCTACGATGGCGACGAGGGCCCCAACACCGGCGGGATGGGCTGCTACTCCCCGGTGCCGGTGGTCACCGACGAGACTCTCGACCGGATCATTGACGAGATCGTCCAGCCGACCCTGAAGCAGATGGCGGAGGACGGCACACCTTACACCGGGACGCTCTACGCGGGCATCATTCTCACAGATGACGGCCCGCGCCTGCTGGAGTACAACTGCCGCTTCGGAGATCCGGAGACGCAGGTGGTGCTTCCAAGACTGAAGAGCGACCTCGTCGAACTGCTGCTTGCGTCGGCCGAGGGCCGGCTGTCAGAGATGGAGGCCGAGTGGGACGAGCGCCCCGCGGTCTGTGTCATCTGCGCCTCCGGCGGTTACCCGGGCTCCTACGAGACGGGCAGACAGATCTCCGGTCTCAAGGATACAAGCGCGCAGGACGATGTCGTTGTCTTCCATGCCGGCACAAAGCGGGTGGGCAGAAGTTACTTCACCGACGGCGGCCGGGTGCTCGGCGTAACGGCAATGGGCTCGAGTTACCAGGAGGCGCGCGATCGCGCCTACCACGCCGTCGGGTTGATCGACTTCGAAGACATGTACTTCCGCACCGACATTGCGGAGCGAGCCGTGCAGGCCCAGTAACCGCCGTGGCATCGGCGCACGCCTATGAGGAGCGGAACGCAGACTTTCACCGACCAAAGTCGTCCCCAGGGAGAGATCGAGCGAATGCAGAAGGGTGAACCGCTGGTTTCAATCGTGATGGGCAGCGATTCTGATCTCGACGTGATGCGCAAGTGCGCCGACCTTCTCACGGACCTCGAAGTGCCGCACGAAATCAGGATCATGTCAGCGCACCGCACCCCGGACGTGGTGGCAGACTACGCCTCCAGCGCGGCCGGTCGCGGACTGAAAGTGATCGTTGCAGGGGCAGGAGCGGCCGCGGCGCTTCCCGGCGTCGTCGCCGCACATACGCACCTGCCGGTCATCGGAGTACCCATCGACGCCACCGCTTTGCGAGGCGTCGATGCGCTCTACGCTATCGTTCAGATGCCCTCGGGTGTGCCGGTTGCCACCGTCGGCATCGACGGAGCGAAGAATGCAGCAGTTCTCGCCGCTCGCATCCTCGCGCTGCAGGACGAAAAGATCGCGGACAAGCTTGATGAGATGACGCGCTCCCGAGCCGCATCCGTCCTCGAGACTGACAAGCGTGTTCGTGAGGAGGCACAATGAACGAGCAGCATCCGCATTGCCAGGGCTGCATGAGGCGCGCCCACGACCGCCTGTGGGGCGATGCCTGCGGGGTCTGCGGCATTCTTGCACCGGGTCACGACGACATCTCTCGGCTCTGCTACTTCGGACTCTTCGCCCTCCAGCACCGCGGCCAGGAAAGCGCCGGAATCGCCGTGGGCGCCGACGGGCAGATCAACGTTCACACCGGGATGGGTCTCGCGACCGAGGTCTTCGATGAGGAGGACCTCGACCGCCTCAAGGGCGACGTCGGACTGGCGCATGTCCGTTACTCCACGATGGGCTCGAACGTCATCGAAAACGCCCAGCCTTTTGCTGCCGAGCACTCCAGCGGTCCGATCGCCGTCGCGCACAACGGCAACCTCGTCAACGCCCGCCAGTTGCGAGAGGAACTCCAGCAGCAGGGCGCGTCGTTCCAGGCCACCAGTGACACTGAGGTGCTCACCCAACTGATCGCGCGCTCCCCCCAAGATAGACTCGAAGACGCCATCGCGGAAGCAATGCCGAAGATGGAGGGCGCATACTCACTCGGTGTCATCACTCCAGGCAAGCTCATCGCCGTCCGTGACCCGCATGGCGTCCGCCCCCTGTGCATCGGGCGCCTCAACGGCGACTCGTGGGTCATTGCGTCGGAGACCTGCGCACTCCACCCGATCGGCGCGGAATACGTGCGCGAGGTCGAACCCGGGGAGATAGTCAGCCTCACTCCCGGACGGATGCAGTCGATGCAGGTGATGGAACCTGAGCGCAAGGCCTGCTGCATCTTCGAGTTCATCTACTTCGCGCGGCCTGACAGCCACATCTACGGCCGCTCGATCTACCAGTCGCGCGTGCGCATGGGACACATGCTCGCGCGCCAGGCGCCGGTCGACGCCGACATGGTCATGCCCGTTCCGGAGACCGGAATCCCCAGCGCCGTCGGCTTTGCAGAAGTCTCCGGCATTCCCTACGGCGAGGGATTCATCAAGAATCGTTACATCCATCGCACCTTCATCAAACCCAGCCAGCGGTTGCGCTCGCTGGGCGTGCGAATGAAGCTTACCCCGCTGCGCGAGGCCATCGCGGGCAAGCGCCTCGTGGTCGTGGATGACTCGATCGTCCGTGGCACGACCACCGGGCCCGAGATCGAGCTTCTGCGCGAAGCCGGTGCGCGGGAGATACACCTGCGCATCTCCTGTCCCCCGATCAAGTATCCGTGCTTCTACGGCATCGACACCTCCGCGGGCCGCTCGGAACTGCTCGCCGCGCGCATGCGCAAGAACCAGATCTGCGAGCACCTCGGCGCCGATTCGCTTGACTTTCTGCATTTGCCCAACCTCGTGAAGGCAGTCGGCCTGCCGAAGAGCAATTTCTGCGCGGCGTGCTTCAACAACGACTACCCAATCACCGTCCCGGACCACGTCCGCGCGAGCAAGTTTGACCTCGAAGAGGAACCTGCAAAGGCCTGATGAAACCAATGTCGAGTCGTTGCGGCGGCTGAATTACACTCCCGCTCGATCGTCAGGAGCCCACCATGAGTGACCGACCAACATACAGGGACGCCGGCGTTGACATCGACGCGGGTGCGCGAGCGGTTGAACTGATGAAGGCCGCCGTCAAGTCCACACACACCTCGGCGGTCATCAGCGGCCTCAGCGACTTCGGCGGCCTGTGCACGCTCGGCGGGGACTACGACGACCCCGTTCTCGTCTCCGGCACCGATGGCGTCGGCACGAAGCTGATGATCGCCTTCGCGCTGGACAAGCATGACACCGTCGGCCGGGACTGCGTCGCCATGTGCGTGGACGACATCGTCTGTCAGGGCGCGCGGCCGCTGCTGTTCCTCGACTACGTGGGCATCGGGAAGATGGTTCCGGAGGTCATGGCGCAGATCGTAGAGGGCGTCGCGGCGGGCTGCCGGGTCGCCGGATGCGCGCTGCTCGGTGGCGAGAGCGCCGAGATGCCCGGCATGTACGCGGAGGGCGAGTATGATCTGGTCGGCTTCGCGGTGGGCGTGACGGAGCGCGACGCGATCATCGACGGCTCGAAGGTCGGCGCCGGAGACGTCCTGATCGGCCTCCCGTCATCGGGGCTGCACAGCAACGGCTACTCCCTGGCGCGCCTGGTACTGCTCGACACCGCGAACCTGCCGCTCGACGAGGATCCGGGCGACCTCGGCCGGCCGCTGGGCGAGGAACTGCTCGAACCCACGCGCATCTACGCTGGCTCGCTGGTGACGCTCTTCGACGACGGGCCTCTCCCCCACGCGATCATGCACATCACCGGCGGCGGCATCGGCGGGAACATCGCGCGCGCCATCCCTGACGGCCTGACCGCGCACGTGGATATGTCCAGCTTCGACCGACCCGGTATCTTCGAGCTCATCCAGCAGACTGGCGACGTCGCCGAATCCGAGATGCGCCGCACATTCAACCTCGGCATCGGGATGGCACTCGCGGTCGCCGAATCCGACGCTGGCCGCACCGCCGAAATCCTCAGCGCCGCCGGCGAGGACCCGCTCATCATCGGGGAGGTTCGCGAGGGCGGCGAAGGCGGCTGCGTGCTGGACTGACCGAGCGTTCACGATCACGGACGGGGGCGTCTGTCGGTGATCATCGAACTGGACTTCCGCAGCGACGTGCCGATCGCGCGGCAGATCGCCGACGCGATCACACTGCGCGCACTCGGAGGCGCCCTGGACGCCGGCTCCCCCCTCCCCGGCGTGCGTGAGCTTGCCCTGCAGCTTCAGGTCAATCCCAACTCCATCGAGCAGGCCTACGACCTGCTGCTGTCCGAGGGTGTTGCCAGGTTCGACCCGGGCGACGACGGGTTGACGGTCGCCCAGCCCCCACAGAACATCGCCCCGTCGGGTCACGAGGCATTCGCCCGCATCATGCGCGGGTCGCTCGACCGTGCCCTCCGGGCGGGGTTATCCGCCGAGCAGCTCAGGAGCATCTTCGAAGAGGCCATGGAGGCGATCGACGGTGGCGACTGACCCCGCCATTTCCGTGCGCGATCTGCACAAGGCCTACGGCCGTGTAACGGCTCTCCGGGGCCTCGACTTCGATGCACCACGTGGGGCGTTCTACGCCCTCCTCGGCCGCAACGGCGCGGGTAAGACCACCACATTCGACTGCATCACAGGCCTGCTGGGGCGCGACCGCGGCGGCGTCACGCTGCTGGGCGAGGAGTTCGGCCTTGAGCCCTCACCTGAGATCAAGGCGCGTTTCGCCTACGTCGGCGGGCATATCCTGCTCTACGACTGGTTGACACTCAGCGACCACCTCGAGTTCATCGCGGGCTTCTACCCCACCTGGGACGATGAGCGCTGCGAGCGGCTGCTGGGGTACTTCAAACTCCCGATGGATCAGACGGTCGGCTCGCTCTCGCCGGGGATGCACCTGCAGTTCCAGTTCGTGATGGCCCTCTCGCGTCACCCGGAACTGCTGATCGTGGACGAGCCCGGCAACCTCGATGCGGTCGTCAGGCGGCGGCTGATGAGCACGATGATCGAGATCCTCGAGGCTGAGGACGCGACTGTCCTGATGGCGTCACACCTCATCGGCGAGCTTGAGGGCGTCTGCGATCACATGTGCATCATCGACGACGGCCGAGCGCTGGTGCAGGGCCCGGTGGAGGAGTTGACCGAGCGTGTGCGGGAGGTCCACCTGCCGGGCGGCGCCGGGGCGTTCATCGAGCGCGGCGACGGTGTGCTCACGGTCGAGGCGATCGGCCCGGACCTGCGCGTGGTGCTGGCCGACTTCTCGGAGGAGCGCGCGGAGCAGATCGCGGCGGCGGCCGGGTCCGACTCGTGGGAGGCCGCGCGGCTGAGCCTGGAGGACTTCTTCATCGCACTGACCGAGGAGCGGGAGGCGGCCGAATGACCTCCCAGCGACAGGCCACGCGTCGCCTCATGGGGCTGGAGTTCCGCCACGGCATTCGCTTGCGGTCGTGGGGCGCCGCATGGCGTGTTCGGTCAAGCGAACGCCTGTCCGGGGCCTGGTGGTGGCTGATAGCTGTGCCGCTGGTGCTGTGGCTGCTGTTCGCGGTCGGCACGACGCGGCACTCCCTCGTGGACTGGCAGCAAACCGCGTTCCTGTCCGTCCCCGGCATTGTCGCCTGGCTTCTGTGGGCGGTCGGCGGCGCGATCGCGGTGCTCGGCGCCGTGCTCGCGGGATGGGTTGCTTGGGACAACCCCTACCTGATGGCGCAGCACAAAGGCGGTCCGCCGCTTACGGGCATGTTGCCTCTGCGCGGGTGCGACGTGGTCACCGCAAAGGCCGCGGGACGAACGGGCGCGCTGATCGTGCACGTGCTGGTGGCGATGGCGCTGCTCGCCCTCGCGAGAGCGTTGATGACCGGCTTCGGCCTGGTCGCGACCGCGCCCTCACTGGTTGACCCGTGGCTCATCAACGCGATCTTTGTGCACTTCGGACTGATGATCGCCTCCCTGCGCATCGCCGACGCCGCACGCTGGCAGTCGGAGTCCGTCGCTGGCGCGCGCTTCGTGGCCTACATCCTGCTCGCGATCGGCGCGCTCTTCGCAGCCGGGCGCATGTTCCCGGTGGATCCCTCGCCCAACTGGTGGTCGGTCTCCGCCGCGACACTCGCTTTCGCGGTCATCGCCCTGCTCGGTCTGCTGCAGGGGATCCCGCCGGTGCGCGGCCTTGAGGACAGGCTCCTGGGAGGGATCGATCCTGAGGCCGAAGTAGCGCTACCCACACTCCGCGAGCAGCACCGACGCTACCGCTTCTTCTCGCAGTACAACGCCATCCCGCTAAGGGGCTTGGGCGGGATGCGCGGCCGGACGGCCGAGTGGCTTGCCGCCACCGCTGGCTTCGTCGCGCGGACAGCCGCGTTCTTCGTCCTCGCCGGAGCGCTGCTCGCGGGCGGCGTGCTGGCGATCGTGGCGGTGGTGCACCTGGTCGCCCCGGGATCATCGCTCCGCGCGGATCCCGCATTCTTCGACTTCCTTGCCGGGGGGCTCAGCTTCGCCTTCGCGATTGGGATCGCTGCGACCGGGCTTGCCGCGTGGCCCGAGGCGGCTCCGAGTCTGTTCACATGGCTCTCAACGGGCGGCACACGGCATGCCGGTCCTCACCTGGGCGAGATGCTCCCTGCGCCGCCCGAGCGCGTCTGGGGCCAGCGCCTCATGACGCTGCCGGTGATGTGGGTGCTGCTGGCAATCGGCGGTACGGTGACGCTCATCGCCTCCCAGGCGGTCAGAGCGCTCCTTGATCCGGCGGTGGCAGTGGCTGAGGCCCTGTGGCTCAATCCGCTGATAGTCGCGGCAGTCTGCGCGGTGGCGGTCGCGATTTCTCTCTGTCTGTTCGTCGCGATCCCGATGCTGCACAGGGCGCGCAAGGTGGTGCCTGCGCCGATTCGAGCGCTGGGCTGCCTGGGATTCGCGGCATTCATGGGCGGGATCATCGCGCCGATCGTAGCGCTGATATCCGCGGGCACCGGCGGCTCGGCGAGCGACATGATGCTGCTCGTGTCGGGCGTCTTCGGAGCCGCGTTGCTGGCGTGGCTGGTGATGGGCCTGGTGTGCTCGTACGTGCTGTGGAAGCCTGAGGCCTGGCGACGCGATGAGGATGGCGCCGCCTCTACCGGAGCGGTCACCCGCGCCCTCTTTGCGTACGCATTCTCGCTTGTCGGCGCATTCCTCGCCGGGACCACGTTTTACACGATGATCGGACTGGTGGAGTGGGGGACGTAGCGGCGTCAGACATTCCGTGTCGCCAGTTCATATCCTCGCTCACATCATCGACGGGCATCTCGCCCACGTAGCAGCAGCCATTCCAGGTGAAGGTGGCCGTCCGGCGCTCGTCGAGGTTCTTGAAGTAGTCCTCGGTCTCCGCAAACGCGTCATTGCTGTTCCGGTCGGGATTGCCGTACCACATCTCCACCCGCGTGCCTGTCCCCGTCTTCGTCGGCTTACGCCTCACTCGCCACCGGCAGCCGCACCGTCACGGTCGTGCCCTCGCCCACGCGCGAGTCCACCTCGATCGTGCCGCCATGCTCCTCCTCCACGATCCGGCGGCAGGAGAAAAGGCCCATGCCCGTCCCGGTCTCCTTCGTCGTGAAGAACGGCTCGAAGAGCCGTGCCTGCTGCTCAGGTGGGATACCCGGGCCCGTGTCCGAGACCGACAGGGCAACCTCGTCACCGTCCATCTCCGTCTCAAACCGCAGCGTCTTCGGCTCGCTCTCCATCGCTTCGATTGCGTTCAGACACAGATTCAACACCACGCGATCAAGCTCCGTGGGCACCGCCTGCACCGGCCGCAGGCCGTCGGCAAGCGCAAGCTCCAGGTCAACGCCCTCATGGTGCACCTCCGTGCGGATCATCGACAGCGCCCCGTCCACCACGTCGTTCACGTCCGTCGGCTCTTTCTGCATCGCCTCAGGCCGCGAGAACGACTTCAGCCGCTCCACGAGCGCAAGCATCCGCTGAAGCTGTCGCTCGAGTGACGCCTCCGTTTGCTCGTCCACCGTGCCGCGGTCCATCGCCATGTCCACCAGCGTTACCATCGGCGAGACCACGTTCGCCATGTCATGCGCGACCGTGGCTGAGAGCGTCCCGATGATCGAAAGCTTCTCCGATCGCACCATCTGCTCCTGGGCGGTCTGCAGTTCCTCGTATGCCTGGCGAAGCTCTGTGAAAAGACGCGCGTTCTCGATGGCCACGGCCGCCTGGGCGGCGATCGAACTGACGATCTCCGCGTCGCCCCGGTCGAAGACGTTCGTCGCCGCCGTGGTGTCGAGGAAGATCACGCCCAGCACGTCACCGCCCCGCAGCAGCGGGGCGCAGATCGCGGAGCGGATGCGCAGATCCTGCACCGACTCCACCTCGCCGAAACGCTCGTCCGCCATCGCATCCGACAAAAGCAGCGTGGCGTGCTGCTCAATCGCCTGATCGACGATGCTCCGGCTGATCGCCATCTCATCGTCAAGGCCATCGACAGGCCAGACAGCGCGCGGCTCCAACTCATGAGTCCGCGGGTCACACAGAAGCAGAAATGCGCGCTCGGCCGGTACCACGCGCATCAGTGACCGCAGCACAGCCTGCAGCAACTCGGAGAGATCGAGCGTACTGCCGATCGCCGCTGAAACATCGCGGAATACCTCCAGGCGCCGCGCAAGCTCCGTGGGCGTCAGTTCTCTCTCGGCCTCCGCACCGGCCTGCACCGAGAACACGATGGCGTTACTCGGCCCCTCCGCCTCCTCGACCAGGACGACAGCATCGGCGGCGGCCGCCTCGGGCGCAGGCTCCTCTTCGATCACCAGCCACGTCCGACCGATGCGAAACGGCTCGCCCGACTTGATCGGAGTGGGCGCATGGATCCTGCGGCGGCCGACGAAAGTCCCGTTCGTCGAATCAAGATCCTCGAGCAGCCAGGTGTCATCCTGACCGGCGCTGATCTGGGCGTGAAAGCGTGACACACGCGGGTCAAGCGGAAGCGAGACGTCGTTCTCGGCCTTGCGGCCGAGAGTCACGTCATCTCCCTCCACGTCGAATTCGTACCCTTCCATGTCCCCCGTCAGCACGCGCAATCTCAACGCCGTTCACCTCTGGTCCCACGTGTCCGATGCATTACCGGCTTAATATTGCATCCCATCCAAAAAAATCCTTCATATCGTCAGGTTCGTATCAACGGTTAAGGATTCGGAGACCGCGGCAACGACTCTCCAGGCGAGGGCGCCTGGAGTCCGGAATCGCAAGACCGATCGGAGTCCGGG
>JBNJEK010000079.1:0-16357 GCA_051745855.1 Armatimonadota bacterium
CGGAGGTGACGGATCACGCACGCGCCGGAGCTTTTTGAACTCGCCCAACGCGCGCTGTTGATCGCGCTTTACGTTGCGCTGCCGATGCTGGCGGCCGCGGTGGCGGCGGGCCTTGCGGTGGCGGCTGTGCAGGCGGCGCTGCGGCAGACCGATGCGACTGTCTCGACGGTCCCGAGGCTGCTGGCCGCGGGAGGCGCGCTGCTTATCTTCGGAGGCTGGATGGTGGCGGTGCTTGGCGGGTTCTGGACGGAGTTGTGGACGAACCTCCCGGAGATGATGCGATGACATCAGGTCTTGCGGGAGTCAAGAGTGTCAGTCTGTCGCCGATAGGTTTCACGGGCGGGGCGGCGAGCAGGCGTGGATGAGTGGCTGGCGCAGGCGCCGCTGCTCGGGCTGGTCTTTGCGCGCTGCGGTGGCCTGCTTGCGGTGATCCCGCCGCTGAACGCGCGGGGTTTCCCGGTTCCACTGCGGCTGGGGATTGCGGCCGCGCTGGCGATCGCGCTGATGCCCGCCGCGAGTGTTCCTGACGGGCTTGCCGCCCTGTCGCCGCTCGGCTACGTGGCGCTGCTTGTGCAGGAGGCGGCGCTGGGGCTGGCCGCCGGGTTTGCCGGCGCGCTCGCGTTCTGGGGGTTTCTGATCGCGGGTCAACTGCTGGACAGCCTGCTCGGCGCCGGCGACGCGCATGCGAGGGCCGAGGGACGAGGGCCGCTCGCGGGCCTGGTGTATCTGCTCGCGGCCGCAGCGCTCGTGGCCGCGGACGGTCACCACTGGCTGCTGGCTGCGCTGGCGCGTGGTCTGCAGATACTGCCGCCGGGCGGAGGATGGTCGGTGGCCAGCCTGCCGGGCCTGCTGGAAGCCGCCGGGGTGATGCTGTGGACGGGTGTTGCGATCGCGGCGCCCGCACTGGCGGCGATCTACGTGGCGGAGTTGGCGCTGGCGGCGTTCGATCGGATCGCGCCCGGGATCGGACTGGCCGACGCCGCGCCTGCCGTGCGGTGGACAAGTGGCCTGCTCGGGCTGATGGTGAGCGCACCGCTGCTCGCGGGTGTGGTCGTGGAGCAGGGCCTCCACGCCGCGCAGGCGATCGAGGCCGCCTTCCGCCTGCTGGCCGGCTGAGGGGAGAATGTCCGTGGCCGATGATGCGAAGCGCCATCCGCCGAGTGAACGAAAGCTTTCGCGCCTGTGGCGAGCGGGCTCAACGCCCGCCAGTCCGGCGCTGGTGGCCGGGGCGGTGATCGCCGCGATCGGCCTGCTGGCGGTGTTTGCCGGGCCGGCGGTGGCCGGGAGGGCGAGCGGGTGGATAGACGGCGCACTGCGGGCGGCCGCGCGGCCTGAATCGGCGATGAGTGTCCTGCGAGGCATCGCGATCGAGGGCGGTCTCGTGGTCGCGACGATCGGGGCGGTCGCTCTCGCAGCGGCGCTTGCGGCACAGGTCGTGCAGATCGGCAGGCGAGGGGAGGCCACGTCCGCGTCCGTCGCCGCGCGTGGTGAGGCGAGGCCCTCGCCGATCGACGGCTGGCAGGGAGCACGGGCGCTTCTGCTGGCGGCGCTGGGAGGCGTGGTGGTGGCGGCGGCCGTGCGCGGAGTGCTGCTGGGCATCGGGGGGCTGTCGGAGTTTCCGCGCTCGGCGAATCTGCTGCAGCAGCCGATGATCACCATCGGGGCGATCCTTTCCGCGGTCGTGTGGCCGCTGCTGATCGTGTTGATGGCCGTGGCGGCGCTGGACGCGATCGCGGGGCGCGCACTCTGGCTCCGCGGCGCCAGGATGACGCGAAGCGAGGTCGAGGAGGAGATGCGCGACACCGAGGGCCATCCGCTCACCCGGGAGCGACGCTCAGTGACGGCCAGGAGGCGCAGCGATGCGTAATCCGGTGACTCTCACGAATGTGCGGTCCATCGCGTCGGCAGGGATCGAGGCGGGCCCGCAACTGCTCGGCGCCGCACTCGCCGCAGGAGCACTGCTGGCGCTGCTGCTGCCGCTGCCGGCGCTGCTGGTGGATCTGCTGCTGGCGCTCAGTCTCGGCGCGGCCACCGGTGTGCTGGTCGTGTCGCTCGCGACCTCGGACCCGCTCAACCTCACTTCGATGCCCCCGCTGCTCGTGCTCTCGAGCCTCGGACGGATCGTACTTTGCCTGTGTATCAGCCGCATGATTCTCATCGACGGGCAGGCCGGCACGCTCGTCCCCACGCTCGGAGCCGCCTCGGCCGGCGCGGATGCGATCGCCGGACTCGGCGTGCTGATCGTGCTCGCCATCGTGCAGGTGGTGATGGTCACCTCGGGCGTCGGCCGCATGGCCGAGGTCGCCGCCCGCTTCGCCCTCGATGCGCTGCCGGGCAAGCAGATGGGGCTCGACACCGCGGTGAGCGCCGGGCAGATGCCCGCCCGTGAGGCGCGGGCGGAGGTCCGCCGCCTCGAGCGCGAGGCCAACTTCTACGCCGCGATGGATGGCGCGGGCCGGCTGCTGCGCGGAGAGGCGATCGCGACCGTGGTCATCGTCGCACTCTCCGCGCTGGCGGGGATCACCCGCGGAGTGGGTGGCGACGCCGCTCTCGGCGACGCGCTCGGTCGCTACGTGATGCTCGCCACCGGCCAGGGCCTCGTCACGCTGCTGCCGGCGCTCATCATGGCCGCCGCCGCCGCGCTGATGGTTTCACGATCGGCGGGCAGTCTCTCACTCGCCGGCGAGCTTGGCTCGCAGATGCTCGTCAGCCCCTGGCCACTGGTCGCCGCGGCGATCACGCTGGTGGGGCTGGGCCTTTTCCCGGGCGTGGCGAGGCTGCCGACGCTGCTTGGTGGAGCGTTGCTCGCCGGCGGCGCGTGGTGGCTCAGTCGGACGGGCGGGAAGCCGCCCTCGGAGGGGGCACCAGTGCCGTCACAGCAGGATGCGGGAGTTCTGAGTCTCGAGCTGGGGATGGGTCTGCTGGACCTGCTGGAGGACTCCGCGGGGCTGATGGAGGCGCTGCCGGACCTGCGCGCGCGAGCGTCGCGCGAACTCGGATTCGACATTCCTCCGGTCATGGTACGAGATTCGCTGGAACTGGGAGCGACGGAGTACGCGATCGTGCTCCGATCTGGAGTGCTGGCGCGCGGGCGGATTCGACCGGGCAGAACACTCGCCGTCGCGCCCCACCCGGGCGCCACGCCGGACATCGGCACGGCCGCGGAGCTTGCCGACGGGCGCACCGGTGTGTGGGTTAATCGTGACGAGGCAGACGAACTTGGCGGCCTCGGCTTCGTGCTGATGACTGCTGTGGAGGCGTTGACGGGTGATCTGCAGATCACGCTGCGCCGTCATGCGGCCGACATCTTCGATCTCGAACAGGCGGCGGCGTTGCTCGCCGGGTTGCGACGGAGCCATCCGGCGCTGGTCGAGGCCGCGGACGCAGCGGGCCTCGATGCGGGACTGCTGCGCAGGGTGTGCGGCGAGTTGCTCTGGGGCGGAGTGCCGCTGCGAGATCCGGTCTCGGTGGTCGGCGGGGTGGTGGAGGCGCTCTCTGAGACAAGGGACGTCGAGCGGCTGGCGTTGCGTGTGCGCCCGCGGCTGGCGGGGATGATATCCGACTGTCTGATGGCTGATGGAAAGATCAGAGCGGTCTTCCCCTCACCGGAGCTTCAGGAGGAGCTGGCCGCATCGGCCCACCGCGAGGAGGACCGCACGATCGCCGCGATGATGCCCGCGCGCTCAGCCGCGTGGGTCGTGATGCTCGATCAGTTCGCCGCAGAGCACGGCTGGGGCCAGCCACTGGCCGCGATCGCGGAGCCCGGCTCGCTGATGCCGCTGCAGTCGCTGTGTCGGAGGGCCTCCGCGCAGTACATCGCCGTGCGCGCGGTTGATCTGAGCCCGAACGTGGAACTGGAATACGTCGCGCGGCCGGAACCTGATCAGCTTACTTAAGCCGCGGTCCCTGAGTGCCGATGAACCCTTTGAGGTGATAGGCTTGGTAGCGGAGCGATGCCCTCAGACATCTCCCACGGTCGATGAAGCAGAGCGCGAGCGCCTGATTCTCGAGCACGTGGGCCTGGTGAAGTACATCGTCGGACGCGTGGCGGTGCGGCTGCCCGACAGCGTCGATCGAGAGGATCTCGAAAGCGCAGGGATCGTGGGGCTGATCAAGGCGGCCGACCGTTTCGAACCGGGACGCGGCGTGAAGTTCGGAACCTACGCGAGCACCGTGATCCGCGGTGAGGTGATGGAACTGCTGCGCTCGAGGGACTGGGCTCCTCGCAGCGTCCGCAGGCGCTACCGCGAACTCGAGACGGCCATCGCACAGCTTCGGCGGCAACTCGGCCGCCGGCCCACCGAGGCGGAGATCTGCCGGCGGCTGCGGCTCTCAGCGGCGGAGTATCAGGAGCTTCTCTCTCTCACAAGCTCGATGGCAGTGTCATCGCTTGAGGAGATGATGGAGGTCGATGAGACGCTGCAGGTCGATGAGACCGCCCTCCCCGGTGAGCCGACGCTTCACGGCGAGGACCCCGCTGAGATCATGGACAGAGAGGCCCTCCACGAACTGCTCGCGATGGCGGTGGATGACCTGCCCGAACGCGACCGCGTCGTCATCGGACTTTACTATCAGGACGAGCTTACGCTGCGTGAAATCGGCGAGGTGCTGGACGTGACAGAATCACGCGTGTGTCAGATTCACACACAGGCCATCGCACGCCTGCGCACAAGTGTGGAAACAATGCTCGAAAGGTGAACATCCGCGTTCGCCGCGGCGTCACATGAAGTGCCCTCAAAAGGGGTTATACTGGACCGGCAAATCGCCCCGCCTCCCTCCCGGCGGGGCGTTTGCCTGCTCGAACGACCGTGTGTTATAATTTCAGCGTCATCTGACCGCACAGAACCAGCCGCCACTGCGGCGAAAAGGCGAGGACGCTGACGAGGACACGAAGGCCGCCGGATGCGGGTCAGGAAACATCTTTGACGCAGACGGGCGCTGTCCGCTTCAGGTGGAGAGTAGCTTTTGCGTGCCTGCTCGTTATCGGCATGACAGGCGGGGCGACCGTCCCCTGCGCGGCGGAGCGGGTCGTCACGAAATTCGACGCGGACCAGGTTGATTTCTCGTTTGACCGCCGGCTTGTCACGCTGCGGGGCAACGCGCGCGTGTTCAGCCAGGTGGTGGATGATCCATCGAAGTTCGTCCGCATCGAGGCCGATCTGATCGAGGGCGACATCTCTCGCGGGCGCTTCGAGATGCTCGATGGCGTTCATATCGTCACACCCCGGGGGGCGATGAGAGGCGATTCGGCGTACTACGATGCGCGCACCGCGCAGTACTCGCTGCGGCGGGGCGGGATCATGGTCCCGATCGGCGAGGGTGAGGACGACGATGACGTTACCTGCGGCTTCGCCTATGCCCGGGAGATCGCAACTGAGGATGAGATCGTTTACATTACCAACGGACGCTTCACGACCTGCAGCAGGGTCGATCCGCACTACAGTCTGCGCGCCGATCGTTTCCGCTGGAACCCGGAGACCGAGCAGGTCGTCGTTTACGGTGGATCGATTCGCATCTACGGGCTGAACATACCGGTGCTGCCGAAGCTCCCTTACTCCTTCGGCAGAAGCGATGACGACATGCCGAGCGTGTGGCCGTTCCCGACGTACAGCAGTCGCGACGGCCTGCGTCTCGGCTGGAGCTTCGCCATCGGTGATCCGATGGGGAATCCCAGGACCGCGGTCAATGTGCGCTGGCGACAGCTTCGTCCGCTGCAGATGTCCAGTCGGACTGTCTACGATCTCGATGACAGCACAAAGCTGTGGCTCAGACTCGGACTGCGGGAGGATATGCGCCAGGACATCGATCGGATCGTACCGGTTGATCGCTTCCCGGAGTTGGGAGCCGAGGGCGAGTGGGACATTTTCGGCGGTGACTACCAGCTTGAGGCCGCACTCTCGGCCGGTCATTACAAGCAGCGCCGCGAGGAGCGGCTCGATCCGGTGGAGGAGGACAGGCTGAAGCTGCAGACGCGGCTGACCGGCAATCCGGAGGGCATATACGAGCCGGGAGAGACGTGGTGGTGGGTCGATGCCGCCGGAGCGCTCTACAGTGACGGCAATCACTACGCCGCCCTGGGCGCGGGGCTTGGTGGCGCCGCGCGGCTGACCGACTGGTTCGCCGGCAACGTCGAGGTCAAGCAGTGGGCCACCGGCGGACAAACGCCCTTCGTTTGGGATGACGTGGATCTGAAGACTGAGATTGAGACGAACGTGCAGATCAGGGCGACGGACAGATGGCGCATGCGCTTCGGCGGTCGTTACGATCTTTCAGGCGGTGAATTGCGCGCGTGGGAGGCGCAACTGCGCCGGCGGGAGCATTGCCTGACATGGAAGATCGGCTACTCAGACATCAGTGACAACTTCATGGTGGGGGCGGAGATCAACGGTCTCTTCGGCAACGATGAGCCGCCCGAGGACCCCTGCCCCGAGGACGGACCGCCGGATTTCTGGGCGCACCACGGCGGGGCGAACGATCAAGGAGCGTCGGCAGAGACTCCCGTCGGCGAGGCGTCTGAGACGCAAACCGACGCAGACACAGCCAGTGAGGCGATGGAAAGACCGTGATTGGATCACTGATCAAGCGCATAATTGACCCGAACGAGCGGATGCTGACGGCGTTGCGGCCCCGCGTGGAGGAGATCAACGAGCTGGAGCCGGAGATAGAGCGGCTCAGCGACGATGAACTGCGTGCCCGCACCGAGGCCTTCAGGCAACACGTGCAGGAGCACATCGAACCTTTCCAGGCCGAACTCGACCGCCTCAAGCGCGAGCGCGACGAGATCAGGGACCCGGGCGAGCGCCAGCGCCATGAGCAGGAGATCGAGCGCGCCGAGAGCAGCCTCAAGGACGAGACGCAGGCGGTGCTCGATGACCTGCTGGTGGAGGCCTTTGCGGTGGTGCGCGAGGGCTCAAAGCGCGTGCTCGAGATGCGGCCCTTCGATGTGCAGCTCATGGGCGGGATGGTGTTGCATGAGGGCAAGGTCGCGGAGATGAAGACCGGTGAGGGAAAGACCCTGACCGCGACGATGCCACTTTATCTCAACGCCCTGACCGGGCGCGGCGTGCAGCTTGTGACTACCAACGACTTCCTCGTCCGCTGGCAGGCGGAGTGGATGGGCAAGCTCTTCGAATTCCTCGGCATGACCACCGGATACCTCCAGCACGGAATGCGCTCGGATGAGCGGCTCGCCATGTACCGCCGCGACATCACCTACGTCGAGAACTCCGAGCTTGGCTTCGACTACCTCCGTGACAACATGGCGGGGAGCCCCGAGCGCCTCGTTCTGCCCGACCTTTATTACTGCATCATCGACGAGGTTGACAGCATCCTCATCGACGAGGCTCGCACCCCGCTGATCATCTCCGGCACCCCGGAGCAGTCCGAGCAGTTCTACGAGGAGATCGACCGCATCGTCAGCCGGCTCAGGGGCACTCGTGAGCAGCCGGAGGAGGGCCCGGACGGCAAGAAGATCGAGCCTGACGCCGACTACTGGGTGGACGAAAAGTTCCACCAGGTCACACTCACCGACGAGGGGCAGGCGAAGGTCGAGAAGGCGTTGCGCATCGACAACCTCGAGCACCCCGAGTACATCGAGATCAAGCATCACATTCAGAACTCGCTCAAGGCACATGGCCTTTACCACCGCGACCACGACTACGTGGTCAAGGAGGGCGAGGTCATGATCGTCGACGAGTTCACCGGCCACCTGCAGCCCGGCCGCCGCTACTCCGACGGCCTCCACCAGGCGATCGAGGCCAAGGAGCGCGTGCGCATCCAGCAGGCCCGCCAGACGGTCGCGAGCATCACGTATCAGAACTTTTTCAAGCTCTACGACAAGCTCTCAGGCATGACCGGCACCGCGAAGACCGAAGAGGACGAGTTCCGCACGATCTACGGAATGCCGGTCGTCGTCATCCCGACGAACGAGCCGGTGATCCGCGAGGACCACCCGGACGTGGTGTACAAGACCGAGGAGGCGAAGTACCGCGGCGTGGTTGATGAGATCATCGACTGCTACGTGCGCGAGCAGCCGGTCCTGGTCGGCTCGCGATCGGTCGAGGTTTCGGAGTTGGTCGGCGCGCGTCTGACGCCCGAGCGGATCAGCCTGCACGCGATGGCGCGCCTCGGGCAGTTCGAACTGCACGATGGACGGGCCGATGTGAGCAAGGACGAGCGCGAGGAGCTGCTGGAGACGCTCCGCACGCCGATACCGGAGGTCCGCCGCACCGAGGTCATCAAGGCACTCCGGGCCATCGGTCTCAAGCCCGAACCGCTGGAGCGCGAGAATCTCGAGCGGCTGCTGGCGATCATCGGCACCCTCGAGGACGATCGCGCCGAGGAGGAGTACGATCACTTCCTCGAGCGCCTCGAAAGCGCCATCGGGCAGGGTATTCCGCACAATATCCTCAACGCCAAGCAGCATGAGCGCGAGGGGCAGATCATCGCCGACGCCGGTCGCGCCGGCGCGGTGACCATCGCCACGAACATGGCCGGTCGCGGTGTTGACATCGTGCTGGGCGGGGCGAACCCCGAGGGTGAGCGTAACGAGGAGCAGTATCAGCGGGTCAAGGAGATCGGCGGCCTGCATATCCTCGGCTCCGAACGACACGAGAGCCGCCGCATCGACAACCAGCTTCGCGGCCGCTCCGGCCGACAGGGCGACCCGGGTTCGTCACGCTTCTACGTGTCGCTTGAGGATGAACTGATGCGCCTCTTCGCTCCGGACCGCTTCGGCATGCTCATGGGCGGCTGGCCGGAGGAAGAGGCGATCGAGGCGAAGCTCGTCTCGAAGTCGATCGAGAATGCGCAGGAGAAGGTCGAGGCGCGGAACTTCGACATCCGCAAGAACACTCTCAAGTACGACGACGTGATGAACGTGCAGCGCGCGCTTATCTATGAGCAGCGTCGCCGCGTACTGGAGGGTGAGGACCTGCGCGAGCCGGTCCTCGAGATGGTGGACCAGGTGGTCGCGGAGAAGGTCGACACCTTCGGCGACCCCGAACTGCCCATGCGCTGGGCGAACCAGGTGATGGACGCGATCGCCGAATACGAGCGCAATGAGGGCGAACTGACTGAGAAGGGCGTCGGGGAGGTCCTTCGCGGCACAGAGATCCCGGGGATCGAGAGCGCGCTGCCTCCCGCGGAGCTTCTGGCGATGGATCCTTTCGATCGCCGGACGAACGTGGAGGAGATCTGCCAGGGCATCTGGCTGCGCCGCTACCACATGGCGCTGGATGAGGGTGTTCCGGGCCTCGGTGAGCTGGTCGCCATCGAGGACCTCGCCGACGGCGACCAGGAGGGGCAGAAGCAGCTTGCGCAGGAGCAGGCCCGCGCGCTCTACCAGCGCAAGGAGGAGGCGGTCGGCTCCAAGTTGATGCGCGAGATTGAGCGCTCGTGGCTGCTGCGCCTGATCGACCGCCGCTGGATGCAGCATCTCAAGGACATGGACTTCCTCCGCGAGGGGATCCATCTGCGCGCCTACGGGCAGAAGGATCCGGTGGTCGAGTACACCCGCGAGGCGCACGCGCTCTTCGAGGCGCTGCTGCAGAGCCTCGCCGAGGACCTCACCCAGGCGGTGCTGCTCACGGAGGTCGCGACCGAACAGCAGGATGTGGCCGTCAAGGGGATGGAGACCGGCCAGGCCGAGGCGCCCGATGCCGCGCAGATGGAGGCGCAGGCCCGGGGCGGCGAGGCGGTCGAAACGCCGATGACCGAGGCCGCCGATCAGATGACGGAGCAGGGACAGACGTACGTGGCCGAGGACGAGCCCGGCCGCAACGACCCCTGCCCGTGCGGCAGCGGAGCGAAGTACAAACACTGCTGCATCGACAAGGCGAACGTGCCGAGCAGGTAAAGCCGCACCTCCAACCGCCGGATGAGCCGCGGCGCCCAATGAACAGGAGCAGATGCGAATGCTGTCGGAATTGATGGAGCAAGCGAATTCACTGGAGCAACAGGTCAACCGCGCCTGGGATCGTCTTTGACCTCGCCTCGCGCGAAGACGAGTTGACGCGTCTGGTCAAGGAGACCGAGGACCCGAACTTCTGGGACGACCCCGAGTCGGCGCAGAAGCATATGCAGAAGATCACGATGTTCAAGGACGTCATCGAGCCGTGGCAGGATTTGCGCGACGAAGTGGGCGATCTGACGATCCTCGCCGAACTCGGGATGGAGGAGGACGACGAGAGCGTCGAGGCGGAGATCGAAGGGGGAATTCGCGGCGCGAAGAAGACGCTCGAGAAGCTCGAACTGCTCGCGATGCTCTCGGGAAAGTACGATTCGAACGACGCGGTCGTGATGATCACCGCCGGAGCCGGTGGAACCGAGGCCTGCGACTGGGCGTCTATCCTTTTTGACATGTACCGCTTCTACGCGGAGGCGCATGATTACTCGGTGGACGTCGTCTCCGCCGTCGCCGGCGACCAGGCGGGTTACCGCAATGTGACCTTCCAGGTCAGCGGGCCGTGGGCCTACGGCTATCTCCGCGCGGAGGCGGGTGTGCATCGGCTGGTGCGCATCTCGCCCTTCGACTCCTCGAAGCGGCGGCACACGAGCTTCGCATCGGTGGACGTGATGCCCGATGTCGGCGAGGACGCGGACGTTGAGATCGATCCGGCCGATCTGAAGGTGGATACCTATCGATCATCCGGCGCCGGCGGCCAGCACGTGAACAAGACCGACTCGGCGGTGCGTATCACACACGAGCCGACCGGCATCGTCGTCCAGTGTCAGAACGAGCGCAGCCAGCACGCCAATCGCCGCACCTGCATGAACCTGCTGCGGTCGCGGCTGGTCGAGCAGCAGATGCGGGAGCGCGAAGAGGAAGTCGCCGCTCTGCGCGGTGAGCGCAAGGGCATCGACTTCGGCTCGCAGATTCGCTCGTACGTGATGCAGCCCTACCGGATGGTGAAGGACCACCGGACGGACGTGGAAGTCGGAGACGTTGACGGTGTCCTGCATGGCGAACTCGATCAGTTCATACGACCGTACCTTCTGCAGTTCGCCGGACAAAGGGGAGACGAAGAATGAAGCTCGCATATATGCGCTTCACAGGGGTTCTGCTCGGCATCATGCTGGTCGCCGGTGGCGCGTTCGCCGCCGGGACCACCAACGCCGATCTGACCTCGGCGAACGCCCAGCGGGCCGAGACCTCATTCGGCGACCTTGCCGCCGACGGCCTCGCTGACGCAGCCGGGACGACCATCGCATTCGTGCCCGCGGTTTCGTTCAAGAGCGGCACGATCCCGGCCGGTCCGGTCACCGAGCAGCTTGTCGCCGACCTTCTCACACAGCCCACCGAGACGTGGGCGGTCGTGTCACTCAGCGGCGCTGAACTGCGCGACGCGCTGGAGCGGAGCGTCTCACGGGCGCCTCAGCCGAACGCGGGCTTCCTCCAGGTCTCCGGCGTGGTGATGACGTACGATCCGGAGGAGCCTCGAAACTCGCGGATCGTCAACCTCACGGTCAGCGGAGAGGACGTGCAGGCGAATCGGAACTACGAGGTCGCGATGCCGCTGTCGCTGGCCAAGGGCGGGTCCGGCTACTTCACGATCTTTGGCGAGGACGACATAGTCCGCACGGGCGCTGATGAGATGGCCGAAGCGATCGTGCGATTCGTCGACCGGCGTGGAACGGTCAGTTACACCGGCCAGGGCCGCATCAACGTCGCGGGGTGACGGCAGCGCACGGCAGCTAACGGCGGCGGAAGACGGCTAACGACCGCAAAAGACTGCTAACGGCAGCAAAAACGACTAACGGCGAGGGCCGGGCGCAAGGACCATGCGCCCGGCCTCATCTGTGGGGCGGGGGCCTGCGCCCCGCCACGCTGTTCGCCGTTCTTGAGGGGCGGGAGAGCGTGAGTTGGCTGTCGTTCAGCCAGCCCCACGCGACGCCGGCCCGCCTCGGCAGTCGTCGTTCGCGGCGGTCGACGCGGCGCGACGACCACGACAACGGCGGAACGGCCGGGCTGGCCTCGCGTGGCGCTACACGACAGCGCACGCTCTCCAGCCCCTCCAAACGACGAACCTCGGCTCTGCCGTCCGCCTTTGTCGTTCGGAGGTCGGGCGTGCCCACGACCGCCGATGTCAGCCGCCGCTCACTCCTCCTCACCGGAGGGCAGCAGCTTGCTCTCGCTGTCCACGAACATCTCGAGGAACACGCCCGCCGCCTGCTGCTCGCCGGTCATCGCCGCCGGCACGCTCACCTGCATACTCACCTGCGTCTTCTCCATCGTCGCCAGCGTCCGCCCGGCCTCGTAGTCGAACCACGAGCGAGACTGCGTCGTGGTAAAGCCCTCCATGCTCAGCGCCGTCGCAAGCTCGCCAAGCGCTCCCGCCTGCATCGACGTCTCACTGTCAAGCCTTGCGCAGTCCCGACCCTCCAGCTCGAGGTTGCCGTCGTACTTTGTGCTTATCTCCAGCGGCGCCGTCTCGCCTCGCAACTCGATCTCGGGCGCATTGCCCTTCCACTCATCGCCGGGGGAGACCGCCTCCTCGGGGAAGGCCGCGATCTTCTGCCCCAGCAGCATCTGATTGAGGTCGAAGCCGCCGGTGAGCAGCTTTGCCATCTCCGCATTCCACGGCGTCCGGGCATCCGGCTGGTCCACCTCCTGAATCATCTCCATGGCGAGGATCTCTCCCCGCGGGCTCATGGTCGTCCGCACCTTGATGTCCTGATTCGGCGGCGGCACGGGGCTCCCCGACATCGTCACATTCATCTCCGCAATGTCCACCTCGGTGACCATCACGTAGTTGCCATCCTCGTCAATCTCCTCCACCAGCATCGTGACCAGCATGCTGCCGGCCATCTCGATCGCCTGCGCCTGCCCCATCACGTGGACCGATCCGACACCATCCACCGTGGTCTCGTAGGTGAGCGACTCGCCCTCCTCGTAGTTGAAGCGCAGCAGGATCGCGTCACCCTCCACGGCGTCGCCCTCCGCAACCGCAGGCGCATCCTGCGCCACGCACGGGAGGGCGGCGAGAAGCAGCACAAAGATCGCAATCGGCATCGCTCGTTCGAGACGCATCTCGGGTCACCTCTTCATTCTGCGCCGGCGCGGGGCCGGGCGCTTTCGATACGCTCCTTCATCATCATCCACGTCTCACGCGCCCCTCGCACCTGCGCCTCAGTCACCTCGCGGGGACTGTAGGTCGCCAGCACGTAGGCGCGGGTCAGGCGTTCGGCAGCGCGGTCGGGCAACTCCAGCCGCGGGGGAAGCGCGCGCAGAAACTCGAGAGCCGTCTGGTCCTCGCGCCGCTGATACCCCCCGCGAGCGGTGTACACCTGGAATGCGCGGTAGACGTAGCGCACGACCTCCGCCGGCGCCAGGCCTTCCGCGAGCCCCCCAGCGAAGATATTGACAAACGGGTCGTCCGGAAGGTTCCGCGCGCCGGTCGAGGCTCTCACCGGCAGGCCCAGCTTCGCCAGCCACTGCATAAGCCGCCGCCATGCCCGGGCGAATGCCCGGCCGATGTAGACCGGAAGCATCGCCAGGTGGCGAAGGGCCTCCAGCACCTGCTTCCGCCAGACCCACGCGAAGTAGGCGATCGCCAGCGCGGCCGTTACGAGCAGCGCGATCATCAGCAGTCGCGCGAGGGCCGACGGGGGCTCGACCCTCCACTCACCGGCCTCCTCACCGCCCTGTGCGGGCTCCGCCTCCTCGCCTTCGGGATCGTCCTGTCCCGCACCTTTGCCTTCGTCCTCGCCCCCCGACGATGCCGCCGGCCCCTCCTCGGCGCCCGCTCCCTCGTCGCCCTCCTCATCCTCGCCGGGCCCCTCGCCGTCGTCTTCACCCGGGCCAACGATCTGCCCATCCCCACGGGGCCCCTCGCCCTCGGGGCCAATACCCTGTGCCGGCCCCTCCTCCATCCCGGGTCGCTCGGAATCGGTCAGCCAGTCCGGGAGTTGCACCACCCGCGGGTGGCCCTCGGGCGTCGGCGCACGGGGCATCTGTGCGGCGAAGACAACGATGAGCACGGTCACGATCAGGCTCGCGACGATCCACGCGGGCGTCACCGCCGGCGCGAGCGAAATCCCGCGCCGGCGCACCTGCATCCGCAGCGCGGAGAGGTTCGTCAGCGCCAGCAGCACAAGCGCGAAGAGCACATAGGCGACCATGCACCAGAACGCGACGCGGGCGTGCTCACCGCGGCCGCCGATCGTCCGCTGGCCCACCGCGAAGAGCACCAGCGCCGCAAGCGACACCCACAACACCAGCCGTCCCGGATGGCGCGGCCTGGTCTTCGCATGATCAACCTCATGGTCGGGTTCGCGGTCCTCGGGGTCCGGGTACTGCCACTCATCGGCAAGCAGCGTCCAGAATCCGCCCTCAAGCTGCGTCTCCACGTTCTCCTCGAGCGTGGCCTCGCGCGTCACAGCGCTGGCGGCCCACCAGACCACGCCGACGAGCGACCAGTTGAAAAGCAGCGCCAGCAGGTTCGAGTCATTCGCGCCGCCGTAGAACGAGCCGGCGCGGCCGGTGTACACCCACACGAAGACGAACATCGCCACGCCCAGCAGTGCCGAGTAGTACCCGGCGATGGCCGCGCCGCCGTATTTCGTGCGGATCCGCGCGATGCCGATGGTGGCCAGCAGAAACCAGAAGACGACCCAGCGCAGGGGCCCGATGACGTTCGGCCCGGCGAGTGTCGCCCGCACCTCGATAAGGTAGTAGAGCAGGCTTCCGAGCAGCCCGAAGACGCAGACCGGGATCGCGACCTCGGTCAGCCAGTCGAATTGCGTGCGCTCAAGCGCCTGCGGCTCGCGCTCCCCCGAAGCTGTTGTTGTTGTGGCCCCGGCGCCCTCGCCGGGGATCTGTTGCTCAGCGGATGGTGGCACGGTGTCGCTCCTTGTGCCCGAGTGCTGCTGTTGTCGAGTTCTAAGCCGTTGCTGTTGTGGCCCCGGCGCCCTCGCCGGGGAATCCTGCGGAATCTCAGCCAGGGAACGTCCCCTCGCGAGGGCGCGAGGGCCACAACGACAACGGCTGACAGCGGCCGGGCCCCGCCGATCCCCTCACATACTGATCCCGCTCAACTCCGTCTCATCTCGCACGTGGATCGGTCGAATGCCCTCTGCTTCCAGCATACCCCGCGCCTTACTGAAATTCTCCTCGTTGTCGATGATCATCACCGCGACCGTGAAGCCCGAGTTGCGCATCTCCACCAGCCTCGGCAGCAACTTCCGCGACAGACCGGGCACGATCGCCAGCGCCGTCGCCTCCCGCGGCCAGGTCTCGTACTCCTCCTCGATCAGTTCGCTGAAGCTCAGGGCGTCTGTCATCCGCAGGCGCGCCAGCGAGCGGAGCATAAGCTGCAGGTTGTGCGCGCCGCGACGCACCGGGATGTGAAGCGGCGACAGGCGATCGGTCTGCTCTCGCTCGGCCAGAAGCTGGTAGATCCGCGGACGTGTCGGCGCCGAGATGCGTTCGGTCTCCTCCGGCATGATGTCCGAGGCGTCGCCACCGTTGCTGACCAGACCCACCTGCTGCCGGCGGTCGGCGATGTGCGAGGCGATTGACGCGGCGGCGGTTACCGCAAGCTCCGAGCGCTCTCGGTCGCCGTCCCAGGCCTCGCGGCTGAAGTCGAGGATGATGTTCGCGCCAATCAGGGTGGTGTACTCGAAGACGCGCGAATGCAGCCTGCCCGTCCGCGCGGTCGCCTTCCAGTGGATGCGCCGGAGCGGATCGCCGGTGCGATACTCGCGTACGCCCGCAAGCCGCGTGGGGTCCTCCACGAGTCGTCGCTTGACGACGGTCTCGCCCATCGGCTTCGAGGTCGGGATGGCGTACTGCGCGAGTGGCACGATCTTCGGGTAGACGGTGATGTACCTCGCATCCTCGCCGGTGGCGAAGCGGCGGTTGAGGCCGAAGAAATCGCCCGTCTCGAAGAGCGTGGGGCCGATGCGAAAAAAGCCCCGGCGGGTGCAGCGGAGGCGGTACTGCAGGCGCGTTGAGGCGAAGGGCATCAGCAGCACCGCGCGCGCCCATCTCCCGTGGGCCTCCAGCCCCCGTGGGAGGATGTCCTCGGCCACCAGCCAGATGGTCGGGAGGGCCTTCCTGTTACGCACGGCGACAGTGACCACGAGGTCCTCGCCGATGTCGAGGTCGCGAGCGGTGACGTGGCGTTCAGTCTCGAGGCGGTCAAGCGCGGTGCGGGTCATCGCGTACGCGGTAAGACTCACCGCGCCCAGCGCATAGAGCGCGAAGGCGAAGAAGCTCAGTTGCATGACCACGGCCGCGAAGAGGAAGCCCGCCGCCGCAATCAGGAGGATGACCCGTTGCCAGTTGATCTTCTGTGACATCGGCATCCCAATCCGGAGTCCGGGCGCCCTCGCCCGGATGCTGTTTGTATCATCC
>JBNJEK010000080.1:0-16238 GCA_051745855.1 Armatimonadota bacterium
GACACCTCCGGCGCGTGGCCGAGGGCGTGGCTCGCGAGCAGAAGCATCGCCTGCTCCAGCCGCAGGCTCCCGTTGCCGGCGCTCAGTTGCGCTGGGAGGTAGCCGCTGGCGCGGCAGGCGCGCACAATCTCTTCCGCCACCGGCTCGATCGGCAGAGCGCTCCCGTCCGCCACCGGAGGCGCCGACGGCTCCGCCAGCGGCCCCATCACCTGCGGCACCTCCCACCACTGCCGCTCGTCGAGCACCCGCAGCGCCAGCAGGAAGAGCAACTCCGCTGCGGTCAACTCATCAGTGAAGGTCGGCCCTCCTGCGTCGAGAACCCGCTCGGCTCCCTGCAGCACGATCGCATCGTTCACCCGCGCCGGCCGAGCGCCGTAGAGTTCGTCGATCCCGGCCACGGTCGTCCACTCAACATTCGGCTGCTCAACCAGCGTCATCACGAGGCGCTCGAAGTTGCGCAGAATCGTCGGAATGCTCACGTCATCTACCATCTCCGGAGCCTTCCACCGCGACGGCGGTGGCGCCGCGCCGTGCCGAAAGTTCACGGCATCAGGGAACTGCTTCATGACCGTGATGAGCGGATGGCAGCCGAACATCGCCGTGTAGTCGTGTGTGCGCGCCCGCTGCTGGAGGTAGTCATCCACCCGGGCAAGCTGCTCCTCGAAGGCCGGTGTGTCGCGGTAGACTCTGTCAAAGTGCCAGCCGGCCTGGTAGCCGCCGATGGTCAGCGCGTTGCAGTACCACGCGACGTTGCGGCCCGGCAGTCGAAAGGGGCTGTGAAAGTAAGGCTTGCCCAGCATTCCGCAGGCGTAGATGATCGGCGCCGCGAGGGTCCCTCCATGCCGCGTAATGGCGCTGCACCTGCCGAAGATGCGCTCAAGCGCCTGAAAGCCCGGCACCTCGCGGAAGAGCACCCGCGCAACCCCCTCGAACCATCCAAGCTGCGACACCTCCTCGGCGGTCGTCGGATGGACCGACCCGCGATCGAAGTGCAGGCTGACGTCATGCTTGCTGACGGCTTCGATCACATCCGTCTGCTCGTGGCGCTCCATGAAGCGCGCCTTCTCACCGTGGATATGAAAGCACCCCGGCAGCCCGTGCCGGGTCATGATCTCCGCAAGCTGCCCGGGCAGTCGGTGAACCGGCGAGTCCGGCGGTGAGAAGTAATCCTCGGTGTCAAAGTATATCAGCGCGTACACGATCGGACCTCCCTGTGCTCGCTACTGCAGCAGCCGCATTCGCTCCACGCTTCCGTCCGCACGGCCAACCACGATCTCCCGCCCGCCCGCGTCGCCTGTGATGACGAGTCCGACCACGCCTGCGGGATGACCATCGACCGCTGCCAGCGTCGCCCCCGCCGCTGATACGACCCGCAGATTCCCGCCACGAGTGCCCACGACCGCCTCGGTCGTCCCATCGCCGGTGAGATCAGTCACGGCGAGCGCGGTGATCGACTCGCCCATGTTCACGCGCCACGCCACCCGCAGCCGCAGTCCGGCGTCGGCATCGCGATGGTAAAGCCCGCGCAGATCGCCCATGTCGTTCGTGGCGAAGATCAGCGGGTCATGCTCAGCAGAGACGCCCGCCGCCAGGTGCAGCACGCTGCCCATGTTCAGGTGGCCGGAGTACTCGGTTGCGTCATACTCGAAGGTCAGCACACCGCCGTCGTATCCGACCGCGACGTCGCCCACGTCGTCGCCGTCGATGTCAGCGCCGAGGTTCGCCGCCGGTACGCCGTGGTCGATGTGCGGCGAGGCGAACTGATCGCGCTCGGGCATGAGCGCTTCACCGTCGGCGTCAAGCGTGCGGGTGCCGGAGTAGCCGTCAACGTAGGAGATGATGACTTCCAGCTTCCCGTCCCCGGTGAGATCGCTGACGGACACGCACTCGCCGTCCGTCCGCCACATGTCGCGCCAGTACGAGTAGTAGTCCTGCCACGCCTCGCTGCCATCGGCGTTAAGGCAGTGCAGGAAGGGCCCCACCGCCAGGATCTCGACGCTGCCATCCTGATCGAGGTCGCCGGTGGCGAACATCTTTGCATGCGTGTACGAAGCACGATCGGACGGCCGCATGGCGAACTGCCAGAGCACGTCGCCCCCTCGCAGCGCCGTCACCTGGCCGTCCTCGGAGCCCGCGACGACTTCATCCGCGCCGTCGCCATCGAGGTCGACGCCCGTGACGGCCGCGATCGGTGCCTCCGCCTCCCACCGCCAGAGCGGCTCGTTGTCCGCGTCAAGCACCACGACCGCCCCGTCCTCCAGCCCCACCACTGCCCCCGCGTCGGCCGGCGCCAGCGCGACGACCGGCGAGTCAAGCTGCACGCTCGCCAGCGCTTCAACGCCCTCGTAGCTCGGCTCGGGCGCGTCCTGCGCAAGACGAGCGCGCTTCGCCTCGAACGCGGCCATCAGCGTCGGGCCCGCGCGATCGCCCAGGGCCTCCGACAGCCCCGCAACGTCAAGAGCCGTCGCTACGTCCGCGGTGAGCCGCACGTCCGCTCCACGCCAGGTGATGGCTGCTGGCTCACTCCCATCCGCGAGCTGCGCCTCACCGGACGCAAGGTCCACGGTGATGGAGACCGGCTGCTCTCCAGCGAGAAGCACCTCGTCACTGACAGTCAGCGACGTAGCCGCCACGACCGTGATCGCGCCAGTGCCAATGATCGCCTGCTGCCCGACGAACTCGACGCCGTCGAGCGCGAAGGGACCGGTCGCCGCGATCCACGTCTCTGCACCCGCGGTCACGGCGACGGCGGGCCCGTCAAGCCGCACGATGTCCGCTTCGGCGGCCCCCGGCGCGAGTAATGCCGCGTAGCGCGCGACTTCGCCGGCCTGCAGATCAACCGCGCGGTCGTCACGGAACACCTTCGCCACCGGGTCCACGTCGCCGTAGAACGCTCGCCACGCGCTGTCCCTGGCGAAGGGCACGCGCTGAATGTCGAGGCTCCCGTCGCCATCGGTGATGACGGCGTAGCGCTCATCGCCCTGCGTGAGAATCATCCGATCCGCCCGCAGTTGCTCCTCGCCAAGGCCCCGCCACGACGCGCGCAGCACGTACTCCGCCGACTCGGTCGCGGTCAGATCGTCGATGACCGCGTACCAGCCGCCCTTCAGCCAGAGGATGTTGCGCTTCCAACTCAGATCCCCCAGCCGCACGGTGGTCCCAAGCGCCCCGCTCGCCGGGAAGTCGGCTATCTCCTCGACGACCGCCTGCGACGCGGGCTCGCGGAAGGCGCCATCCTGCATCGCGACGATGCCGCTGTGATCGGCGCCCCGGCGCAGCCCGTATTCATGGTCGACCAGCCACATCTTCCCGTTGTCCGTGAGGTTGACCACAGCGTTCACGTCATTTTGACTGTGACCGTCGCGCTTCATGCCGCTGATGAGAAGATACTGCCGATCCGGTCCCCATGCCTCGCGCAACGCCACCTTGTTGAAAGCGCCGTCACCGGTCGGCTCCTCGGGCAGATAGACCGGATCGAGGACACCGCCGCCCTTCTCCACCTGTCGCTCGTAGATCCACTCCGGGCGGATGCCGGTGAGATCGACCGGCTCCTCGGCGGGGACGTCGTCGCGCAGCGCCAGGCGCGAGCTGTACGCGCGCAGACCCGAGTTCTTGTGCATCAGATGCTCCAGCGGCCAGCGGTAGCGCCCATCGCGGTAGTACCAGAGGGCGTTCGCAAAGGTCGTGAAGTACCCGACCGGCACGAGCCCGCCGGTGTCTCCGAAGCCGCTCATCAGCCCGAGGTTGTTGATGCCCGCAGTGAGGAAGTAGTCCGACAGATGCCGCGCGACGCCCCGCTCGAGATACTCAAGATTCGGCCGCGCGAAGGCGTAGCTCATCGTGTGATTCGGGCAGGAGTGGTTGTACCCGGCGGCGTCCTCGGCCACCTGGAAGCTCGACGCCTGACCGCGGAAGAGCGCGTCCACCATCTCCAGCCAGTACGCGGCCTCGGGCAGGCCGTAGTCGCGATCAAAGTAACTCCACACCACGAAATCATTCAGCGCCGAGTTCGTCCCGTGATTCTCATCGTGTATCTGCCGACAGCCCTCGCGGATCAACGTGTGCATCGCCCGCGGCTCATGCCCCAGCCGCGCCTGCGCCAGCAGCACATTCGTGACGGCAAGCCGCGCCCGATCGCTGAACACCGGAAGCTCCTCGATCAGGTCCCAGACACCGACGTACCCGGTCAACCCGCTCTCCATCTCCACCGTGGGCGTGGGCTCGAACGCCTCGAAGGCGTCAAGGTTTTTCTCCACGATCTCCCCCATCATCGCGACCAGTTCGTCGCCGCCGAGATACCACCACGTGTCACCCAGCCAGTTCAGCGCCGTGAAGACCGCGGCGACCACTTCCCTCGGCTCACCCTCGGCCGACACGATCGCCCCGTCCTCATCCATCACCCCGGCCGCCATGCACTGCTCGCGGAGATACTCCATCGTCCGCACCGGCGGCATCCGCTTCTCCCACCGGTCCGGCACTCCCGGGTGCTCGGTCCACGTGTACTCCACGTCCACCACCGGGCCACCCAGCACCACGTCGCCCTCGCCGACATAGCCGTCGATGAAGGCCCGGGCCGCCCTCTCCACGCCGTCCGCGTCACTGCCTGCCAGCACCACCACGTTGTGCCCGAGCCCCCACGGATCGTGTGCGGTCCTGATCACGTATCCTCCCTCGCCGGGGTAAAGCTGCGATGCCAGCGCCAGCCCGCGCCCCCACAGCCCGCCGAGAACCCGATTGTCCAGCGTGCTGCCGACGGCGATCACTTCGCTCGCGCCAAGCGCGTCCGCGTTCGGATGAAGGCCCGCGTCGATAAGATCCTCCGCATGCACCAGCAGCGGCGCTTCGCCCGCCGCCCCGAGCGCCGCGGCAAGCTCTCCCGCGAGCGCATCGTACCTGCTGTCGGCGGGCACGGCGATCACGCAGCGCGCCTCCCCATCGACGACCAGCGGCGTATCCGAGCGGATCGGCTTGAGCGCCCGCAGCGGCTCCGGGTCCTCCTCCGGGTAGATGAAGGTGAGCAGCATGCGCACTCGCGTGTCGCCTGCGGCGCGTTGACGGTCATCCACGCGCAACTCGGCCACGGTCGCGGAGACGGTCTCTCCGTGCAGGGTCACGTCGATCCGCGTTCCTGCGTCGCCCTCAAACTCCACGACAAAGTCGGGCGTCGCCGCTCCCTCTTCGACGCTGAAGGTCGCGCCCTCGACCGTCGCACCCTCCGCGGTGCGACTGCCCTCCCGCGAGCGCGCCCGCAGGTCGAGCAGTTCCCCATCCGCCACGCCCACTTCCCCTGCCCACGCGCCTTCACCGACATCCTCGGCGACGATGCGCGCGACAAACCGCGCCTGCTGCTCTCCATCCCAATCCCGAGCGTCGATGAGATACGCCGGTGCGCAGATAGCTCCGGTCGCGGCGATCAGCAGGACTGTCAGCGCCGCAATCCACTCTCTCACGGTCGGCAACTCCCTCACGTCGCGTTGATCATCGAGTCGGCCGGGAGGCGCGCCTCTATCTCCCGCCACCACGCATCCGGGCCGATGTGTCCACCGATGCTCCGCCGCCCGCCCGGCCGGGCGTCCTCGGGCCAGTGCAGATCGCTTCCGCCGGTTGAAAGCAGGCCATGCTCCTCGCAGAAAGCGCGGTAGACCGGCGTAAGCTCCGCCGGCACACTCGGATGCGCGCATTCCACGCCGTCAAACGACAGTTCCTCCCGCAGAAGCTCCATCCGCGACCGGCTGTCGCGCTGGAAGTAGCGGGTTGGGTGCGCGATCACCGTCAGCGCCCCTTGCTCCCGGACCCGCGGGAGCACAAAGTCGGCGGCCGGACAGGCGGGCCGGGGCGTCTTCTCCCCCGCGGCGGCCAGCAGCGCCCCGTAGTCCTCCTCGCTGGCGATGAAGCCGCGCTCGATGAACCACGCCCGCTGCATCCTGTTGGCGACATGTGTCGCCCCCTGCACGGAGAGAGCGCGCTCCGGGCGATATGACGCAAGCAACTCCTCGCGATGCGCGTCCGTGTAATCAAAGCCGAGGGCGCGCACTCCCGCACACAGGGCCGCGCCGAGTTCTCGCTGCCACTGATGGTAGACATCCCGGACGGGAGCCAGCGCCTCGACCGCCTCCGGCGTGAAGCCCAGGCAGACCATGTCCACCGCCCCGATGCTGGTGGTGACAGTCAGTTCGGCGCCACGGACGAGGCAGATGTCGGGGAAACGCGCCGCCGTCGCGACAGCCTCGTCAAGCCCGTCGAAGACGTGATGGTCGGTGATAGCGATGGAGCGCACACCGGAAGACGAGGCGGCGGCAAAAAGCTCCTCCGCGGTCACGGTCGCATCGTAGCTCCAGCAGGTGTGCAGATGAAGATCATACGAAGCGCAGGGGCGGTCTGACTGTCTGGCCATGACGGTCCTCCGATCGCGAACCTCTCCCGAGCGTGCCACGTGTTCGCCCGCGCTTGGGCGGCCTCCTCCCCGAGAGTTCGTATCATCGGTTCACAGTATTGCGCAAACGGCCTGTCGCGCTGCTTGCGACGGATGCGGCAGGCAGAGGACATCTTCCCGCGGGAGCCCCTGCCCCTCTCCCCTCACGACGCCCCGGAGGCAGAAATGCAACTGGCCCCGCACTTTTTTCTGATGCCGGGCAGGTGTGAGGTCATGGGATGAAGAAACGATTCTTTCCCATGTACCGCGATTCACCTCCCGGGAGGACAGGGCCCTGGCCACACACGAGACACACGAGCAGCAGCCCCTTGATGCGGACGCACCCGACAGGGGCGATGGAGTAACCCCACGCGCGGTCACCATCGGCCTGGTGATGGTCGTCGCCTTCACCGTGGTCGGATGTTTCGGCCTCTTACTTCGCTACGAAATCATCGGCACCGGCTACCTCCCGCGGGGAGCGGTCTGCATACTCCTCGCACTGGTGGGCGGTAACGCCGCGCTACGCCTGATCGGCCGCGCAACGCGCCGCTGGCGCCTGACATCGCGCGAGTTGCTCCTGATCTTTCTGATGCTGCTGGTCGCCGGCGCCGTCGCCGGACAGGAGTTCGCCCAGCACGTCTACCTGAACCTGCTTGGGCTGACGTACTACGCGACCCCCGACATCGCGCCGCCCGACCTGTACCTTGAAGACCTCAACCCGATGCTCGTCCCATCCCTCTCCCCGCAGGACCCTGTTATCCGCTGGGCTTTCGAGGGCCTTCCACCGGGCCAGAGCATCCCCTGGCGGGGGTGGCTGACCCCACTCGCCGTCTGGACACCGTTCTTCTTTGCGGTCTACTGGATGGTCATCTGCTTCATGGGCGTGCTCGCTCACCGCTGGGAGAACGAGGAGCGCCTGCTCTACCCGCTGGTGCAGGTTCCGGTTGAGACCGTCGAGACCGAGCCCGCGATGGCGTCGCAGCTTATTCGCAGCCGCATGATGTGGATCGCGTTCGCAGCAGCCACCATCCTCTACTCCGTCAAGGGCCTCCACGCCTACTGGCCCGCGCTGCCCGACATCGACCTGCAGAGCAGCACCAACACGGTGATGGGAGGCCCGTGGGCGGCCTTCAACCGCATTCCCACGCACGTCTATCCCGAGATGATCGGCGTTGCCTATCTGCTCACCGCCGAGGTCGGCTTCTCGCTGTGGTTCTTCTACTGGTTCCAGCGCGTCCAGCAGTTCTTCCGCATGGCCGTCGGTGTGGACACCGGGCACTTCCAGTTCTTCGAGTACCAGACCATCGGCGGCTACGCGGTGCTGGCCGCCGCGATCCTGTGGTCGGCCCGCGCGCACATCGTCCGAGCCGTCCGCGTGGCCATCGGCGTAGTGCGCCGCGACCCGAAGGCCGCCGACGCCTCCGAGCCCTACCGCCTCGCGGTATTCGGCTTCATCGGCTCACTTATCTTCGTGCTGTGGTGGTGTACCTGGGCGGGGATGGATCTCACCTGGGCGCTCGTGCAGTACCTGGCATTCCCGCTGGTCGGCATGGTCGTCGCGCGCGTCGTGGCGGAGGCGGGAATGTTCATCTACTCGGCGCCGTTCCGGCTGAACCAGACCATCGTGGACTTCGCCGGAGCCGACCGCGTCGGCAATGAGAACATCACGCTTTTGACCGCGACAAGCTGGACACAGATCCGCTCCACCGCCACGATGAACATGGCGTCGGTGGCGCAGGGTCTCAAGATCGGCAGTGAGATGGGCGCCAACCGCGGGAAGATCATGCTCGCGGCCATGGGTGCCATCGTGGTGGCGATCCTCGCAAGTCACTTCACGGCGCTCTATGTCATCTATCACTGGGGAGTGCCCAAGCTCGGCTGGTGGCCCAGCGGCTCGTCGCTCAATACCGTCAATCTGCTGGTCCGCCAGACGCAGGCCCCCGGAACACTCGCGGCCGCAGACTGGGGCGCGCTTGCGATGGGCGGGGTGATCACGTGGAGCCTGGTGGCTCTGAGGCGCCGCTTCGTCTGGTGGCCGCTCCACCCGCTGGGGTACATCACGTGGATGGGCTGGCCGATCCAGCGCTACTGGATGTCGATCTTCGTCGGATGGCTGTGGAAGGTGACGGTGGTGCGCTTCGGCGGCTACCGCACATTCAACCGCCTCCGCCCGATCGCATTCGGCCTGATCCTCGGCGTGAGCTTTGTGTTGACCGTCTGGATCGTGATCCACTACTTCGCGCCGGCCCCATCGATCGTGCGGGAGTAAAGCGCCGGGGCAGAGGAATATTCGTCGGCAGGGATCGTGTCCCACAACACGGCGCCTGAGGTCGTTCAGTGGAGCGGGAATTCCTGCCTGCCGGTGTTTGCGACGCCCGCTTACTCCTCGTCCTCCTCGAAGAAGTAGGGCTCGCCCGGTTCGAGGCGGAACTGCAGCGTGGTGTGCAGCGGTTCGAAGCCCGCCCGCCGCAGGACTTTCAGCGCAGCCTTATTCTCGGCGTGGATCTTCGCCATGATCTTCTTTACATCGCGCGCGGCGAAGTAGCGGAGCGCGTACTCCGCAAGGCTCAACGCCAGGCCATGCCGCCGGTAGCGCCGTCGCACGTAGAGGCTGCGCAGCACCCCGTAGGCCTCCGAGGTCGCGAGCGTTCGCTTCGTGCTCAGCCATAACCACGACGCGATCTCATCGCCGGTCGGTGCGTCATCGCTGCTGACGCACTGCACGATCATCCCCTCCGGTTCGCGCTCCATCGAGCGTGCCAGTTTCTCGGCGTGGTAGTCGAGGTCGAGGATCGGGTCCTCCGGAAACGACAGCCGCGCCAGTTCCCGCTCGAAGATCGCCAGCACCGGGATATCGTCCTCGCTCGCCGGTCGGGAGACGCACTCAAGTCCTCCCCGTGTTACTATCTCATCGGCCTGCTCGGTCATCCACCACCACTCCCGGGTCTCTTCAGCATGATTGTTCCATTACCCCCGCCGCACAGGTTCGTGCCGTCCTCTCCACTGAGAATCACCGGATCATCAGCACCGCGCCTGTCCGCCGCCTCGTTGCCCGGCCGTTTCCCTTTCACCCTTCACTCTTCCCTCTTCCCTCTTCCCTGCGCAACCGCGGCCAGCGCTTCCACCGCGCCCTCGACCGCCGCCGCCTCGACGCCGCGGCCGAACGGCGACCATCCGGACTCGTAGCCGCCCTCATCGATCGCACCGTCCGTGGGCAGGTAACCCGGCGAGTCCAGCGACAGCTCAATCACCGCCGTGTTTGCGAACGAACTCTGCTGGCGAATCTGCAGTTCAAACTCACTGAGCACCTCACCGGGAAGCCCCACCAGCCCCCACGTGTCACCCAGCGCCATCGACCAGACTTCCACCGGCAGGCTCCGCTGCCCCCGATGCTTCTCTGCCATCTGCAGCATATGCCGCTCGTGGACCGCGCCGGTCCCCTCGGGATCGTCGGTCGCCTCCAGCGCCGCCTGCGCCTCCTCGACCGACGGGAATTCGCGCAGCGGCAGCTCCACCGTGCGACTCGCCACCCGCAGCGGGCCGGCGCCGTCGTCCTCGATCAACTCCCACACGCGCAACGCCTCCGCTCCGACGGAGTGACCGATGCGCCTGCGCGAATCGCCGCCGCGCCTCAGCGGGACCTGGTCGCCCGCGCTGCCGAGCAGCAGAAGCGCCGGGCAGCCCAGTGTGCGCTCGATGACACGCCGCGCGTACCCGGGCCAGTCGGCCGAGTAGCGGTAGAACGTCTCCTCCCGCCCCGCGCCACAGACCGGATGGCAGCCGAAGGCTATCACCGCCGCGATCGGGGACCCGTCCGGCCGCACGAGCTTGAGCACGGGCAGATGCGTCGGTGCCGGCCCCACGCGCAGGCCCTGCACCTCGACGAGTATGTCGCTGAGGCGCTCTCCATGAGGCCCGCCCTCACTCCATGTATCCGCAAGCTCGGCGCCGACACGCGAGGCCACCAGCGCCTGGTCGAGGGGCAGCCGCAGATTCATCTCGACGTTTCCCTGCGCGTTGACAGGCCGGCGGTTGAACTTCACGAGGTCGGCGTCGCCGGTGCCCGCGAGGGCAACGGCAGGCTCGCGCAGCCGCCACGCCTCGGCGACCGCCCCTGCCATTTGATTCACGCAGGTCTGCGTGTACTCCTGCGAGACCGCGTCGCGCAGGTTCTCGCTCAGATAGTTCGACGCGGACAGCGCCGGCCCCCAGTGTGTGTGCGTCGCGCAGGCCATCACACGGTCGGCGGGCAGGCCGCACAGTTCGGTCACGCGCTCGCGGAGCATCTCCGACTGCTCGCGCTTGAGACCGATGAGGTCGCCCACGACGATGGCGCAGGCCTCATCGCCCTGTTCAAAGGCGATCGCGTGAGCGTAAAGCGGATCCTCAATCCCGTCCGCGACCTCGGTCCGCGCGCCGTAACCGGCCATTGTGAGGCCCAGCGGCGGCGTGATGTCCACCTTCGCGACGCCTGCTTGAAGCTGATCGGCCATTTCGGTTCACTCCCGGAATGAGACAGGACGGTGAACGTCATTACAGGATGGACAGGATAGACAGGATAGAAGGCAAACGCGGCGGAGAGGCTGACGCCATCGCAGCCACCTCCATGGCAACTCAGTCCACCGCGACCTCCCGCCCCTCCGCGAAGGGCTCGCCGCGCGGTCGGAGGCGCACCTCGATCCCGTCAGGAAGCCCGCCCTCTATGCTGATGCGCGGCTGGTCGGCGTCGCCCTCGACGTTCAACCACGGGACTGTGGCCGCCTCCCAGTCGGCGAACATCAGCAGCGGGATGCGCAACGGCGCGCGCAGCGGCGCCAGCGACAGCACGCCCTCCACGCGGTCAAACTGCAGGCCCGCCAGCGCGTCGATCATCCCGTACGCCGCCACGCCGCGCGGGTAGTAGTCGAGCGACGTGGAGTCGCGTTCGTACACGTAGACGTCCGTGAACGCGCCGTACTTCTCAGTGTTGATGTAGCGCTGCAGATCCCAGTAGCGCTCAGCGTTGTCGATCCAGTCCACGCCGAGATAGGCTGCCGCCATGTCGCGCCAGATGTTCTGCGAGACCCACATGTTGCTCTCATGGCTGGTATGCGGGGACCCGAACTCGCCCATCGTCACCGCGGTGGCGTTGCGAATGTCCTCGCGCAGCCGCGGAAGCTCCAGTCCCTCCACCATCATCCCCGAGCGCCACGGGTAGACGAGGCCGTTCGTCGTGTAAATCGAGTAGCTGTCCCATCCGCGCATGGTGGAGTTGTCTGACGAGCCCTCGTAATGCTGGCGCTCTTCCCAGCCGATGTAGTCGGCACCATCATCCTCCATCCCCGTCCCCGCGCCCCCGTCCGAGTCCGGGCTCCGCCCGGACGTCGTTTGCTGCTGCTGATTCAGTGCCACCGCGTAGTGCTCGCCCAGCCAGCCTCGCTCCGCCATCGTCGAGGCCGTAAGTTCCGCGCGCCGCAGCCACGTGTCGGCCACGGCCCCCTGTCCGACCTCCAGCGCCATCTGCGCACCCGCCTGATAGGCCGCGATCTGCCGCACCGCGAGATAGACCTGGTCGGGCGCGTACTGGATGGCCGGCGACCCCTGGTCGATGGTGTTGTAAAGCCCCTCCTCGGGGAAACCGTCTCCGTCGGTGTCTGCGTCAGTGACCCAGTCGAGCAGTTCCCGCACCGAGTCGAAGTTCCGCCGCACGATATCGCCGTCGCCGCTGTGCCGCCAGTAGTGATGCAGCAGCAGCACGTAGTTGGTGTTCTCCTCGATCTCCATCGGGTGCCAGTAGGCCATCCCATTGACCTCAAGGCCCACGCCCATGTCGTGATCGAGCACCCCATCGTTGATATGCGAGGGCCACTGGTCAAGCTCCATCCTCAGAAGCTCCGGCCACAGCGCAAAGTAGAAGGGCGCGATGTTGTACTCCACGTCCACCGTGGACTGAAGCTGACAGCAGCCCTCCCACACGGTGAATGTGTCGGCGCCATCCGGCGAGATCGTCCACCAGGTGTTGACAAGATAACTGTGCGTCGCGAAGGCGAGAAGCTGCTTGAGCGCATCGGGGAGCGTCGCATCTTCGACGATGCTTTCAAAGAAATCGCAGCGCTCGCGCACCGCGTCCCAGTTTTCGAAGGCGTAGCGGGCCACATCCTCGGGGCCATCGAAGAACTCGTGGTACTTGAAGCGCTGATCAACGCCCGCGACATTCTGCACCGGGCCATCCGCCCAGCCGACGTAGACGATGCGGCGGCTTTGAGTCTCCCCCGGCCGCACGTTGAACGCCCACGTCAGCCCGCCGAAGGGCTGCTCCCACGCCACGGGCAGCACCGCGCGCCCGTCCGAGTCGGTCCGCCTCGACTGCGCCTGCTCATCCGGCGCGACACCAAGCGGCATCCCGGAGGTGTGCAGCTTCAAGTCGCGCGCGTCATCCACCACCCACCGCTCCTCGGTGGGCAGCTCGAACACCTCGGCGCTGCGTCTCAGGCCGGTGATTCCGTCGTCGGAGAACGCGCGCATCGGCTCGCCGATAGGCAGCGATCGGCCGATCATGACCTCCCCTGACTGCGACTCATGGGAGTTGCCGATCACGTCCACCTGGAGGGTAAGATAGGGGGCGGTGGACAGTTCGACGTCACCCGGGTAGAAGGGCGCGCTCCAGGTGAAGCGCACATCCACCGGCAGTTCAGGAGACGCGCAGAGGTAGGAAAGCTCGGTCATCGTCTCCGTCTGATCGATCTTCGAGAAGTGTTCGAGGCGGTCGTCGAAGGGGAGCGAACGTGCCACGTCCCCGACGCGGACGCCGAAGATGTAACGCGCCGCCTGCTGCTTGAAGTCCACCTCGGGCGGGTCGAAATACGCCGTGCGGTACTGCGCATGCCCCAGCGGACTCTGCCACCACACGCCCTGCTGCGGGCGAGGGTTGATCGCCACGCGGCTGCCGAGCTTCCCAAGCTGCGTCTCCCAGACATCCTCGGATGCGGGCAGGTCACGCTGTCGCGGCTCCAGCGATGACGTCTTCTCATCACGCGGACTCGTCTCGAGCACCCACTCGGCCGTGTATACACGCACGAGGTTGATCTTCGCGTTATCCTCTTGCGCCTCGAACTCGATGCGCAGCGGTTCGTCGCGCGGGATGCTGATAGTCGCCACCCGCACCAGCGCCTCATCACGTCCGGCGTGTTCGAGGATGTCGAAGTCTTCGAGGACGGGCTCGCCGTTTACGCGCACATCGAAGACCCGCTGCCCGGGCCGCGTCCAGTTATTCTCACAAAAGCCCAGCTTGAGGCGTGCCTCGCCGGCCGGAAGGCCGTGGAAGATGTACGCGAACTCGCGACCGTAGCGTTCGGTCTGATAGGTGGCGTCGTCCGTGGTTTCGAGGACCGGGCGATCGACGGTGTACACGGTGCTGCCCCCGACAAGCTCGGCCTTGACAGCGGAGGGCAGATCCTGAGACTGAGCGGACGTGGCGACGAGCAGCAGAGCGATGAGGCTGATGACATGTCGATGCAAGATGGCTCCTCCTGAGATGAGGCGCCCCCGCAGGACCTCGTTGATCAGTTAGATTGATGATCCCGGTCATGTGCGACAGACCGCTCGCCGCCGCGCCGTTGTGGAGGGGCTGGAGAGCGTGCGCTGTCGTGTAGCGCCACGCGACGCCAGCCCGGTTGTTGGCCGTTGCCGTCGTCCTGCGACAGACCGCTCGCCGCCGCGCCGTTGTGGAGGGGCTGGAGAGCGTGCGCTGTCGTGTAGCGCCACGCGACGCCAGCCCGGTTGTTTGGCCGTTGCCGTCGTCCTGCGGCCAAACGACAGAACGGCCGGGCCGGCGTCGCGTGGATTTGGCTAAACGGCAGCCAAATCACGCTCTCCGGCCCCTCCACAACGACCAGACCGCGACACACGCGCGCTCTTCGATCCCAAACGACTGAGCGACGGGCTCGTCAGCCGTCGCCCCGCTCGGCTCGGAAACACGTCCACGGGCCCGCCCGCCACTGCTCCACCAGCACGAGGTCAGGCGGAAGCGCCCGCCCGACGGCCACCAGCGCGGGCGCGAATCCCCCCGCCTCCTCCTCGGTCAGAAGCACCAGCGTACTCCCGACCCACAGTTCCTCGACGTATTCAGGCAACTCCGAGGTTCGGATGACGGAGACCTCACCGGTGCGCTCGCCCAGGAGCGCCACCGCAAAGCCGGGCCACCCCGCCACGAGATGCCGCCGGTCGTCCGGCAGAACCATCCCGCGAAGCATCTCCGCCGCCTCGATCTCGTCGGTCGCCGAGTCCGCCAGCGGCCCGCGCCCGAGATACGCCTGCTCGGGCGAGATCGGCAGCGCGCCCTCGGATGTCCACAGCCACCCCGCCACCAGCAGGCTGCCAACCGCGATCAGGAAGGTCCCGGCCATCGGCCCGTGCTGGCGCCGCCCGTGGATGAGATCGCCCACGACTGCCGCAAGCATCGCGAAGCCACCCGCGAGGATCATCGCCAGCGGAGTCAGCAGGTCGGCCCACGGTCCATCCTCCCCAAGGCCGGCGAAAAGCGACGGGAAGATCACCGGCGCGATCATCGCGGCCACCACGACCCACGCGACCGGCCGGGCCGCTGCCGGGTGCCGCCCCGTGCCCTTCATCTGATGATATACCAGCGCGAGCACCGGGAAGAACGCCACCAGCGCGAGGCCCAGCAGCAGCGTCGCCATACCCTCGGCGCCGGCCGCATGCGAGAGATCGAACGTCTCGCGCGCGAAGTGCCACGGATCGCCCATGATCGCCCAGTTCGCGATGATCCAGATGCTGGCGACGTAGGCGATCGGCAGCGCGAATGTGATCATCGTACCCTCGAGCTTGTCCCACGAGCCATCCCGACGCCAGGTGCGCCAGCCGAGGTAGACGATCACCCCCGCAACAATGAAGATCGCCTCGTAGCGGGTGATCAGCGCACCCGACAGCAGCAGGCTCATCACGATCAGGTCCCGCAATGACTCAGTCCGCTCCCACCGCAGAATCGCCCACGACGCGCCCAGCAGCAGCGTGGTGAGCAGCGCCAGCGGCGCCCCGCAGGCGGCCGGCCCCAGCACGAAGGGGTGCAGCGCGAATATCGCCACCAGCGGCCAGCGCCAGCCCCTCGACAGCCCGAAATCCGCCGCCAGCCCAAGCAGCAGCGCCGCCGACGCCGCCGCGCAGACCGCCCCGAGCAGGTTCGCCGCGATCCCGCTGGTCGCCAGCGCCGGGACCAGCAGCACCACCGGAAGCTGCAGCAACGCCGGGAGCGGCGGCTGCACGAAGCCGATCATCGCGAGATTCGCGTTCGGCTGCGCGTTGAAGACATCGTACGCATGCGCGACCGCGGCCAGCCCGTCCCAGTTGACCTGCTGGTCAACCAGCCGCCCCCGCAGACCGACAGCGAGCGTGAGCGCAAATACCACAAGCAGCGCCAGCCGAATCTCGAAGCGGCTGAGTTTGCTCATGAGGGCTCCCCCTCGTCACCCGTCTGGGCGCCCTCGAGGTCGAAGATCCCGTGGTCGGTCTTCTCCCAGTAGTGCGGCGCAACGATGATCTGCCCGTAGGCCTTGTACGCCCCGATGCTCATCATCAGCCAGTAGATGGGCGTGAGCAGCGCGTACTTCACGAGGTCGTAGTATCCCCGCGCCATGCAGCCGGCGACCGCCATGTACACGAAGACGAAGTTCGCGAGGAAGAGACAGAAGCTCCCCATCAGGTAGATGCCCGGCGGGAAAAGCGCGGCGATGGCCGTCGAGTGCGTGATCAGCCAGATGACGGTCATCGCCCAGTAGATCGGATTGATCAGAAAGCACAGCAGCGAGCCGCCGATGATCATCTGAAACGA
>JBNJEK010000081.1:0-15968 GCA_051745855.1 Armatimonadota bacterium
GTCATGGCGCTTAGAATCGCAATCTGTTCGAAGATACTGCAGGATTACGAGATCTCCGAGGCCGTCTCGATCGCCGCTGAGATCGGCTACGAGGGCATGGAGATCTTCGGCGTGGAGAAGCATCTTCCGGCCGATGTCTCCGAGAGCGCGGTCCGCAACCTCGCGGGACAGCTTCGCAACGTCGGGATGGAGGTCGTCACGCTATGCACCTACGTCGGCCAGTTCTCTCAGAAGAGCGATGACGAGTGCCTTCTGGAGATTGAGAAATTCCGCCGTTACGTCGGGATCGCGCTGGAGCTTGAGTGCGACATGATCCGCGTGCAGCCGGGCGGGCCGCCGAAGCCCTCCGCCGCGCGCGAGGACCACTGGGAGCGCGCCGCGCACTACCTCCGCGAGTGCTGCGACCTCGCGCTGACGCCCGACGTGGGCGTGGTGATGGAGAACAACTTCGGGCTGTCGGCCACCTGCGACGCCACGCTGGAGATGATCGCGCGCGTGGACCGTCCCAACCTCGGCATCAACTACGATCCGGGGAACCTCTACCGCATGGACCGCTACTACGGCCACGAGGCCCTTGCGCGGTTCGGCCAGCTTGCATGGAACGTACAGGTGAAGGACTGCTACAAGGACGACCGCGAGGACGACTACAAGCTGCTGCTGGGCGAGGGCGAGGTGGACTACGCGCCGATCTTCGCGTGGCTCAAAGAGATGGACTACGACGGCCACGTCTCCGCGGAGTCACACAAGGAGCCGACGGACGATCTCACCGCGGTGGACATCGCCCGCCACGAGTATAACGCGATCCGGTCGCTGATCGAGAGTATCTGATTATCTGACAACCAGACTGGGCGGATTTGTGAATGCAGCAGACAACGCAGCTACGACTCCACGAGAATGTGCAGTTCATCTACGAGCTTGTACTCGCCGAGATGGAGCTACGCGAAGCGGGCGTGGAGTTCGACGTCAACGACAACCTGCGCAGCTTCTCCACCAACGGCTCCCTCGACCGTGAGGCGCTGCTCCACCGCTCGGCCTACGTCATGGCGCTGGAGCGGCCGCAGCAAACGGAACTGACTGACTACCACTTCATCCAGCGGTACAACCAGACTCGCTCGATCAACCAGTATCTGACCCACTGGTTCTACCCTTACAAGGGCAAGTTCCACCCGCAGATGATCCGGGCGCTGCTCGGGATCATCGGCGCGCGCCCCGGTGACCGTGTCCTCGACCCGTTCATCGGCTCCGGCACCACCGCCGTGGAGGCGCAGCTTCTCGGCATCGACTGTGTGGGCGTGGACGTCTCCCCGCTGTGCACGCTCATCTCGCGGGTGAAGACGCAGTCATGGGCGCACCTCGATGAGATCGAGGCCGCATCCGAGTACGTCGCGCCATGCGTGCGCAACAGCAAGCAGCAGAGGCTCTTCCGCACTCCTGAAGACCGCGAGTTCCCCGAGGGGCCGGTCAAGGACTTCTTCGACCTCGCGGAGATGATCGCTCGCTCGGACAACTCCCGCCGCCGCCGTGATCCGGTGGACGCGTTCGTGCACAACCGCGACAAGATGCTTCGCTCTGTGCGGGACCACGTGGTGGTGCAGGAGTGCCTCGGTCTCGACTTCGGTAAGGCGGATATCCGCGAGGGCGATGCGCGCGATCTCGATCTGCCCGACGCGAGCATCGACGGCATCGTGACCTCCCCGCCCTACTCCATTGCGCTGAACTACGTGAAGAATGACGAGCACGCGCTTGAGGCGATGGGGCATGACGTGGACGAGATCGGCGAGGAGTTCATCGGCGTGCGTGGGCGGGGAAAGGAGCGCTTCGAGCTTTACGATGAGGACATGCACAGCTCCGCGCATGAGATGATGCGGGTGCTCAAGCCCGGCGCGATGGCCGCGGTGGTGATCGGAAACATGACCTACCAGGGCGAGGAGATCGACACCACCGGGATGTTCGTCGAGGCCTGTGAAGACGCCGGCCTGACGCTTGAGCGCTGCGTGGACAAGATCATCTTCGGGCTTTATAATGTGATGCAGAAGGAGTACATCCTGCTGCTGCGCAAGACGTGAAAGCAGGATGCTCCGCGGCTCCACGTTCGGCAGAACTGAGGAGGATGTGAGGGAGCCCCCATGACACTTCACGAGACCGTTCAGGCCGACCTCGATCTCTTTCTCGAAGTGCTCCCCGACCGCGTCGCCGGATGGCTGGAAGGTCACGAACACCTCGATTTGCTGAAGGAAGTCGTCATCGACATCGGACGCCCGATCGGCGCGCGTTTCGTGCACGGTTTTGAGCGGCTGGATGAGAGTGCCGCTTTGCGCGCCGACATCGACTTCGTCACCTCGCGCATCGGAGACTTCGACCGCGACAATCGCTCGGGGATCGAGCAGACGCTCCACCGCATCAGCGGCATCCGCAACCGGCACGGCGAGGTCATCGGATTGACCTGCCGCGTCGGTCGCGCCGTGTACGGGACGCTGGAGATCATCCGCGACGTGATCGAGAGCGGATTCAACATCCTGATGCTCGGCCCGCCGGGAGTGGGGAAGACTACCAAGCTGCGGGAGGTCGCGCGCGTGCTGGCCGATGAGTTCGACCGCCGCGTGGTGGTGGTGGATACCAACAACGAGATCGGCGGAGGCGGGGACATTCCGCACCCGGCGATCGGCCGCGCCCGCCGGATGCAGGTGCCGAAGAATCGCGCACAGGCCGAGGTGATGATCGAGGCCGTCGAGAATCACATGCCCGAGGTCGTGGTGGTGGACGAGATCGGCACCGAGGCCGAGGCGGCCGCCGCCCGGACCATCGCCGAGCGCGGCGTGCAACTGATCGCCACCGCGCACGGCAATGACCTCGAGAATCTGATGGCGAATCCGACGCTGTCGGATCTCGTCGGCGGGATCCAGGCGGTGGTGCTCAGCGACGAGGAGGCGCGCCGGCGCGGCACACAGAAGACGGTGCTCGAGCGCCAGGCGCCGCCGACCTTCGACATCGTCATCGAGATCAAGAGCATCAACCACCTGGCTATCCATCACGACGTGGCCGAGACGGTGGACAGCATTCTCCTCGGACAGCCGATCACCGCCGAGGTGAGGGAGTTCGACGACGGTGGCGAGGTCGTGGCGGTGGAGAAGTCCGTTGCGCCGGGCGGCGCTGTGGGCCAGGAGGTCGCGGATCCTCTCGAGGCCGAGCTGAGGCGGACGGAAGCGCGCTCCCGCGTGATCCGCGTGCTGCCGGTGGGTGTGAGCCGCGAACACCTTGAGCAGGCCCTGCGCGAGCGGAGGGTCCCCGCTACTATCACCCAGGAGCCGGAGGAGGCCGATGTCGCCGTGGCGCTGGAGCGCGCCGCCGAGCTTGGCCGCGTTCCGGACGATGTGATCGCCACCGTGACGGTGCGGAGCAACACCTACGCGGAGATCGAGGAGGCCGTGGAGGAGCTTTCGGCGCAGAGGAACACTCCGCGCGAGGATTTCGCGCTTCGCGAGGCCGCCGAGGCCATTGAGCGCGTCATGGCGGAGAACGAGCCGGTGGAGCTTCTGCCGCAGAGCGCGTATGTCCGGCGGCTGCAGCGCGAACTGATCGCGCGCCGCAACCTCAAGTCGAAGACCGTGGGCGAAGAGCCTCGGCGCCGCGTTAAGGTGCTCGTTCCGTGACGGGAGGCCGCGGCGTGAGACTGAACCATCGCTTCATCGTACTCGACGGCGTCGAGGGCGCCGGGAAATCGACGCAACTGGCGCGACTCGCCGCCGTTCTGCGTAAGGCGGGCGAGGACGTGGTGCTGACGGTCGAGCCCGGTGGTACTCCAGTGGGCGACGCGATCCGGCAAATGCTTCTCTCTCCAGTCTACGAGATCACCCCGCTCACCGAAGTCTTCCTCTTTTGCGCTTCGCGCGCGCAGCACTGCGACGAGATCATCCGCCCGGCGCTGGAGGCCGGGAGGGTCGTCGTGTGCGACCGCTTCAGTGCGGCGACCTTCGCCTATCAGGGCCACGCGGGGGAGGTTGGCGAGGAGCGCGTTCTGCGCCTCGACGCTGAGGCCACGCGCGGCCTCGTCCCGGACATGACGATCATTCTCGACCTCCCGCCGGAGGAGGGGCTGCTGCGCAAGTTTGGTGAGAAGGGTACCGACGAGGCCGACCGCATCGAGCGGAACGAACTGACCTTTCACGAGCGCGTTCGCGAGGCCTTCCATCGCTACGCCGAGCGCTACCCCGAGCGCACCGCCATCGTGGACGCGTCAGGGACAGAGGACGAGGTCTTCGCGCGAGTGTGTGAGGTGCTGGGGATCGGCGAGTAGCCGTTTTCGTGCGGAGGGACGTATCTTCAGATGCGTCCGCCGTTCGGTAATGATGAGCCCGGCCTTCGTGGGGAAGGCCGGGCTCGATGGGTTCTGCGGGATTGTGTGCGGAGGTGGGCCTCTGCACCACGGAACGGTATGTCGGCGTTACTGCCCGGCGGTGAACTCCAGTTCGACGACCTTGCCGCCAGTGTTGGCGGATTCCCAGGCCGCGCCGATGAATGCCGCGATCTCGATCGTCTCGTCGATGTCCAGCGGCGCCTCGCCAGTCTCCCACATCTGCACGATCTTCTTTAGAAGCTCGCGGTAGATGTATGTGGTGCTGATGCGCTCGTCGCGGACGCCCTCATCGCCCCAGACGGTGAAGCCGTAGGCGTGCGCGCCCGCGCGTGTGCCGCGCATTGACGCCGTGCGACCGTCGGCCCAGCGGCCGACCGAGACCTCGCCGCCCTCCTCGGAGATGCATGACAGCTCAACGCAGCCGGGCCCCATCAGCGCGTAGAGCGTCTCGACGCCGTGGATGCCGTAGTGCGAGAGGCCGGGGTTCTTGTCATGAAGGCTCGCGGGGGAGTAGGCGTGCGCGCCGACAACCTCACCCACGCCCTCGTCGTCCGCCTGCGCGTCAACGACCTCCGGGGCGTAACGAAGCGAGGACGAGGAGAACACCGGGACGCCATTCTCCTCGGCAAGCTGCTTGATCTTCAGACCGTCCTCGACGTCGATCACGAAGGGCTTGTCGATGTATGTCGGGATGCCGGCCTCGATGAATGGGCGGGCGCGGTCAAGGTGCGCGTAGCCGCTCTGTGATTCGACGCAGACCACGTCAACCATGTCAACGAGTTCCTCGACGCTGTCCACCTTCTCGACGCCCCAGCTTGTGAGCTTTTCCTCGTACTCGGCCATGCGCTCGGGGTCTGTGATCTCGCTCTCGCCCTGGACGCCCGCGACAACGCGGTAGTCGCTATCGATCCACTGCTCTTCGTCTACGTCCTCGATGTGATTGAGGCGCATCGTGAACTGCACAACGTGTGATGTATCCCAGTCAACAATACCAACGCGTTTCATCAGTAGCCTCCCACGACTTCTGTGGCTTTGCGTACGTACTGTACTGCGCCGGCGGAAGACCGGCGTTGCATGGTAATTCGCTGCGCGGGCGAATGTTCCTTCATGAAGGACGAACGGCGCGCACAGGAGCATGCGTGCCATGGGGCCGAACTACCGCACCCCGAACACATGCTCCTCGACCAGCGAGACCGCCGGGGGCAGCGGCGCCTGAAGCGTCAGGAAGTTGTCCTCAAGGATCTCCTGGTCGGGGCGAGCGATCTCCAGTGACCACGTCTCGCCTGCCTCAGCGCCCGGCTCAACCGTCACCGGCGCCTCGAAATCGTCCGCGCCGCTTTGCGCCGTCCCGGCAAGGTCCCCGTCCGGCGCGTAGACGTTGATCCGCACTCGCTCTCGCCCGCTCGAGCCGATCCCCATCACCGTGAACTCCTCCGCGCGCTCGGGCACGTGGAAGTAGAGGCGCTCGGCGCCCATCATCGCGTGCAGCCTCGCGCCAGCGTAAAGCGCCAGCGGCGCGTTCGTGCTCTGCACCGCATATCTCGACCGCGACGCGGAGACCAGCATGTAGTGCAGGCCGTCGCGCTCGGGGATGAATGAGACGACCGCGTCTTCCCCGTGCTCGCCACGACCGCTTTCAATGAGGGTCCCGTCCGTGTCGGTGACCTCCCACAGCAGGCGGTCATTCCCAGCGCCGACCTGGTCGAACTGCAGCGCGATCCTCAGCTCCCGCCCGGCCTCCGCCGCGACCAGCAGAAGGTTCGGGCTGCGCAGCCACACATGCGGGTACTCGACGACCTCGCCCGTCAGCGGCGGGGGATCGAGCGCCTCGACACGCCGCTTCAGTTCGGGCTTCGCCAGCGGATGGTAGACAATCGGCTCAATGCCGATCTGCAGGTCGGTCTCATGGGCCGGGTCGGTCGCCAGCAGGTCAAGCTCGGCATTCGCCTGCTCGATTGCCCTCCAGTATTCCTCGGGTGTGCCTGCGGCGAGGTAGTAATCGCCGCTGTGCTCCTCAACCGGGTTCCAGAGCGTGTACGTCGTGAAGAGCCAGTAGCCGTCGGACTTCGAGCTGGCGTGGTAGAGGTTCGCGGCGAGGTTCTTCGCGGAGTAGCAGCGGAAGAGCATCCCGGCGCAGTAGCGGGCGTTGATCCCCAGCGCCTCGTAGTGCTCCCGCCAGTCATCCGGAACGCGGTCGGGGCCGCCACCGGTGTATGTGTCGGTCGCCCACAGGATGATCGGCAGGCGGTCGGTCGAGAATGCCCGCGCCACGCCCACCAGCGACCAGTTGTGCGGTGTCGGGTAAAAGCCCAGCAGCAGGTTCGCGTTTACCGCGTGGACCTGCTCGCGCACCTCGGTCGCGTATTCCTCAACACGATCCTGCAGAAGCTGCGTATACGCATCCCCGTGGTCATGCTCCACAAGCCACGGATGGCGCTCACTCAGGTCAAGCTCCGGAAGCTCGATTCCGGCGTGCTCGGCGAACTCCGACATGCAGTGGTCGCAGTAGCACGCGTTGGTGTAGTACCGCTGCCCGGTGACCGTGGCGTAAAGCTCGAAGTCGATCCACAGCCCGTCAACCTGCAGTTCGGGGTCATTCGCAAGCTCCGCCCGCTCGACCATCTCCGTCAGCAGGTGCTCCTGCCAGAAGCGCTCCTCCAGCGGGCAGGCGTAGCGCTCGACACTGCCGTCGGAGAGTACCGCCTGCCGAAACCCCTCCTTCTCGGCGTTCACGTTGAAATTCAACGCGAGGAAGACGTGCATGCCATCATGCTGCTTGGCCTCGCGAAGGTAGGGCATCGCTCGCTCGATATCGGCTTTGAGGATCATGGAGTTCATGCCGACGTCCACGAGATGCTGAACCTTCTCGTCGGCAGGCGGGCGGGCGTAAAAGTACGCCGTGCGCAGCTTCTCCTGGTCGATCCAGGCGAGCGGATCGTCCTCCGTCTGTGCGGTTGCGAGTGTCGGCAGGAGGATTACTGTGCTCAGAAGGGCAATAACAAACGTACGCATCGGAAGGCGCTCCTCAGATGGGCCAGATTCGACAGACGTCCGACCTTTCGCGTCATCGGGCATGAAAACCTGCTGAAAGGCGGAAAGTGGATGGTGACAGCCATGCGCTCGACAGTCGCACTTACAATAGTACTCGCGCTCATCTGCGCCCTCGCCGGCGCGCAGGACGAACACCCGGGCTGGGAGCCTGAACCAGGCGATCTCGATCCGACGCTGAACCTCGCTCTGGGGAAGACCGTGAGCTACGCGCCTGCCCCGAGCTATCGTCTGACATCCGCGGAGGACACAGATCCGGTCGACCTGACGGACGGCGTTCTGTCCGACCACCCTCGCGGGCAACTGTGGTTTCAGAGCAAGTGCGTCGGCTGGAGCTACGCCGGCCGCGCGAACCTATCACTGGACCTCGGGCAGGTCGAGCCGATTCGCGAGATCGCGATCCGCATCCAGGGCGGCGCCCCGCAGGGCGGGATCGCCACGCCCGTGTGGATGGCCGCGGTGGTCAGCGATGACGGGGAAACGTGGCGGCGGGTGGGGGAATACTCCACCTACAGGCGCGGCGACAATCAGCGCTTTGACGTGCCACGCAACGACGGCGAGCCGTGGGTGCACCGCTTCCGCTTCGACGACCTTCAGACGCGTGGGCGCTACGTTGGCCTCAGCCTCTACGGCGCGGGCCTGACCGTCGCCGACGAGATGTATGTCTTCCGCGGCGAGCACGACTCCGATGCCGTCGACCTCGACCGGCTGCCGGTGATGGACTTCTCGACCACCCGGCCGCAGATGTACCTGCACAAACCCTACCTGGCCTTCACCACGAATGTGACGACACCCAACCCGGTGGGGGTCATCGCTCCTCCGGACTTTGAGGGCGAGGATGTCGTGGTGACGCTGGAACTGCCGCCCGGTGTCGAGATGATCGACGGCAGCGGCTTCGGTCGCGGGACCGATGACGAGCCTGCCGAGCCGATGTCCGAGATCCCCGGACAGGCCATCGATGACGGCTGGACGCGCTACGAGTGGGCAGGGACCGTCTCCGGCGACACGAAGACGTGGGGACGGCTGTTCATTACCGGTGATTGGGAGGACGGCCGGGAGGGCGAGATGCGCTATCGCCTCTCATACGCCGACGGCACCGAGGCGCCGATCGCAGCGTTGCCGCTGAGGGCGATCGAGGTCCCGGAGACAGCGCAGCCGGACGGGCTGATCGTGGGCCTGAGCTGGTACGGGATCGGCGCGATGATGTCATGGCCCGACAGCATCGAGGCCTTCCGACATCTCGGGTTCAACACCGCGACGAACTTCGTCCACTGGATTCGCGACCGCGACGACCCCGACAACGCTGCGCAGTGGGATTTCTGGGAGCGGGTTCGTGACGCGGGCTTCAAGGGGCTGATGATCGATTCGACCTTCCACCGCATCCCGAATGAGCCGGAGACGCGCTGCCAGCTTCCGGACGGGGAGGTCGGCAGCCGCCTTTGCCCGAGTTACCGCGGGGAATACTATCAGGCGGAGCTTGATCGCGTGGCCGGCCAGGCCGCGACGGCGCAGCCGGACTATCTCTTCGCCGACGTCGAACTGTGGACTTGGCGCGGGCCGGTGGATGCCGAGGAGTGCACGCGCTGCCAGGCGGACTTCGCCGAGAGCGGCTTCGAGACGCTCGAGGAGTGGCAGCTTGAGAAGGGTTTCGAGATGTGGAGTGACGTGGTCGTCGCGGTTGACGCGGCCATGGCCGGGGCGGGCGAGGAGCCGGTCGAGATCGGCGTCTACGACTGGACGCCTGAGCGCGACTACCAGTTCACGTGGCCCTTCGATCGCCTCTACCCGGACTATCTGCAGTCGGCGCAGCCCTCAACGTACACGCCGCTCTACTGGTATCACATCGCACTGGTCGGTGATGAGTCGCGCGGCTCGCGCGAACTGCTCCCGCGGCCCGACGTACTGCCGTGGATCAGCCCTGGCGACGCCGGGACCTACGATGGCGAGCGCTTCCGCTACGCACTCCTGGAGTGCTTCTGCAACGGCGCGCGAGGGATGAACTTCTGGTCCGGACGCGTGTGGGATGCCGAGAATCTTGCGGCGTACTCTCGCGCGATCCGCAACCTGCAGCCGGTCGAGGGCCTGCTGTTGGCCGGAGAACTGCTTGAGGGCGCGCAGGTCCGGGGAGAGGGGCGGATCAGCGGCGTGACCGCCGAAGGTGAGATGGTGATCCTCGTGGCGGACTACTACCAGGACGCCGGCGGCGCAGTGACGGTGAGGCTGCCGGTCGATGCGGCGATGACTGCGATCGACCTTGACAGCAGCGAGGAACTCCCGGTGAGCGCCGCTGGTGAACTGACGGTGCCGTTGGAGAGCGACATTCGCGCGCGCGTGTTCCACGTGCGGTGAGTGCACCGGACGCGTGATGTCTCGATACCCCGGATGCCCTGTGCCGTTGTCGTAGCGGCCGTTTGTCGTCACGCCCTGGTCTTCGGGAGGCCGCGCCAGCCGGGTGCCCGACGCATGGCCTGCGATGCATCGTCGAGACGGCCTGCCCCTTCGGACGACACAAGCGACAGCGCGCGGTTGTGTCATTCAGCCAGGCGACCGGGCATTCATGCTTGCATTCCGACGGTAGAATGAATACTATGTGTCTGCGGGGTTGCGGTCGGCGGGGAGATACTCTTACCGTACCTGTGTCGCCGGGGATAGGGGAGTGCGCCGTGTGGTCAACGCATTGACCGTCGATGTTGAAGAATACTTCTGCTACGCCTACCCCGGGGACGTGCTGCCATGCGAGCGGTGGGGGGAGCTTGAAAGCCGCGTCGTCCCGCATACGCTGGAGACCCTGCGGATCCTCGAACTCAACGACATCCGCGCGACGTTCTTCGTGCTGGGCTGGGTAGCCGAGCGCGAGCCCTATCTGCTCCGTGAGATACGCGCGAGGGGCCACGAGATCGGAAGCCATGGGTACTTCCACGAGTTGGTCTTCAGACAATCCCCAGAGAGTTTCCGCGACGATGTAAGGCGATCGATCGACGTGATTGGCGATGTGACCGGCGAGATGCCGATCGGCTACCGCGCCCCCTCGTTCTCGATCAACGACAGTTGCCTGTGGGCGCTTGATGTCATTGCGGAGTTGGGCTTTACCTATGATGCGAGCATCTTCCCGGTGCGGATGCGGCATTACGGGGCCAACGGGGTGCTCAGGACGCCTCACCGGATGGAGAACGGCCTGTGGGAGTTTCCCGCGGCGACGATGGAGATCGGTGGTACTGAGCTGCCGTTTGGCGGCGGCGGCTACTTCCGGCTCTATCCGTTCATGGTGACCCGGTGGGCCACACACCGGCTGAACTCCGCCGGTCGCCCCGCGATGATCTATCTGCACCCGTGGGAACTGGACCCGAATCCCCCGGTGAAGCCGAACAGCCGCCTCCACCGCTTCCAGCACACGGTGAATCTTGCCAAGACCCGGTCGCGCCTGCTGCACCTGTGCTCTGAGTTTGATTTCGCGCCGATGGGCGAGGTGCTGGCGCACCTGAAGGGGCAGTCGGAGCCGACGGACGATGTCATCGCCGCTGAGTAGGCGGCACGCGGTCAAAGCTCAGAAGATGTAGACCGGTGTGCCCACATCGACCATGCCGTACAGGACCTGCGCGTCCGCCCGGTGCTGCCTGACGCAACCGTGTGAGGCGGGGCGGCCGAGATACTGGTAGTAGGGCGGGCTGGTCGCATGGATCCCGTGGCTTCCCGAGGCGGTGATCTGCAGCCAGAACGGCATGGCGGTCTGATACTGCCGGCTCCAGGCGTTCCATTGCTTCCCGAACACCTTCCCCATGGCACCTCGCCTGGGATCGTGACTGCCGGGTTTCATCGTCGGCGTCCAGTATCCCGGTGCGGCGGTGGAGACGATGTGCATCCTGCGAATTCGTCCGTCCTCGTAGTAGTACAAACGCTGGCGTTTCTTCACGATGCCGATGGCGTGATCGGGAAGGTCCTTGAGTTCCGCGGGACGGAAACGCACACCGATTTCGTCGGAGGCGATCAGTTCGTCCTCATGCCCGTAAGCGGCGATACGCAGGCGGAAGCCATCGCCGTCCATCCATGGAACGGTCCACGGGACCTCGCCGAAGTTGGGGATCATCTGGTTGAACAGGACGTGGCCGACCGATCCGCGTGACTTTCCCGCGAGCTTGCAGCGGTCATAGGAGTAGTAGAGTCGCACCTTCTCGATCGGGCCGCCGCTGTCCCAGCGTATATGGGCCCTGCTGCCCTCAAGCACCTCGCCATCGTCGGCGGGGGAAGTGATACGCACGAAGAACGCCTCGTGGGTCGGTGGCGCGGTGACCGGCTGGATGAGCCCGACATCGGGCGGTTCGGGCTGGAATGGAGTTTCGAGCGCAGTCGGGGCAATGTCAGCTTGTGCGATTCCGGAGCAGACAGTTGCGATAAGTGCGGCGAGTAGCGTCAGCGTCACCATCGACCACCAGCCTCGATGCGCCCGGCACTGCGGCCGGAGGCAGTAGAATTCGCACTGCATCCATCGGTTTTCGGGATCTCGCAGTAAACCTGTTCGCCGCGCTGAAGATTAGTCCTGCATTCGACGGAAACAGGGGCCGCGTCCGGAGAGGGCGCGGCCCCTGAGCGTGTGTGCAACATGTGCGGACGGGGGCGTCCGCACTGCGGTCCGGTTGCGTCAGCCTGAAGCCATCTCCTCGCGGGTCTGGTCGATGGCCTCGCGGAACTTGCGCGCGGTGTCGGTGACCACGTCGAAGCGGCCCTCGGCAACAGCCTGCTTGTCGACAAGGGCGCTCCCGGCGCACAGCGCGACCGCGCCCGCCTTGAGGAACTCGGGTGTAGTGTCGATGTTCACGCCGCCAGTCGGGACGAGGCGGATCTGCGGCAGCGGGCCGAGGATCGCCTTGAAGTACTTCGGGCCGCCGACGGACGCGGGGAAGACCTTGACCATGTCCGCGCCCCAGTCCCACGCCTGCTTGATTTCGGTGGGAGTAAACGCGCCGGGCAGGACGGGCTTGTCGTAGCGATGGGCCATCTCGATCATATCGCGGTCAAGGCACGGACCCACGACGAACTCGGCGCCGGACAGAATCGCCATGCGGCAGGTCTCGGCATCGAGCACCGAGCCCACGCCGATGAGTACCTCTTCGCCGTATTTGTTCGCGACCTCCTCGATGACCTCGAGGGCGTTGGGGGTGGTCATCGTGACCTCGATAACGTCCACACCGCCCTCCTTGATCGCATCGGCGACCTGCATGAGGTGGTCACTGCTCTTCGCGCGGATAACCGCGGCCATCCCGCAGTCCATGATCCAGTTCATCGTCTCAAGTCGTGTCGGCATTGTCAGTCACTCTCCCTGTATCCTGTGAAAGAACTGCCACGTGACACGGACGCGAGGCCCGTGGTCGTCAGCAAATGCTGTGTGACATGCATATTCGCCGCGCAAGGCGCATCACCTCGCGCTAAGCACCGATCAGTTCAAGCAAATTCCCGCCGGCCATCGCGCCGATCTCCTCGTCGTGCAAATCCATCGCGCAGAGTTGGTCCAGACACTCTGCCGGGTCGTTGAACGGGTAGCCGGAGGCGAAGAGGATCCTGCGGAAGCCGAGGCGCTTGACGATCGACTCGTGGATTTCGCCGCCCGAGGTGTCGAAGCAGATGTGAGCGTGGTCGGCGAGGGCGTTGATGACCGCCGCCGAGCCACCGTTCATCGCCCCCATCTTCGGGATGACGAAGCGCACGTCCGGGAAGCGCTCGATGAGGCCGAGCGTGACCGGGAAGTGCTCGACGAGCCAGACGGGCAGCTCGCGCTCGCGGGCAGCGTCGATGATGGCGCCGAGGTCATCGCGACCGACGGCCTCTTCAAGGCGCTCGGCGTCCCAGTGGGCGGATGTGGTCGCGCCGCCGAAGTCGAGTGAGGGCGAGAGAAAGCTGCGAATGTGGACGGCCGAGTAGCGGTCGAAGTCGGCGGGGACCTTCGCCGGACCCCTGCGGTAGCCCTCAAAGGGGAGGCCGCCGACGTAATACGCGGCCCACGGCCCGTCCTCGCGGGCAACATCGCGTGGCAGCGTCATGTCATGCTCGGGTTGCGGCGTCTCCGGGTGCATCGACAGCAGGGCGCTGTCGATGCCGGCCTTGCGCAGCACTGTCTGGACCTTCGGCCATGGGGCGGTTGCGCGGCTTACGTGCACGCGAGCGTCTATGATCGGCGTGGCCATGTCAGAGCGCTCCTCCACCTCGAAGTGTCCTCGTGGATGGAAGGATAGCGGATTGCTGAGGGAGTGGCAAGTCGTTTGTCCAGTCGTCTGGAACATCTCTGTGAGCATGCGCTGGCAGGGGCCTGTGCCCTCCACGACCACGGACGGCTCTGATAAGATGCGCAGGGGTCGATGGAGTCGCCGATGCCGGCTTCATCGTCAGCAGATAGTCTGGATCTGGAGGCGTTGGTGGTCGCTGCGTCGAAACTATCTTTGGCGACGTCGCGTCTCCGACAGTTGACTGAGTGGACATGGTGTATGACTCCTGCTTTACCGTCGGACCTGCCTTGTGTGCATTCGGCCTTAGTGGGGCACCTGCCAACCGTCCGGGCACGATGGGTGTTTGCAGGGCATGCGGCACTTCACTCACAAATGCCTCATTCACACTACCGGAGACTATGCAGGGGCGATGACAATTCCCGCGACCTCGCGCAAAGCCAATAGCGCGTGATGATCTGGCACGTCCTGGATGACGCGCCTTCGCCGATACCCACGCGGTGCGGACGAAATACATCGGGAGATCGGGGCGGGAACGTGATCCCGCTTCTCCAACCGACTGAAAAACTAACGCCCGCCGCTATCCTGGAGATGAAAGCTATGTCTTTACGCAAACTCGGCACACTCATGGACCATCTCGTCGAGACCTCGCCCTTCGTCTATCAGGGCGAGTTGCTGCTGCTGGAGTCGGTCCGGCCGAGGACGCCCGGCAGCAGCCGTCCCGGGGAACACTACCTCCGCATCCGGCGGCTCGCCGACGGAACGCGCGATGTACGCGATGCCGGGGAGTTCGCGGGTTGCGAGGTGCTTGCAGAGTTCGGACACGGGCACACATTCGCCGCTCCCATCGTGCGCGACGATGAGGTCTTTGTGTACGCCTCTCGCCGCGATGAGGCCGGAGATATTGTCGATGAGATCACCGTCTTTCGCAGCGGAGATCTGCGCGAGTGGGATCAGCAACTCGCGATCAAAGGCGTGGAGGAACGCCTTTTCAACTGCTCGGTCTGTCATGATGGCGAACGTTACGTGATGGCGCTTGAAAGCGACTTCCGACCATCACCGTACTTCACGATCAAGTTCGCGGTCTCCGACGATCTCCTGGACTGGACGGTACTGCCTGACACCGAAGCGGTGCTGGGCACCGACCGCTACGCGGCCTGTCCCACGATCCGCTTCCACGAGGGGCATTACTACGTGTGGTACCTCGAACGCCCCGGCAAGTGGTGGTTCGAGACGTGGCTGACACGCTCGGAGGATCTTTTGCACTGGCAGCAGAGCCCGCAGAACCCGATCCTCCGGCCGGGGCCGAATGAGGACGTGAACAACTCGGACATCGACTTCTGCGAGTTCGACGGACAGATGGTGGTCTACTACTCATGGGGCAGTCAGCGCGGAGACGAACACCTCGCACATGCGGTCTACGATGGCACCCTCGCGGAGTGGCTGCGCGACACCTATCCGCACGGGTGACCCTCGATCGTCTCGGACACCGGCGGCAGATAGGTCTCGATGGCGCGCGCGTCGAACACTCACGAGGCCGGGCCCCACACTCAGGACACCCCGCGAGGATGCACGATGGCGGCTGATGCAAAGGAACTGAGCTTCTGGGACCATCTTGAGGAGTTGCGCTGGCGACTCCTGAGGATAATCGTGTACATCGTCGTCGCCGCCGCGGCGAGTTGGATATTCCGCGAGCAGATGCTGGATATCCTGCGCTATCCGGCCGAGGTCGGCGCGGTGATGGCAGGGGAGGAGCAGTTCGAATTCCGCATCTTCGAGGCCGCCGGCGGCTTTATCCTCATGATGCAGATTGCACTGGTGGCGGGGCTGATCATCGCCTCGCCGGGCGCGATCATCGAGATGTGGCTGTTCGTGGAGCCTGCGCTGGAAAAGCATGAGCGCAAGTGGGTCATCCTCGTGGTGCCTCTCGCGGTGCTGCTCTTTCTCGGCGGTGTCGTGTTCTGCTACTGGATATCACCGCGCGCGTTCGCGTTCTTTCTCCGCTTCAACCGCTCGATGGGCGTTGAGGTGGAGTTGACGCTTCAGCCCTATCTGTTCTTCCTGATGCGGCTGCTGCTGGTTTTCGGGATCGCGTTCGAACTGCCGCTGGTGCTGACGTTTCTGTCCGCCGTCGGCATCGTGACGAAGAAGCAACTCATCAGTTGGTGGCGTCACGCGGTGCTGGCGATCTTCATCTTCGCGGCGATCGCCACACCCACCACCGATCCGGCGACGATGTCCTTCATGGCCGGGCCGATGGTCGCTCTCTACTTTCTGAGCGTCTGGCTGGCCGGGCTCTTTGAGAAGAAGGAAGACGCCGAGGAACGCGTCGGATCGGACGAGGATGAGCCGGA
>JBNJEK010000082.1:0-15915 GCA_051745855.1 Armatimonadota bacterium
GAACTTGGAATCAACGGAGCATTCCTGACCCGACGGTGGGAGCGCCCCGGCAACTGGATGCGTCTGACGCGTGAGATCGGCTTCCGCAACCACGAGTTCTGCGGCGATGTGCTCGACCCGTTCTTCTCCGGCGACCGCGAGTTTCAGATGGAAACCGCTCGCCAGGTGAGGTCCGAGGCTGAGCGCTACGACGTCAACATCGTTGACATCTACACAGGCGTGGCGACTCACCGCTTTCACGGCCTCTCACACAGCCATCCGGCGCCGCGCCAGCGGATGAAGGAGTGGATCCTCCAGTGCTGCGACCTCGCGCTGGAGATGGGCTGCGACCGCATCGGCGGCCACTGGGACGCGATCTCCGTCGAAGTGATGCAGGATGAGCGCGCCTACCAGAGCGCGATCGGCCGGGTGCAGAGTATCTTCCGTGAACTCTCGCGCGCTGCGGCGGCGAAGGGAATCGGCGCGATCTACAACGAGCAGATGTACATTCCAAGCGAGATCCCGTGGACGCTGCAGCAGGCCGAGGACTTCCTCCTGGCGGTCAATCGAGACAACGACGGCTGCCCGGTGCTGCTTACAATCGACGTCGGCCATCAGGCGGGGATGCACTACGGCCTCGAGGGCGACGATCTCGACTACGTCGAGTGGTGCCGCAGATTCGGTGCGGTCTCGGAGATCGTGCATCTCCAGCAGACCTCCCCCGATGGCAGCCACCACTGGCCGTTCACCGAGGAGTATAACGAGCGCGGGCACGTCGAGATCCCGCCGATCCTCGAGGCGCTTGAGGAATCGCATCGCGAGTTTGCGTCATCTCCGCTGTCCGAGGTGCTCCAGCCGGTCGATCACACGTACCTGATCGGCGAGATCATCCCGGGCTCGACGAAGACCGAGGAGGCGCTGATCGAGGAACTGTCGGTCTCCGCCGAGTACCTCCGCCAGTTTGTGCCGGAGGACGGCCTGACGCTGTCGATCTGATCGTTGAATGCACATGGCGGAGGGTTCGCTGAATGCAGCCTGAAGATGGACCAGAAGCCGCATCTGAGGAAAGCCGCGCGGAGGCCAGACGCGTGCTGCGCAAGTTACTGGCCGAAGAGCGCCTCGGCGTGCTTTCCACGCACCACGACGGGGCGCCCTACGCGAGCCTCGTCGCGTTCGTAGCATCGGAGGACCTGCGTCGCATCCTCTTCGCAACCCCGCGGGCGACGCGTAAGTTCGCCAACATCGAGGCCGATCCGCGGGTCGCCATGCTCATCGACAACGCGCGCAACGTTCCCGTCGACTTCGAGGACGCCGCCGCCGCGACGGCGGTCGGCGAGGCCGTCGAGTTTATCGGCGATGAACGCGAGGAGGCGGCCGAGCGTTTCGGGCGGGTCCATCCGCACCTGCGCGACTTCGTCCGCAGCCCCTCGACGGCGGTCCTGTGCATCCACGTTGACACCTACTACGTCGTCCGCCGCTTCCAGCACGTGACGGAGTTGCACCTTCAACGATGACTCTCATCCCCCTCTCAGAGATCACCGACAAACTCCGCGGTCAGGTCGGCGGAAAGGCGTGGGCGCTGGCACGGATGACGCGGGCCGGCCTGACCGTGCCCGCAGCAGCGGTTGTCCCGGCCGAGCAGTATCGCCGCTACGTTGAGCAGACTGAGCTTTCTCAGCGCATCAACCTCGAACTGTCGCGTAAGCGTTTCGAGGATATGCGCTGGGAGGAGATGTGGGACGCGGCGCTTCGCATCCGTAATATGTTCGCCTCCACCCCACTCCCGAGCGCCATGCGCGAGAAGTTGCTCGCAGCCATCGAAGAGCGCTTTGGCGACGCGGCCACGGTCGTCCGGTCCTCGGCGCTGGCCGAGGACGCGGCCGGGACCTCGTTCGCAGGCCTGCATGAAAGCTACGTGAACGTGCGCGGTCCCGAGTCGATCGCTGAGCATGTGCGCATTGTGTGGGCGTCGCTGTGGTCGGATGCGGCACTGCTCTACCGCCAGGAGCTTGGCCTCGACCCGGAGGAGAGCGCGATGGCCGTGGTGATCCAGCGGATCGTGATCGGCGAGCGCTCCGGGGTGGCTTTCAGCCGCTCACCCGAGGAGCCGACGCAGGGCATGATCGAGGCGGTCTGGGGGCTCAACCAGGGGCTCGTGGACGGGACCGTCGAACCAGACCGCTGGGAGATTGACCGCGACACGCGTGAGGTGATCTCGCACACGCCCGTTGAGCGCGAGGAGGCCGTGATGGCCTCAGCATCGGGCGTCCAACTCCAGCCGCTGCCTCACGAGCGACGTTCATCTCCTCCGCTCGCGCCGGACGAAGTCCCGACCGTTCACGGGATGTCCCGACAGGCGGAGGAGATCTTCGGGAGCCCGCAGGACACGGAGTGGACGTTCGCCGATGAGACGCTCCACACGCTGCAATCACGCCCCATCACCACCGGGCGGTCCGGTGATGACGACGGCTCGCCCTACTCCCGCTCGTGGTATCTGAGCCTGCGCCGCAGCTTCGACAACCTGCAGGCATTGCGCGAGAGGATCGAGGGCGAGGAGATCCCCGCGATGATCGGCGACGCCGAAGAACTCGCGGCGATCGATCTCGCGAGGATGTCAGACGGGGATCTTGCGGAAGAGGTTGAGCGCCGGGCGGAGATCCTCGATCAGTGGCACGAGGTGTACTGGGAGGACTTCATCCCCTTTGCGCACGGGGCGAGGCTCTTCGGCCAGGTGTACAATGACACGGTGCATCCCGAGGATGCGTACGAGTTCATCGATCTGCTGGCGTCACAGCCCATGGTGAGCATGGAGCGCAACCGGCTTCTCGAGCAGATGGCGGCGCTGGTGCGCGAACGCGGCCTCGCCGATGCGCTGGAGGCCGGAAAGGAGCCGCCCGACGAACTCCGCTCGATGCTCGAGGATTACGCGGAGCGCTTCTCCGATCCGGCTGCACCCGCGCGCGATCCGGCCCGCATACTCGACCTCGTGGTGCAGATGGCCCGACGCGACCAGTCGGGGCGCGGGGGGCCTGATGAGGAAGCCCTCGAGGAGCGCTTCCTCGCTCAGTTCGAGGGCGAAAAGCGCGAGCGGGCGGAAGAGCTGCTGGATCTCGGCCGCGCGAGCTATCGCCTCCGTGATGATGACAACATCTACCTCGGGCGCGTGGAGGCCGAGGTCACCAGGGCCGTCGAGGAGGCCCGCAGGCGCATCGACCGCGATCTCCCCGCTGATCTCTCACCCGGGGATGCGGCCCATGCCCTGCGCGATCCGCAGTTCGTGCCCGAGCCCCGCGCCGAGGCGGACGCGAGCGAGGGCGAGGCGCTTCCCGCAATGCGCGCGCAGGAGCGGCAGCTTGTCGGACAGCCGGCGGGGGCGGGGCTTGCCCGAGGGCGCGCGAGAGTGATCCGGGAGGACGACGATCTTTACGACTTCGAGGCGGGCGAGATTCTCGTGATCGACTCTCTCGACCCCACGATGACCTTCGTGGTCCCTCTCGCGGAGGGGATCGTCGAGCGACGCGGCGGGATGCTCATCCATGGCGCGATCATCGCCCGCGAATACGGCATCGCCTGCGTCACGGGCGTCCCCGAGGCTGCGGAGTTGATCCGCACCGGCGACGAGATCACCGTTGACGGCTACCTCGGCATCGTGACGATCAGCAAGCCCCGAGAGTAATCGTACACTGAAAAGGCGCCCCGTCTCCGGAGCGCCTCTGATCGTCGCGTGACCATCTGCGTCCTGCTACTCGTCGCCCTTGGGCCGCCGGCCTGATATCCCCGGGATGCCGCCGAAGTCCGGAGGCTGCTGCTCGTCGCTCGCGTCCATCTCGACACCCTCAGGAGCCTGATCCGGCAGCACAACGCCCGGGTAGGGCGACTGCACCCCGCTGGGCGGCGTGGGGTCGCGCCCCACCACGTTCGCACCCGTCGCCTGATGCTGGGCGTCCACGATCTTCTTCGAGTACTCAAAGCCCTCCTGCATCCGCCGGTAGCGCCGTACGAGGATGATCGCAAGGACGATCGGGCTCACGTAGTAGAGCGTCACGTGAAACCAGCGCGGATCGTAGCCGGTGAAGATGTGCACGAGAAACCCCACCAGCACCGCGATCATGATGATTTGCTCGACAAGCTCGTCTGTGCGCATCACTTACACTCCTGCGTCCCCGCTGGGCTCAAGCTGCCGGATCGCCAGCAGCGTCTCGTAGATAGACATGCGTATCATCTCGTCGAGCGGCAACTCCGGGGCTTCCTCCGGCGGGCTCAGCAGCGCCGGATCCGCCTGGCGCAAGGTCTCAGTCTCACGCTCGGAATCCGGGAGAAGATTGCCACCGTGCTGCGCGCGGAACTCTGCCATCTGCCGGGCAAGCGCCTCGGCATCCTCCTCGAGCTTGAGCGCATCCTCATGCGGAGTGGGCCGCTGGGTGCGCACGCGATCGAGCCACGTCGGCTTCCCGGGCTCGATCAGGTAGCCCTGGGCGATCAACGCAAATTCCACGTACTGCCTGATGTCGCCGAAGACTCCGCAGCGCTGCCAGAAGCTCATCTCCTGGCGGATGGTCTTGAGGGCCTGCTCGATCAGCGCGTCGAGGGTCACCCAGTGGCGGTCCTCCTCGGCCTCCTCATCACGGTTGCGCTTGCGCAAAAGTCCGAACGCCACCGCCAGCGCGTCGCTTGTGGGCGCCTCGGGCATCGGACCGATCTGCGCGATCTGAAGCTCCCACGTCTTCTGCGGGTAGGGCGGCATCAGGGTGGCCATGCGATCGGCGACGCGGAAGTCGATGCAGCCGTTCTCGTAAAGATCGATCAGCGTCACGTATATTATCTGATGCGCCCAGTGGTGGGCATCGAGTTCCTCTTCTGTCAGCGGCGCGTAGCACTTTGCCCGCGGGCTGGTCATCTTACCCGGACGCGACCGATCAACGAAGCGGTCGGCGAAAAGCACCATCAACCCGTCCGGCCCGACCGGCCCCTCCGGCTCAATTGGCGTGATCTCAGTTACCTCGCTCTGCTCGGGCGACAGCTCCTCCTGCTGCCCCTCAAGGGCCTCGCCGAGCGCCTTCGACGCGGTCCGCCAGATCAATACGCCGGCCACGATCAACACGATGATGATACCGATCTGCACCACAGTCATCTACGATCGCTTTCCCCTCGCGCGTTCGGTCTCACGCACATGCCGGGCATCGGCTGACCACTCGCCGGGCCATTCGGTGCAGGCATACGCGCTGTGATTGTGAATTGACTCGAAGCTCTCGCACTCCACGGAGAACCAGACCACGTCCGGAAGCTCCCGCAGGGCGAGCACACTATCTCTGACGACGTCTTCGACGAACTTCGGGTTCTCGTAAGATCGCTCAGTTACGAGTTTCTCGTCCTCGCGCTTGAGCATCGGGTAGACCTGTTCGCTCCCCTGGCTCTCCAGCAGCGGGATCAGGTCCTCCAGCCAGACAATCTGCTCATCCCGCGTGCGCAGCTTCACGCGGATCATCGCCCGCTGACTGTGCGCTCCAAATCGCGAGATCTCGCGCGAACACGGGCACAGCGTGATGACCGGCACCGCGACGCAGGTCTGAAAGTCGAACTCATCACTGACGTCACTGGCCTCGAACCAGCAGTCGTAGTCAAGCTGACACGGCTGCTCCGTCGCCGGTGAACGCTTGCGCAGAAAGTACGTAAAGTCCAGCCTCAAATGCGCGGCCCATGCGTCGAATCGCGAGCGGATCTCGGCCAGCATCTCGCGCATCTCCGGCAGCGCCACCGCCCGCTTCGACCAGCGCGAGAGTATCTCCACGAAGCGGCTCATGTGGGTGCCGCGCTCGTGATGCGGCAGCTCCACCGAGGCCTCAAAGATGCCTGTAACGCGGGCGCGACCGCCCTCTTTCTCGCGGATCATCACCGGAAGATGAATGTCCCGCACTCCCACCCGGCGGATGGGGATCCCTCGCTCATCTCCTTCTGATGCCACGTCACGCATACCCTGGCTTCCAGTCTGAGGGCGGCTTATCGCACAGCCTCAGTATACCCGAGGCCGGGCTCTCGCACAAGATACCACCCGCGGCGGACCATGATGTCAGCATCGATCTACACTTACAGTTCTCCGCAAAAAGATTGCTTGACGCAGGAAGGAATTCCCGGCCAGTTGGGTAACCTACCGGCAGTAGAAACCATCATCAGGAGGTGTGTAAGGATATGAAGCGACACGGTTTTACGTTGATCGAACTTCTGGTTGTGATCGCGATCATCGCGATTCTGGCGGCGATCCTCTTCCCGGTGTTTGCGAGGGCCCGTGAGAAGGCTCGACAGACATCCTGTCTTTCGAACATGAAGCAGTTGGGTCTTGGAATGATGATGTACATACAGGATTACGACGAGCGATTCGGCAGGGAGTCCTTTTACTACTACGGAGACATCGCCGCATCCGGGGATTCATACGCCCGCGCGTGGTTCGGCGACTACCTTCAGCCTTATGTGAACAACCGTGACATCCTCGAGTGCCCCTCATGGTCGTGGACCTACAGCGGCTATCGAGACGGCTGGGGAACGCTGTTGTGTTCGTACGCATTCCCGCATATCTGGCATGACGCGAACCACAATCAGGTCCCCTCGCTGTCGGGCGCGAAACTGGCGGTCGTCGAGGCACCGGCAGACACCATCATGCTCATCGAATCGCGCAGCGTCCAGATATTCACGGGCTACAGCGCCGACATTCACCTTCTCGACATCAAGGACGGCGGCACCAACGAACGAGTCCGGCGAGCGCACAACGACGGCTTCAACATCGCCTTCGCCGACGGACATGCGAAGTGGATGAGAGACACCGAACCGGGCCAGTGGACGACCCCCGCCGACGATTGATGCACATGGTGAGATCACATCGACCTTTCCTGCCGGGGGCTCGGCACCTTGCCGGCCCCCGGTGTCCGCACTTGCTCGCGACACAGGTTCGGGGCTTCCTCGCGTGGTTTGTACTGATCGCCTTCGTCACCTGCTGTGCGGGCTGCAATCTTCTTTCCCGACCGCAACACGAGACCCTGCACCAGGCCGTCAGAGCAGGCGATCTCAACGACGTGCGCCGGCATCTGCGGATCGGCGCTGAGGCGGACGCGCGCGACGAGAAACAGATGACCCCTCTGCATCGTGCCGCCATGTACGATGAGACCGCCATCGCCGACGCGCTCATCGAGGCGGGCGCCGACCCGGATGCACGAGACTACCGCGATTACACCCCCCTGCACTGGGCCTGTGTTTTCGGAGCGCAGAGCGCGGCGGTGCTGCTGCTCGATTCCGGGGTCGATGTTCGCGCGCTCAATGAGGATCGCGCGGCGCCACTGCACGCTGCCGTGACATACGGCCACCCGGGACTGGTCCCGCCGCTGATACGCGCGGAACTCGAGCGTTCGGACGACCGCTCGCCCCTGCGCATCGCAGTCCTCAAAGGCAACAGGTCGGCCGCGGAGGCCGCTCTCGAGGCCGGGGCCGACCCGGAAGTCGCGGATTTCGCCGGGAACACCCCGTTGCACTACGCGGCCAGCATGGGTGACGCGGCGTTGACCCGGCTTTTGCTTGAAGCAGGCGCGGACCCGGACGCCGAATGCGCCTGCGCGATGCGACCGCTGCACTTCGCCGCATCGGTGGCCCCGAAGGAAGTGGTAGGGCTTCTCATCAATGCGGGAGCCGAAGTCGATGCCGCCGACATCTGGGGCTACACCCCGACCGGACGCGCCGAGAAGTGGTGCCGCGAGGATGTCGTCGCGCTGCTCGAGGCGCACGGGGGCCGTCGTCAGTCAGCAGACCCGTCGGGCCCCGAGTGACTCACGCGATTCCCCGAAGTTTCTCACGATCACAGGTTGAACATTTTTCCCCAAATGGTATACTGCCCCGGTCAACAACTCTGTCGGAGGTGAGGCTATGCGTCGTAAAGGTTTTACGCTCATCGAACTGCTCGTCGTGATCGCGATCATCGCCATTCTGGCGGCGATCCTCTTCCCCGTCTTCGCGCGTGCACGCGAGAAGGCGCGACAGACATCCTGTCTGTCAAACATGAAGCAACTCGGACTCGGCATGATGATGTACGCGCAGGACTACGATGAACGCATGTCACGGACCTCGCATTATTACTACGGAGACATCGTGGCGTCCGGAGACTCGTACGCCCGTGCGTGGTTCGGCGACCTGGTCCAGCCCTATGTCAGCAACCGCACCATCCTCGAGTGCCCATCCTATTCGTGGACATTCACGCGGTATCGCGGCACGGAGTGGGGTCCGCTCGTCTGCTCCTACGCGTTTCCACATATCTACCGCGATGCCAACCACAACAGCGTGCCCAGCCTCTCAGGGGCGAAGCTCGCCGTCATAGAGGCGCCCTCTGATACGATCATGCTGATCGAAAGCCGGAGCGTTGAGATCTTCACGGGATCTTCCAACGACCTCCGCCTGCTCGATGTCATCGACGACGGCAGCATCGATCGGACGCGCCGCGCCCACAACGAGGGCTTCAACATCGCCTTCTGCGATGGCCACGCAAAGTGGCAGAACAAGACGAAGCCCGGCCAGTGGACGACAGTCGCCGGAGACTGATGCGCCACTGTGTCTCACACAGGTCACGACCACCCGGGGCTCAGTCGTCGACTGAGCCCCGGTTCCTGCATGTCCACAGGCCATTGCTCCGCCGCACAATTCCTCTGCTCTACGGCGCCCTTATCGCCTGCCTCATGGCGGCAACAGGCTGCGCGCGCTTCGGCAGCCCACAGTATGCCACCATACACGAAGCGGTGCGCGAGGCCGATGTTCAGGACGTGGAAGCCCATCTGGAGGCCGGCGTGGATCCCGATATCCGCGACGCGAGGGGCATGACGCCGCTCCATCAGTCTGCGACCTACGATGACGTGGCCGTGGCCGAAGTCCTCATCGCCGCGGGCGCGGACCTTGATGCCCGTGATGAACGTGGCGACGCCCCACTCGCCTGGGCATGCGTCTTCGGTGCGGCCGACATGGTCGAGCTGCTTCTCGACGCGGGCGCCGACGTCCGCTCCCTCAATGACAAAGGCGGCGCGGCCCTCAACGCCGCCGCCACCTACGGGCACCCCGAGTTGATCGCGACTCTCCTGGAGGCGGACCTGGCGCTGCCGCCCAGCGGCGGTCCGGTGCGCCGGGCGGTCATCGAGGGTGACGCCGAACGGGCGCGCGCGCTTCTGGCCGACGGCGCCGACCCCGATCGGCAGGACTTCGCGGGGAATACGCCGCTGCACTACGCGGCGGTCACCGGTAGCGCGACTGTCACGAAGTCGCTTCTCGACGCCGGCGCTGACCCGGATGCACAGAGCGCCTGTGCAAAGCGGCCGCTGCACTTCGCCGCCTCGGTCGCCCCGCTGGATGTGGTCGAGCTGCTGGTCGAGGCGGGCGCGGACGTGAGCGCCCGGGATGCATGGGATTACACGCCCGTGGGCCGCGGCGCGCGGTGGGGGCGTGAGCATATCGCCAACTACATCGAAGCTCACGGTGGGCTGATCTCCCCCGCTGAGCGGAATCTGGCGCCCGGTCACGCGATGGCTGAGCAGTAGGGTGACAGTGAGATTCCGGCTGATAAGTAAGCAGAAGGAGCCATCTGGCACTCTCAGCCGCAAGTCCACCTCTGTGCCTGACCGCTGCTGCCCGCATGACCTGCGCCCGTCGCACCTGATGCAACCTCCGCCAGCCACGCGAATTCTCCCTGATGACGAAGCGATTCCTTGCAGGAACTGTCCCGGAAACCGTCGAAGGGCGCCACAGTAACCTTTCTTCGCCAATATGCAAATGTGTCCATGGACACTCAACTCACGGAACGGACGGCCGGTGGCGGCCGTCTATGCTCCTGAGAGATGAATGTATCTGTCGCACGATCATCGAGGATGTGAGGGAGATGGTCTCGAAGAGGCGGCTCATCCCGGTTGCGGTGATGGTTGGCGTACTCGTGGGCCTGATGACAGTGCCGGCATTTGCACAGGATGAGGATTACGACGCCCGGCGGGAAGCGATGGTGGACGAACTCGTCGCGGAGGGTATCATCTCGGATGCGAGGGTCGTCGAGGCCATGAAGAAGGTGCCCCGCCACGAGTTCGTTCCACGCGGGCAGAGGGCCTCGGCCTACGAAGACTCCCCGCTGCCGATCGGCGAGGGCCAGACGATCACCGCGCCCTCGGTGGTCGGCATGATGACCGAGGCGCTGCAACCGCAGGAGACGCACCGGGTGCTGGAGATCGGCACCGGCTCGGGCTACCAGGCGGCCGTCCTCGCTGAGCTTGTGCGGCACGTCTACACGATCGAGATCGTCGAGGCACTGGCAACCGACGCTCGCTCGCGGCTGCAGGATCTCGATTACACGAACGTGACCGTGCGACACGGCGACGGCTACGAGGGCTGGCCAGAGCACGCGCCTTTCGACCGCATCATCGTCACCGCCGCGCCCGAGGAGATTCCTCCGGTGCTGCTCGAGCAGCTCAAGGACGGCGGGCTGATGGTGATCCCGATCGCCGAGGACGGCTGGGCGCAGAAGCTGTATCTGGTCAGAAAGAACGGTGATGAGATCGAGAAGACCGAGCTTGCGGACGTGATCTTCGTGCCGATGACCGGCGGAGGCGAAGAGCAGTAGCGTCAGCGTACGTCCAGCGAGCGGGCCGCCCTTGCAAGGGCGGCCCGCTTTCGTGTGTCACGACCGTGTATCACGGCAGAGGGGCAGCGGCGTCCGCCCGCCGGTAGATCCGAACCGTCGGCCCGTTCCCGGTGAACACCTCGTGCTCCAGCTTCCATCCCGCATATCCGTCGCGCAGCGCATGGTAGAAGTCGCGCTTGAGGAGAAACTCGCCGCGCAACTGCGAGTCCTCCGGCGGGGGCAGGCGGGTGAAGCGGCCGAACTCGAAGAAGCGATCGTAGCAGGTTGAACTGGTCACCAGCCATGTCGCAGGTGTGCTCTGCAGAAACTCGCGTGTCCTGTAGGAGGGCTCGGCGTTCGCCATCTTCACGGTCTCAAAGCCGCGCAGTCCCTCGTAGGCGTTGCGGACCATCTCGGTGCGCAGATCGGAGCGCAGTGTCTCAAGCTCATCCTCCGAGATCAACCTCGGCACGTCGATCCAGTCCACCGCGATGGTTGCATCAGCCGGCACGCGGGCGTTGATCCACTGCCGGCCGAGCACGAGGCTGTCGGGTAGCAGAGCCACGCGATAGCCCCACACAAGCCCCCACGATGCAGTCAGCAGCAGCGCTGCCACAAGCAGAGCGGTCGCCGGCCGCCGGTAGCTGGCGGTCACCGCCTCCAGGCCGCCCGCGGTGAAAACCGCCAGCAACGGATAGAGAGTGAAGATATACTGCAGCGACTGCTTCTTCGCGGGCGCGGCCATCGCGAACACCCCCGCGCCCGCGATCGCCAGCAGCAGCAGGGCCCGCCGCCGCGAGCCGCGCAGCGCCCATGCGGCTGCACCCGCCAGACCGGCGATCAGAAGGACAGGATCCACCTCGAACAAAAGCTCAAGCTGGCCGAGTACCGGCGCGCCGAAAAAGCCCAGGTGGCCCTTCGCCATGTGCGCACGCTCGAACGCCAGCCCCGACCAGTAGGAACCCGGCGCGAGTATCCAGCCCGGACAGGCCACGATGAACGCCGCCACTGCCACCCCCGCCATCGCGCCGAGCATCCGCAGGCGGACGCCCCGTGTCTCCACGCGGGCCAGCAGAATCGCCGCCAGCAGAGCCGGGGCGATCGCGATGGCCGAGTACTTCGTCGCCATCGCCAGGCCCGCCAGCCCGCCGCCGATAGCCGCGTCGCGCACCGGGCGCTCGCTGCGAAGTATCTGAAGCGCGTACACCAGCGAAAGCGTGGTCCACATCATCATCGCGATGTCGGGAAGACCGTAGCCGGAGTACTCGAGCAAACCGAACGCCGACGCGAAGGCCGCGGCGGCGATGGCGGCTGCCCGGCGAGCGCCGATTGTCTCGAGCGCGAGACGGTAAACCGCCCATGCGCAGACCGCCCAGCAGACTGTGCTCACGAGCCTGGCCGGCCACATCCCAAGCTCCGGCCGCAACATCATCCACTCGGAGAAGTCGTAGATCGACGGCGGCAGCCCGAGGGCGATGGAGGCCCCGAAAAAGAGTGCGTTCGCGGGAGCGACCATGTACGAGAAAAACGCCGGATAATTCGTGTGCTCGGGTATGATCGTGCGGTTCTGCACATAATCCCAGAAGTTGCCCAGCACAAGGAACTCATCGGTGAAAACTGGCTGCATGGTGCCCAGCACATGCGCGAGAGCCGCAATCACGCCGACCGCCAGCAGGCAGACGCGCAGCCGCCGAGGCGCGGTCGCTTCGGCCGGGGCGGGCGCGTTGGCGTGGTATTGCCGGGTGTCTGACATCGGAACAACCTCCGGGGACGTGCGTACTTGCCGGCAGGAATCTTCCTGCCCGCCCCCAAGTACTCCTTCAGCAGATGCATTACGCGAAGCGGGATATGAGATTCGCGAGGGAGAGATCGATGTCTGACAACCACGAACTGTCCGCCGACCAATGCCGCTGGTACTGCGACCCGTCGCAGTTCGAGTTCGAGACAACGGCCGAGTTGCCCGAGGAGACAGAGCCCATCGGTCAGCCTCGCGCGACACACGCGCTCGAGTTCGGTGCCTCGATTGAGAGCGAGGGATACAACGTCTTCGCGCTGGGGCAGCCCGGGAGCGGGCGGCGCTCGATCGTGACAGACACCCTCCGCCGGCATGCGAAAGAGATGCCCACGCCGAGTGACTGGTGCTACGTGCACAACTTCGAAGAGCCGCGGCGGCCCAGCGCGATCGAACTGCCCGCTGGAAAGGCGCCCGATTTCCGTGACGACATTGAGGAACTGATCGAAGACGTGGACCGCGAGATCACACGCGCCTTCGAGAGTGACGAGTACCAGCAGCGCCGGGAGGAGACGCTCAGCGACTACCGCGAGGAGCGAAGCGAGAAGCTGCAGGAAATTGAGCGGGAGGTGCAGGAGAAAGGACTGGCGATCGGCCGGGGGCCGACCGGACTGATCGTCGCGCCGGCGAAAGACGGCGAGGTGCTCAGCCCCCAGGAATACCAGCAGCTTCCGCAGGAAGAGCGCGAGGAGATCGAGCAGAAACGCAAGGAGATGCAGGAGAAGCTCGAAGACGAGCTTCGCCGCGGGCAGAAGCTGGAGAAGGAAGCGCGGAAAGAGGTGGCCGAACTCGACCGCGAGGTCGCCGAGTTCGCGGTGGGCGGACTCTTCGATGAGATAAAGGAGCGCTACTCCCAGATCAAGTCAGTGATCGAGTACATCGATCAGGTACGCGAGGACGTGGTGGAGAACGTTGAGATCTTCCGCCTCGACCACGCGGCCTCCCAGGAGCAGCCGTCGCAGATGCAGCAGCAAATGCAGATGCTCGGCCAGGGGCAAGGGCATGGGCAGCGTCAGCGACCGCCGACGATGCTGGGAGGACAGGAGAACCTGCCGCAAAGCCCGTACAATCGCTACGCAGTGAATGTCCTCATCACCCACGAGGACCAGCAGGGCGCACCGGTTGAGTTCGAGACCAAGCCCAACATCGAGAACCTGACCGGCGATGTCGAGCACCTCTCATACATGGGTGCGCTGCTGACCGACTTCACGATGATAAAAGACGGCGCCCTGCATCGCGCCAACGGTGGCTACCTCGTGCTCGAAGCGCTCACTCTCCTGACGCGACCCTTTGCGTGGGAGGCCCTCAAGCGCGCGCTTAAGGAGGCGGAGGTGCGGCCCGAGTCGATCCGCGAGCAGCTTCGGCTGATCTCCACCGTCTCACTGGAGCCTGAGCCGATCCCCCTTGACGTCAAGGTCGTGCTCATCGGCACCCCGATGCTCTACTACCTGCTCTACCAGCATGACGAGGACTTCCAGAAGCTCTTCAAGGTGAAGGCCGACTTCGACCTCATCATGGACCGTGAGAAACATGCCATCCAGAGCTACGCGCACTTCATCGCCGGGTGTTGCCACCGCGAGGATCTCCCGCACTTCGCGCCCGACGCCGTCGGGCTGGTCGCGGAGGAGGGCGCTCGACTGGCCGGTGACCGCGAGAAACTGACGGTGCGCTTCCTCGACGTGGCCGACCTTGTCCGCGAATCGGCGTACTGGTGCCGCAAAAATGATGGCGAGGTCGTCTCCGCTGAGCACGTTCGCAGAGCCGTCGAGGACGCCATCTGGCGCTCGAACCGCATCGAGAAGAGGCTGCTCGAACTGATCGAGCAGGGCACGCTGATGGTGGATGTCGAGGGCGAGCACGTCGGCCAGGTCAACGGCATCGCGGTGCTGCCGCTGGGCGATTACGCGTTCGGCAAGCCCACTCGGATCACGGCCCGCAGTTTCCTCGGAAAGCCCGGCGTCATCAACATCGATCGCGAGGTCGAGATGTCCGGCCCGATTCACAACAAGGCCACGCTGATCCTCGGCGGCTACCTCGGCGAGAAGTTCGCGCAGCACCAGCCACTGAGCGCGACCGCCACGGTGGCCTTCGAGCAGGTCTACGATGAGATCGAGGGCGACAGCGCCTCGGCGGCGGAGCTTTACACGCTGATCTCGAGCATCGGCGAACTGCCTCTGCGACAGGACCTCGCGGTGACCGGATCGGTCAACCAGCACGGGCAGGTCCAGGCGATCGGAGGGGTCAACGAGAAGGTCGAGGGCTTCTTCCGCACATGCAAGCTCAACGGCCTCACCGGCGAGCAGGGCGTCATCATCCCCGAGGCGAACGTGCGCAACCTCATGCTGCACCCCGAGGTCATCGACGCAGTGAAATCCGGCGATTTCCACGTCCACGCGGTCTCGACGGTCGATGAAGCGATCGAACTGCTCACCGGGCGGCCGATGGGCGAAGCCGACGACGAGGGGAACTTCCCCGAGGACACCGTCGGGGCCGCCGTCCAGCGGCGACTTCAGGACCTTGCGCGGCGGCACAAGAAGTACCGCGCGAACGACGAGCAGGCCGGTGGCGTCGAGGGCGACATTGCCGCGGAGGGCGCCGAAGAGGACTGACGCACGCAATGAAAAGGGCCAGCGGTCTGTCCCGGGGGGGGAGGACTCGCCGCTGGCCCAACCCCCGCGCAGCAAAGCCGCGCGAGGACAACTGTCATCTGCGCAGAGTATACCACACTTAAAATTGTCTGCAAACTGTTAATCCAAACTGGTGTAGACGCAGACTGTCGGTGGCTGATCCGGAGTTATCTCTTTCCGGGAATCTTCGCCCCGATTCTGGAATCCAGGCGCCCTCGCCTGGACGCCGTTTTCGCTTCATATGTCTGCCTGAAACGACTCTCCGGGCGATCCACGCCTCCGGCGGGACAGAGGGCGCCCGGAGTCCGGGTTTTTGCCGAACGCTGCTGTAGTGCCCGAGCCATCTGCCGAACGCTACTGCGGCACCGACAATCTCAGGATGCACCATCCAAACTGAAGGGCGATCTTCCCCGCCTGCATCGAGTCCCGCGGTCGCGTGGCCCTTATGTCAGCCGAAGGCACACCTCTCCGTGAAGTGATTCGCCATCATTCGTCAGGCGAATCCGTCCATCGCGCAGGTTGAGCAGCCCCATCTCAGCCAGTGGCCGGGCACGCGTCATCATCTCGCGGACACGACTCTCCCCCCACGTGCGCTCCAGGGCCGCGACGTTCAGCCCCTCGACCATCCGCAGCCCCATCATCAGCGCCTCCGCAAGACCATCGTCCGCGTCGAGACGCTCCTTGTATGCCGTCAGGTCGTCGCCTGTCTCGATGGCCCTAACGTACTCTGTCGCCTCGCGAAGATTCGCGCTGCGTATCCCGCCGAGATAGCTCCACGCTCCGGCCCCCAGGCCGAGGTAGTCTTCGTTCCGCCAGTAGGTGACGTTGTGCGCGCATTCGCGCCCCGGGACGGCGTAGTTAGAGATCTCGTAGCGCCGCAGTCCCGCCTGCTC
>JBNJEK010000083.1:0-15775 GCA_051745855.1 Armatimonadota bacterium
GCGCCGCCAGGTTGCGTCACCTCCAAGTTGCCGGGCCGCCAGAAGCCGACGGGCGTGAGCTCCACCGACTCCGCGCCGGCGCCCTGCACGAGCACCCGCAGCGGCTTCTCCACCTCCGGCGCCAGCCAGCGGTCCTCGGCCTGCAGCATCACGCGCGTGCTCAGTTGCGCGACAAGCAGCGCGTTGAGCCGCTCGTGCAGCCTCGTCAGCGGCGCCACCGGCGACAGCGCGCCGGGAAGCTCGTCGAACTGCTCCGCCACTTCCACAAAGCGCCTGCTCGCCTCGGCCAGCGCCGGGAAGCACGCCGGACCCTGCGCTTCAGTCAGCGCCAGCAGCGCCTCGGAGAGCGGCTCGATCATCTCCGCGATCTCCGTGTCGCCGAACACGAGCAACTCGGCCATCTCATCGGGGTCGAAGCTCGCCCAGCCGACGAGGATCATTTCGCCCTCGGGAGCGGTGACGGCGTCGGTGGCCGGATCGGTGACGCCACGGGCGACCTCGCCGGTCTCAGCGTTTGCGACGACGGCCAGCCCCTCGTGTGCAAACTGCACCTCGGTCCCGCCCGGCACGACGGCCAGCAGGTGACGCTCATCGCCCGAGACGACTATGAGGCCCGGCTCGCCCGCCACGGCCGTATGCGGGAGTCGGCGGATCAACGCAAAGGGCTGCTCGTCAAGCTCGCGAGGCAGACCGTGGCCCTCGGCCTGCGGGCCGGTGACCTCCGCCTGATAGCCATCCATCTGCGACAGCGTGCCGTCCTCATCCCACTCCTGCACCGTCGCTGTCACCCCGCCATCGGCCGACTCGATGACCACCGGCCCGTCGTGTGAGGCGAAGAGAGCGCCCTCCGGTCCGCTGACCGACGGAATCGGGCCCTCGTCGACCACCTCAAGCTCCCACGGCGTATCCTCGAGATCATTGAGCCGCGCGACGGCCGCGTCCGTGTCATCGGTGATGCACAGCACGGCACACTGCCAGGGCTCGAGCGTGAGCGATCGCTCGCCCGCCGAAGCGCCCATCTCCTCGACCTCCGGCCAGAGCCGGAGCATCTGCTCGCCATCGAGGCCCAGCACGTCGCCGCGGATCGTCAGTTCGACGGTCTGCTCCTCGCCGGTCACGTTCGCCATGACGATGCCGATATCTCCGTGGCGCTCCCACGCCGACGCCATCACCGCCGGGCCGGTCCAGATCTTCAGCCTGTCCCTGCGGTTGTCGTAGCGCACGGTGTGCGGATCGGCGGCAAGCTCGATTCCGCACTGGCCGACGTGCCCGTCCTTCGGGCGCACGGCCATGCGGAGCATCTTTCCGCCCAGCAGCCACGGCTGGCCCGCGACATAGTACGCCTGCGTGTATTCGCGGAAGATCTCCGAGGCCGGGTCGCCCTCCTCGGGCTCCTGGATGACCATCGCCGAGTGCAGCGGCTGACTGCCCCAGACAAGCTGGCGGCCGTAGATGCTGGCGAAATGATCCGGCTCGAGGCCGAGGTGCGCGTCGGAGCCGAAGTTGATCGTGTGCTGGTGGTGGACACCCGCGAGGATCGGCCAGACCTGCTCGCCGCCCGGGGTGTAATTACGCTGCAGATCGAGTGTGAGGAAGCCGTCCATCACGTCGATCAGGTGCTCGCCGATCTGCTCGCTGAAGAACGCGGCATCCGGATCGAGTCGGCGGATATGTGCGCGAAGCTCCTCCATCAACTCGCGAGCGCCCTGCCCCCAGTAATTCCCGCCGTGGACGGTATGTCCGTGGTCGGGGTCGTAGCACTGTCTCGCGGCGCTCGCGGCCAGCACGTCAAGGTAGACGCCGCTCATCCCGTGCTCCCAGATGAGCTTCTCGCAGATCTCGCGCATCTTCGCATGCCACTGCTCCTGCGACATGCACATCCACGCGAAGATGTCGGCGCCGATATTCCACGGCAGAATATCCCCGCTCGCGGTGTCGAGCGCACTCTCGCGCGCGTTCTCGCGAATCCACGACTGCGTGTCGGTGTCCCAGATCGTCGCGAGGACGTAGGGCATCGGGTCGACGCCCATCTCGCGCGCTGCGTGGGTGCCGTCAAGCACGTAGGGGTCGGGCGGAAGATGCTCGGGATCATTGTCATTGAAGCGCGCGATGTTGTAGCGGTACCAGTGGCTGGCGACCGGCACTCCCAGCCACTTCCGCGCCGCGCTCCACTCGGGAAGAATCTTCGCCGGCTCATGATAGTATTTCGCCCAGAATCCGATGTCCCGGAACCACGGCGGCGTCCATCGCATCAACTCTTCGCTGCCAGCCTCGGGCATGGCGTCGGCCCACTGGTCGATGGTGCCTCGCTGCGCCCAGTCCTGGTGCTGGACCCACTCCCGGTAGATCTCGGCCGCGTCGAGCCAGTCGCCGGTGAAGACGCCGACGGCGGCCTCGTAGGGCATCTCATACGCGACCTCGATCGGCTCAGTGAACTCGGGCATCGGCCAGTCATCGAAGCCGGGGATGTTCTCAATGTGAAAGGACATCTGATCGCCCGCGTGGGTCGGGTTCCACGCGAAGCGCTTCATGTAAAGCTCGCCATCCTCGGCCGCCCAGTAGAGTCCGGCGGCGTCCGAGTAGTCGGGCGACCAGCCTGTCTCCGGATTCCGCCCCTCTTCCTCAACCAGCGGCGGATCGCGGTCCTCATCCACACCCCAGTACGAGAGCCACTGCATCGCCGCAGGGCCGGGGTGCACAATTGCGGAGGAGCGGCCAAGCTGCTGGGGCTTGCGCACCAGGCGCCCCCAGTGGTAGGGCAGCGACATCTGGCAGTCGGCGAAGTCCCTGATGCCGAAGACGCGCGGGAAGTCCACCTGCCACAGCCACCCGGTCGTCTCGCCCGAGACGTCGCAGCGGAAGTACGCCTTCGCCGAGTCCTCAGGCAGGCGCACGATGGCGGTGACGGTCAAGTCGCCGGGCATCTGCTCGCTCTGAATGCCCGTCCATATGATCGTAAGTGTGTCACCATCGAGGTCATGCGTGGCATCCGCAGCGTCGGCGGCGGTGAGCATGATCGTGTGCGTCGGAGAGCTTACCTCGATCTCCCACGGCGACCGGTTCTGCTCAGCATCGTCCTCGGGCCGCGCCTCGATGAAGTCCACGTCATGGGCGTGGTTGACCAGGCTCGATACGGCGTAGCCGTCGTCGGGGTCGAATGCGATGGTGATCTGATCGTTCGAAAGCTCAAGCGCCTCAGCGCCCGGTTGCGCGAAGGCGACTCCGGCGAGCAGAAGTGCTGCGCCGATGATTGCGAGGTTTCGTGTGTTCACGTGGATCGATCCTCTCTACGAACAGCAACGGATGTCAGGCAAGAATGCCTGACCCACGATAACGACAGATGAAAGTCTTCTCAGGGCATTGCGCCGTTGGTCTCGACTGTCTTCGCGCGGTGCTTGCCGCCCTCACCGTCGGGCGACCAGTACTGCGAGTGGCGCTCCTGGTCCATCAGATAGACCCACTCGATGTCGCGGGACATCAGGTCCGCGCAGATCTCACGCGCACCCTCCGGCCCCGGGTCCTCCAGCGGCCCCGGAGACTGCTCCAGCAGGCAGTTGCCGCCATCGACGAGGTTGCGCACCTGCGACTCGACGATGCGCTCGCCCTCAAGGCGCGACGCCTCGCCCGGCTGCAGCGCCGATGCGAAGACGCGCTCGCCATCCTCGTGCTCGGGGATGCGCGAAACATCGACAAGATCAGGCCGCACCGCCCACAGTTGCGAGGTCTCGCAGGGGCCGGCGTGATCGCCTTTGTACTCCTCGTAGCCGATGCACTCCCAGTCGGCAAGCGCCCAGACCGGCAGCGGGACGTACTCGTTGAAGACTTCTACCGTCGAGCGAATATCGGCCTCGGTGCCTCCGTAGTGGCCGGTCATCGCGATTACGGCCTCGAAGCCACGCGCGACGGCGGCCCGCAGGTGCCAGATGACGCCCTGCACGAAGAGATCATGCCCGATCGCGGTGATGAACGGCTGCTCCGCATTCTGCCGCTCCAGCCACGGAACGCCGATGCCCTGCTCGCCGATATGCCAGAAGGTGAGCGGCGCGACCACTCCCCCACCCTCCCCGGCGGCTCGCACGCAGATCTCATATGCCTTGATGCCATCGAGTCCGAGGGCGGCATGATGGCCATGCGGCTCGCACATGCCGTAGGGCAGGTAAAGGAGCGGGTGATCCTCGATCGCCTGCTCCATCTCGTCCGGGAACATCTCTTCCCACTTCACGGTGCGGCGCCTCATGGTGAACTCCTTCGCGGGGTCGTTGCAGCGTGTACAGGTGTTTCTTCGCCTGCGGTCACTTTCCTCCACGGAGGGATGTTGAAACTCCTCCCGGTGAAGGCGACGGGGCCGGAGGTGCAAAGGCTGACCGCAGCGACCGAATCGCCGGCGCTTCGAGCGAATGCCGCGATGTACTTGACATTGGAGTTAGGCTATGCTAACTTATTGCTAAGAGGCTTGCACTGAAGCATGGAGGCTACGATGGCAGTCGCGGACACGCTCACCGAATCGCTGGAGGACTATCTTGAGGTGATCTACCAGCTTCAGCGCGAGAGCGGGAGCGTGCGAGTCAAGGAGATTGCGGACTTCGCCGGTGTGAAGATGCCGTCAGTCTCCTCCGCGCTCGGCGCGCTGAAGGAGCGCGGCCTCGTCGATCACGAGTCCTACGGCGAGGTCTCTCTCACACCCGAAGGCCGGGAGACCGCAGAGTTCCTCTGCCGCCGGCATTTCGCGCTGACGACGTTTCTGCGCGACATTCTCGGCCTTGACGCAGAGCAGGCGGAGCGCGAGGCCTGCGGCATCGAGCATGCGCTCAGCGCGGAGACACTGCGGCGGCTTCTGATGCTGATCGACTTCATCGAGCGCTGCCCGCGAGGCGGCGAGGACTGGCTGGAGCATATGCTCGGCCGGTGGGAGGAGCATCCGTGCGATCACGACTGCGCCGAGTGCATCGCTGAGATCGAGGTGCCGTCGCAGAATCCGTTCGCGGCGCGGCGCGAGACCGAGTCAGCCACCACGCTCGACCGCCTCAATCCAGGCGAGAAAGGGAAGGTCCTGCGCCTGACGGGTGAGCCACAGATCAGGCGGCGGCTGATGGACATGGGACTGACGCCGGGAGCGGAGGTTGAGGTGGAGAAGCTCGCCCCACTCGGTGACCCGATCGAGATCGAGGTCCGCGGCTATCATCTGTCGCTGCGCAAGCGGGAGGCGGCGGGCATTGCAGTCGAACCGGAGTAAGCTCCCATCCGGGCCGGTGCTTCCTCTGCATCATATGCGTCCGGGCGAGGCCGGTGAGATCATCGATGTACGCGGCGGGCGCGGAGTGGTCCGCCGACTGACTGAGCTTGGGCTGGCTCCAGGTGTTCGTGTCCGGCTGGTCACGGACGCGGGAAGCAGCGGACCGGTGATTGTGAAGGTCGGGGACGCGAAGATCGGCATCGGGCGCGGCATGGCTCGGCGGGTGCTTGTCCGGCAGGCGCTTGAATGACACTCCCATCACAGTGCGCAAGTATGTAGAAGTGAATTTCCACCAGGGATGGTTTGACACGTGGCAAAGCCAGAGGCTGTCGCGATTGACAGTGAGCACATCGACATTGCCCTCGCGGGGAACCCCAACGCCGGGAAGACGACCGTCTTCAACGCCATCACGGGCGCTCACCATCATGTCGGCAACTATCCCGGGGTGACGGTCGAGAAGAAGGAGGGGTTGCGGACGGTCGGCGATACCCATGTGCACGTCGTCGATCTCCCCGGCACCTACTCCCTCACCGCCTACTCGCTCGAAGAGGTCGTCGCGCGCAACTACGTGATCGAAGAGCAGCCCGACGTGGTGATCGACGTCGTCGATGCCTCGAACCTCGAACGCAACCTCTATTTGACGACGCAGTTCATCGAACTTGGCGTGCCGGTCGTGGTCTGCCTCAACATGCTTGACGTGGCGGAGTCGATGGGCCGGACCGTGGACGTGGAGTTGCTCAGCGACCTGCTTGGCGTCCCGGTGGTGCCGACGGTCGCGAGCAGAGGCGAGGGTGTCGAGGAACTGCTGCGGGTGGCGATCGAGGTCGCGGAGGAGGGACGGAAGCCTGAAAAGCGGGTGCGCTACGGCCGTGAGTTGGAGAGCCACATCGCGGAGATCGAGGACCTGATCGAGCGCGAGGGAGGGCTTCCGGGGGCGCCGTCGCGCTGGGTAGCGATCAAGCTGCTGGAGGACGACGAGGAGGTACGCGGCGCTATCGCGCGCGAGATCGAGGGCGGGGAGGAGCTGATCCACCGGGTCGAGCGCGTCCGGGAGCATCTCGAGACGGTCATCGGCGACGATGCGGAGCTTGCGCTGGCCGATCGGCGCTACGGCTTCATCAACGGCGCGTGCGCGGAGGCGGTCACCAGCAGCGAAGAAGAGGCGGTTGACTGGTCGGAGCGCATTGATAAGATCGTAACCAGCCGCGTGCTCGGGATCCCTGTCTTCCTGCTGCTGATGTTCCTGTTGTTCGAGATGGTCTTTCGCCTTGGAGCGCCGCCGATGGAGTGGCTGGAGGCGGCCTTCGGCTGGCTGGGGATGCAGGCCGACGCGGTGCTCCCGGAGGGGCCACTGCAGTCGCTGATCGTGGACGGGATCATCGGGGGCGTGGGCGGCGTGCTGGTCTTTGTGCCGCAGATCATGCTGCTGTTTCTCGCGATCGCGCTGCTGGAGGACAGCGGCTACATGTCGCGCGCGGCGTTCGTGGTTGACAAGCTTATGCATCACATCGGCCTTCACGGCAAGAGCTTCATCCCGATGCTGATCGGCTTCGGCTGCACCGTGCCGGCGGTGATGGCCACCCGAACCCTCGAGAGCCGGCGTGACCGGCTGACTACTATGCTGGTGACGCCGCTGATGAGTTGCGGCGCGAGGCTCCCGGTGTACGTGCTGCTGGCGGGCGCATTCTTTGCTCCGAACGTGGCCGGCAAGGTGATCTTCTCGATCTACCTGCTGGGCGTGATACTCGCGATCGTGATGGCTCGCGTCTTCCGCTCGACGATCCTCAAGGGCCCGCTGACGCCATTCGTGATGGAGCTGCCGCCCTACCGCATGCCGACGCTGAAGGGCACGCTGCTGCACATGTGGGAGCGGGCATGGTGTTACATCCGCAAGGCGGGCACGGTCATCCTCGCGGCGTCCGTGATCATCTGGGCGCTTCTGACCTACCCGAAGCCGCCGGCGGATTACGACCTCCAGGGGCAGCCGGCGATCTCGTACACGGTGGCCGGACGGATCGGGAAGTTCATTGAGCCCGCGATCGAGCCCCTCGGCTTCGACTGGAAGATCGGCATCTCGCTGTCGGCGGGGCTGGCGGCCAAGGAGATCGTGGTCTCCACGCTGGCGACCACCTACGCGATCGAGGAAACCGAGCAGATGGGGACGAGGGCCGTCACCGACGCCCTCCGCGAAGACCCGGTCTTCAGTCCGCTGGTTGCCTACGCGTTGATGGCATTCGTGCTGCTTTACATCCCGTGCATCGCGACGGTGGCGGTGTTGTGGCAGGAATCGGGCTCGTGGGGATGGGCGACGTTCGCGGTGCTTTACACCGTGGCCCTGGCGTGGATCGTAAGCTTCATCATCTACCAGGGCGGCGTCGCGCTGGGCCTCGGCTGATACGAGATCGAGCGGCGGCCGGACGGCATTGCGCGTGAAGCGTGGACACGCCACATTCCAGGCGGCCACAGCGTGCGGCCTCAGGACACGGGAAGGTGACACCGCGAGCTTTTTTCGCACCGAGGGAAGGATTTCTCCGCCGCATAAGCAAGACTACCCCTGTCACGTTGATTTCGCCGTGCACAGGTGACCCCATGAGTGATCGTTTCGATCTCCCACTGGTGAGCGTCAACGCCGAGAATCTCGCCGAGGGCTGGGAGCGCGCCGTGCTGGAGTGCTGGGACAAAGGGGTGCGCATCCCCACTCAGTACGACCAGGAGGGCGATCCGGCCAGTCGCGACGTGTCACTGGCGCTTGCAATCCGGGATCCGTTCGCCGATCCACGCATTCACCGGGCCCTCCCCGGGGGGATCTACGACCTCGAGGTCTACCGCCAGGAGGTCGTCTACGGCATTCACGACCACTGGATTGACCCCTCCGCCGGAAAGTGGCAGTATACCTATCACGAGCGGCTGGAGGCGTATGCGGTCCCGGGCGGCGAGACGATCAACCAGCTTGAGTACGTGGTGGATGCACTGGCGGAGGCGCCGCACACCCGGCGGGCCCAGGCCGTCATCTGGAAGGCGTGGGAGGACGCGGGGATCGACGACCCGGCCTGCCTGCAGCGCATGTGGTTCCGGGTGTACGACGACCGCCTGGTGATGGCATGTCACATGCGCAGCAACGACGCATTCAAAGCGTCATACATGAATATGTACGCGTTCACCGACCTGCAGCGCGAGGTGGCCGAGCGACTGAGCGAGCGACTGGGCCGGGAGATCTCGGTAGGGCAGTACAATCACATGGTGGACTCGTTTCACATCTACGGCTCGTACTTCGAGGAGTTCGAGGCGTTCCTCGGCACGGTGGAGGCGCGAAGCTGGGATGAGCGGACGTGGACGATGGGACAGATGCAGCCTCTGATCGAAGAGGCGCGGGCGCGCATCGCCCAGTCACTCGAACGCCAGAAGGCGGAGCAGCAGTAAGGGAAAGGTCCACGATATGCCGCGAGCGTTAGCAGCAGTTCTTCTCCTCGTGATGTGTCCGCCGCTGCTTGCCAGTGACGAGCCTGTGAAGGCCGATCCTGTCGCCAGGTGGCTCAATGATCATTCGCATGAGGTGATGCAGGGGACGCTTGGGCTGATGGCGCTGGTGGGTAATCACAAGGCGGTGGACGATGCGCTGGTGACGGTTGATGCGATGGTTATATCGCTGGCGGCGGCGGAGGGGCTGAAGCTTGTGATCGACCAGCCCCGGCCGCGAGACCCGTCAGCGACCGACGGCTTTCCGAGTTCGCACGCGACCACCGCGTTCGCGTTCGCGTCGGGCATCGATGACTGGCGCTCGGACTGGGGCCCCTATGCCTGGGCATTCGCGGCTGGTGTCGGGTGGGCGCGGGTGGAGGAGGGCTATCATACGACCGAACAGGTGCTGGCGGGAGCGGCGCTCGGGCTGTGGATAGCCGGGGCATCGTTGGAGAAAGACGGCTTCATCATTCATCGGGGCGAAAACGCCGCGCCGCGGCTGACCTCTGAAGATGATACTGACCTTTCGTGTGAGTTTGAGGGCCGTCCGTCGGTGGTACTGTGGAAGCAGTCGTGGTAGCTGCGCCTGTCGTTGCTGTGAGGGGGAAAGCTGCCCGCTTGTGAAAAAAGTTGAAAAGACGTGTTGACAGGAGGAAGCTGCGTTGATATACTCGCCCCGTAGAGTGCAGTTCCTCTTTTTGATTTTTCCGAAACGTTGACGCTTTCTGCCGCGTCATTTCCCTTGCCCGGAGTGCATACTCTGACGGCGTTGTATCCACTGTCAGGTTGGGGGCGTCGGGTATCGGTGGAGCGCAACACCGGATGAGTTGTCCACTTTGACAGGCGCGACCTGCCTCTTTTGTGCGGCGTTCGAGAGATCGTACAAGCCCCTGAGAGCCGAGAGACACTGGTGCCGGGAATCGTATGACTGAGCAATCGCATCTCATCGAGACGTCTCCGCAGCGCGAGAAAGTGCTCGTGCTCGACTTCGGCGCACAGTACGTGCAACTGATTGTCCGAAGGATTCGCGAGCACAACGTGTACGCAGAGGTCGTGCCATCGGACACGCCCGCCGAGGAGCTTGTTGCCGCTGGCGCAAGCGCCCTGGTGCTGTCCGGCGGCCCCTCGAGTGTGTACGAGGAGGGAGCGCCCGGGTACGATCGCGCGATCTTCGACTGCGGCCTCCCCGTGCTGGGGATCTGCTACGGCTGTCAGCTCATGGCGCAAACGCTGGGCGGTGTGGTGGCGCCCGGTGAGCAGCGGGAGTTCGGCCGGACGGACCTGCACGTGACCGACGCGGATACGCTGCTGGCGGGCGTCCCCGAGCACACCACCTGCTGGATGAGCCACGGCGACCGCGTGGAGGAGCCGCCTGAGGGCTTCGAAGTGCTTGCCGAAACCCAGCACAGTCCGGTGGCGGCGATGGCGGACCTCGACCGCAAACTCTGCGGGGTGCAGTTCCACCCTGAGGTGCAGCACACCCCCGAGGGCGCGACGATCCTGCACAACTTCCTTTACGACGTGGCGGGCCTCTCCGGCGACTGGCGCACCGAATCGTTCATCGAGCAGGCGGTCGAGGAGATCCGCGAGCGGGTCGGGGACGAGCGAGTGCTCTGCACGCTTTCGGGCGGCGTCGACTCGTCCGTGGTAGCGATGCTGATGGACAGAGCGGTCGGCGAGCAGCTCAAGTGCATGTTCATTGACCACGGTCTGCTGCGTAAGAACGAGGCGGAGCAGGTCTGTGAGACGTTCGCCCCGCGGCTCGGCGACAGATTCGTCTTCGTGGACGCGTCGGAGTATTTCCTTGAGAAGCTCGAGGGTGTCGAGGACCCCGAGCGCAAGCGGATGATAATCGGCGAAGCGTTCATCCGGACTTTCGAGCGCGAGGCACAGAAGCTGGGCGAGTTCAAGTTCATCGCGCACGGGACGCTCTATCCGGACGTGATCGAGAGCGGCGGCGAGGCGACCGCCACGATCAAGACTCATCACAACGTCGGCGGCCTGCCCGATGACATGATCTTCGAGAATATTGAGCCGCTGCGCCTGCTCTTTAAGGATGAAGTGCGGCAGGTTGGCCGTGAGCTTGGTCTTCCCGACAGCGTGGTGACCCGGCAGCCTTTCCCCGGCCCGGGCCTTGCAGTGCGAATCATCGGAGACGTGACGCGTGAGCGCCTGGAGACGGTGCGCGAGGCCGACGCGATCCTGCGCGAGGAGATTGATGACTCGGGGATCGACGGCCTGGCCCAGTGGTTTGCGGTGCTCTCGACGATGCGCAGCGTGGGTGTGATGGGCGACGGGCGGACGTATCAGCATCCGATCATACTTCGTTGTGTGACCACCGAAGACTTCATGACCGCCGACTGGGCCGATCTTCCGCACGAGTTGCTCGGTCGGATCTCCAACCGAATTGTCAACGAGGTGCGGGGAGTGAACCGCGTCGTGTATGACATCACCTCCAAGCCCCCCGGCACCATCGAGTGGGAATAAGATGTCCCGCACGCCCTCCATCCGCGAAGATGTCGAGACGTTGCTTGTGAGCGGGCGGCAGATCGATGAGGCTGTCAATGATCTTGCGACGCAACTGACGGAGGACGTTGGCGACCGCAATCCGCTGCTGGTCGGAGTACTGATCGGGGCGTTTGTCTTCATGGCCGATCTCATCCGGGCGCTTGACTTCCGACTTGAAGTTGACTTCCTGAACGCGAGCAGCTACGGCGACTGCACAGATCCCGGCGCACTCGAGATCGTTACTGACATGACATGCGACGTGACCGATCGGGATGTTGTGATCGTCGATGACATCTGCGACACGGGGCAGACGCTCAGGGCGCTCGTGCTGATGCTGCAGGATCGCGGTGCGGCGAGTGTGCGGAGCTGCTGCCTGCTCGATAAGCCCGACCGCCGGACATGCGATTTTGAGCCCGACTACGTTGGTGTGAGGATTCCCGATCGCTTCGTCGTGGGCTACGGCCTCGACTACGCCGGGGGATATCGCAATCTTCCCGTGGTGGGCGTCCTCCGCCCGGAAATGTACGAATCCAGCAAAGAGTAGCCACAGACGCGATTCTACGAGGTGCGAACCACTGATGCTCGATCTTCCGGAACTCAAGAAGAAGACAGTCCAGGAACTTCGCGAGATGGCCGAGGAACTCGGAGTTGAGAAGACCTCGGGTCTCAAGAAGCACGATCTGTGCCTGAAGATTCTGGTGGCACAGAGTGAGCAGAACGGTCATCGCTACGGATACGGCGTCCTGGACATCATGCCGGACGGGCGGGGCTTTCTGCGCGTGGATGAGCGGAAGCAGAAGCCGCTGACGGACATCTACGTGGCGGACACGCAGATCAAGCGCTTCAATCTGCGCGGCGGCGATCTGGTGTCCGGCCCGGTGCGGCCTCCGAAGGAGAACGAGCGCTACTGGTCGCTGCTTCGCGTGCAGACGATCAACGAGCGGGCGCCGGAGGAGGCGCGCAACCGCCCCCACTTCGAGGACCTCGTGCCGATCTACCCGAACGAGCGCCTGCGGCTTGAGACCGGCGGGCCGGACAACGTGACCGGGCGCTTCATGGACCTGATCACCCCGATCGGGCGCGGCCAGCGTGGGCTGATCATCGCGCCCCCCAAGGCCGGGAAGACGACGATCATCAAGAAGATCGCGAATGCGCTGACCGAGAACTACGACGATCTTCGGCTGATCGTGCTGCTCGTGGACGAGCGGCCGGAGGAGGTCACGGACATCGACCGCTCGGTGGACGGTGAGGTCGTGTCATCGACCTTCGACCGGATGCCCGAGGACCACATGCAGGTGATGGAGATGGTCCAGTCACGCTGCAAGCGACTGGTCGAGCACGGGGAGAACGTGGTGGTGCTGCTCGACTCGATCACGCGGCTGGCGCGGGCATCGAACCTGACCGTCGATCCGAGCGGCCGCACGCTCTCGGGCGGGCTGGATCCGACGGCGCTCTACCGCCCGAAGCGCTTCTTCGGCGCCGCGCGGAACATCGAGGATGGCGGCTCGCTGACGATCCTCGCGACGATCCTTATTGAGACCGGCAGCCGGATGGACGACATGATCTTCGAGGAGTTCAAGGCGACGGGCAACATGGACCTGGTGCTCTCCCGGCAGCTTGCCGACCGCGGGATCTTCCCGGCGATCAACATCGAGCTTTCATCGACCCGTCACCAGGAACTGCTCTTTGACGACGAGGAGATGCAGTCGATCTGGCAGTTGCGCAAGGCGCTGCACGCGATGGACCTTGAGGCGGCGACGGACACGCTGATAAACGGTATCCGCAAGACCGACGCCAACGCTGACTTCCTCGCGATGGCGAAGGAGACATTCCGCAACGGCTGAGCCGAACCTCTCAGGGTGTTTTTGCGTGGCCGCGCGGCGGACGCTGCGCGGCCATCGTCATTTCAGGCGAGTGCGGGAGCTTCCGGGAATGTTCGAGAGCCTGTTGGCACTTGCGCCGACCGATGAGGAACAACTCCCATCGTTGCGGCGTCATCATCCCTGCGAGGTATTCGATCGCTGGAAGACGGCGAGGACTTCGCGAAGGTGCCCGGTGGCAACAGGGCGAAATGTTGTGATGAATCTATCCCGTCGGCCTGAAGCCCTCGTGTGTTCGCAGGCCGTCGGGCAGGCCGCGGCTCAGGGACGGTGAGGCATCATGCGTTTCTTCCGATCCGGTCCGGGCGAAGAACTCAAGCCCAGCCATCAGAGCGCCGAGCTTGGCAAGGGCCCCTCGAGTCTGAAGGATGCGATTGCGCGGCGGTGGCTTTCGGCGGCCAAGTTCATCATGGCCCCGCTCATTATCATGACCGTGGCGGCGATCCTGCTGCCGGTGCTCCTCAACGCTCGCAAGCCCAGCTATGAGATGCGTTGTATGACGCAACTCAAGCAGGTGGCGGGGGCGGTGCGGATGTACGCTCAGGATTATGAGAACTATCCGCTCTCACGCAACTGGCATACAGCATTGCGAACGTATATCGATGATCCGAACGACGAGTTGGGGCGGGTGCAGCCGGGTTCGAAACGCGATCCGCTGACCTGTCCGTCCGACCCCACGGATTCGACGGTCTCGTATCTTTATCTCAACCGCAACATGCTGGACTGGAGCAAAGCGAAACTGTCCGAGAGCATCATTCCGATGGTCGTCGACGAGTACTTCCATGAGCACACCACATTGACGTACTATGATGGACGCACAGAGAAACTCGAGAAGCAGCAGTGGATACACATGCGTAATCGTCAGTGGGAGATCCGGCGGAATCTCAGGGACATGGAGAGTTTTGCGTATGAACCGATTCCCGGGTCGGTGCGAGGCCCGGAGGGGCCCGACCCGAGCTATGACCGCACTTCGGTCTACGTGTGGCCGAAATTCTGACAGGACGATCAGATGGCGCTCGATTGCAGCACACTGAAGACCACCACCCACGCGATCCTGGAGGCGTTCTGCCGTGCCTGAAAGCAACCCGCGCGATTCGCGCAAACGCATAGCGATCCTCGGATCCACCGGCTCAGTAGGCGAGCAGACACTGGAGATGGTGCGCGCGCACGCCGACAGGCTGGAGGTGGTCGCGCTCGCGGCCGGAGGCAACGCGGACCGGCTTGAGCAGCAGGCCGTGGAGTTCGACGTTGAGCTTCTCGCGCTCGCGGACGAGAAAGCGGTCGGCAGACTGGGTGTGCCCGATGCGGAGGTGTTCGCGGGCGCCGACGGGGCCTGCAGGTTGATCGAGGCGGCGGAGGCCGATCTCGTGATCGGCGCGATCTCCGGCGTGGCGGGGCTCAAGCCGCTGCTGGTGGCGCTTGAGGCCGGCATCGACTGCGCGCTCGCAAACAAGGAGCCGCTCGTCGCGGCCGGGGGGCTGGTCACGGAGGCGGCCCGACACAGCGGTGCGGCGCTGCTGCCGATCGACAGCGAGATTTCGGCGATCTTCCAGTGCCTCCGCGGAGAGCGGGCGTCGGAAGTGGAGCGGATAATGCTGACCGCGTCAGGCGGGCCGTTCTCGGGGCTGTCCGCGGATGAACTGCAGCAGGTGACCGCCGAGCGCGCGCTGGACCATCCGACGTGGCGGATGGGTCGGAAGGTGACGATTGATTCGGCGACGCTGGCGAATAAGGGATTCGAGGTCTTCGAAGTACACTGGATGTTCAACGTGGACGTGCGCAAGATCGACGTGGTGGTGCATCATCAGAGCATCATCCACTCGATGGTGCAGTTCCACGACAGTTCGGTGATCGCGCAGATGGGGCCGCCCGACATGCGGGTGCCGATTCAGTTCGCGATCTTCTATCCGGACCGGGTGGAGAACGATCTGCAGCGGATGTCGCTGCCGGAGATCGGCTCATTGACGTTCGAGGAGCCTGACACAGAGCGTTTCCCGTGCCTTCGGCTGGCGTTTTCGGCAGCGCGGGCAGGGAGGAGCTATCCGGCGGTGCTCAACGCCGCGGACGAGGTGGCGGTGGAGGCGTTTCTCGATGGCCGGATCGGCTTTATGCGCATCCCGGAGCTGATCGAGCGCGCGCTGGAGGAACACCAGGCGTTTGCGATCGACAGCCTCGGCGACGTCGAGGAAGCCGACGGGTGGGCGCGGAATTACGTCGCGGAACGCATCTGAGGCCGCATTGATCCGCGGTCGCCTGTCGTCGATGAGGCCGCACGAGTGTGCGCGCTACTGACACGCCCGGAGTCGGCCCGGGCAGTTGTTCGGTTGACCGCGAAGGGCACAATAGGCCCTCCATGACCGCGCGCGCCAGCCTTGAAATCCACAGCCGCGGCGGGTAGACTGTGACAGCGACACACCCCGGGCCGCGTCCCGCGGTCTCGGGGTGTCTATAACACTGGAGAGTAAGACTGAATGATCGAGACCATCGGTGGTTGGACCAGCGGAATATTTGCGATTGCCGTCGTGCTGGGCGCGTGCATCTTCATACATGAGTTGGGGCATTTTGCCGTCGCGAAGTTCATCGGCATGAAGGTCGAGGAGTTCGCGATGGGGTTCGGCCGCGCGCTGTGGTCGCGCAAACGCGGTGAGACGTGCTACCGCATCAACCTCGTTCCCCTCGGAGGGTACGTGCGCAT
>JBNJEK010000084.1:0-15658 GCA_051745855.1 Armatimonadota bacterium
TCTCCCCCCGCCCCCCTCTCCCGGACTTCGCGCAGCGAAAGTAAGCGCAACAAACGACGTTGCGCTGGCGGGACGAGGGGGAGAACGGCATGCCGGCTTTGTCCCATGCGAGGCATGAATCATGAGCTATCATGTGAATTCGGAAGCGATCCTGTGGCGCGAGGTGCCGGTGCCCGAGGAGTTTCGAGGGCCGGGGCCGGCGGGGCCGTGCGGCGGGGACATCCGCATCGGCGACCTCGATGGCGACGGTCGCGCGGAGTTTGTCTGCTTCCGCAACCTCGCCGGCCTGAAGCCCGCGTTCATCGGAGCATTCGATCTCGACGGCCAGCCGCTCTGGAGCCTCGGCGACCCGTCGCGCTCGGTGCTCGTGGTTGAGGAGGATGGCGAGGACCACCGGGGGCTGACGCCGCCTGAGCGGCCGGGCCCTGTCGCCGTCGCGGATCTTGACGGCGACGGCCGCACCGAGGTGCTGGCGCTGGTGCTGTGCGACGGCGTCGATCGCACGCATCACTGGCGGCTCGATGACGTGGAGTTCGTGCTGCTCGACGGAGCGACCGGTGAGGTGAAGCGGCGAGGCTCGTCTGCGGCGTTGCAGGCGGCCGATGCGTACGTCGATGGGGAGTTGCTGCCGGCAAATTTCGTGCATCTGCGGCTGATGCTGTGTGACCTCAGGGGCAGCGGGAGGCCGGGTGATTTCATTGTCAAGGCGGGGGAGACCGTCTTCGCGTTCACCGATGAGTTTGAGCTTTTGTGGACGTACGAATGCCCGTGGAATCGCTATCCTGAACACTGTGCGTACATCCCGGCGGTCGGTGACGTCGATGGCGACGGACGCGATGAGGTGAACCTCGGCAACGCCCTCATCGACGAGGACGGGGCGCCGCTGTGGGAGCGGTTCCTCGGCGAGCACAACGACTCAGTATTGATCGAAACATGGGAGGGCCGCCCACGCGTGATTTGCTCCGGCCACGGGCATGTGCTGGATGAGCGCGGTGAGGCGCTGGTCCGCCTTGGCGGCGATCTCGTGCCGCACGGGCAGGAGGTGCGTTGCGGGAATCTGCGCGCGGACAGTCCGGGCAATCAGCTTCTGCTGCGCTACGACGGACACACTCCGCGAGTGATGATTGTCGGCCGCGGAGGCGAGGTGCTCGACCGCTTCGAGATGCCGGATTCGCCGAACAACACCGGGCTGGAGGTGGTGCGATGGAACGGACCCGCGGCGCTGGCTGTCATCTACTCACCGGCGACGCTGGTGGATGGCAGCGGGTACGTGGTGAGCAAATTCCCGGGTCTCCCCGAGCCCTCAGGCGGGAGGCAGGGCTGGTTTCACTGCATCCCGGCCGACATCTGCGGCGATGCGCGTGAGGAGGTCGTGCTTTACGATCCTCACGCCGCTTCGATCTTGATATACACCCCCGCGCCGCTGGATGCGGATGCGTACGCGGGCTACCAGCACACCGCGCGCCAGTACAACGCGCGGTTGATGGACTGATCTGACAGTGTCATGCAGCATCCGATTGTCACAACACACAGGGGAGATGAAAGCTGTGAGAATGCTCGGGTTGATCGGAGTGGCCATCACGTTGAGTCTGTCGGCATGCGCTCAGCCGGTGATGGATTACGTGGACGCACCCGACGAGAACTTCGCGTGGGAGATCTCGGGCGAGCAGGAGATGATGGGCGGCACGCTGACGAATCTCAAGGTGACGTCGCAGACGTGGCGGGGGATGGAGTGGACGCACCGAGTGAACGTCTTTACGCCCGCTGGGGGTAAGGATACGAGCGTTGCGCTGATGATGATCACCGGCGGCTCACCGGAGGGGCAGGAACTGATGCTGCTTGCGTCGGCGGCGCAGATGGTCTCGGCGCCGGTGGTTGTGCTGGGGGACATCCCGAACCAGCCGCTCTTCGACAACCTGAAGGAGGACGCGCTGATCTCGTACACGTTCACCAGGTACCTCGAGAGCGGGGACGAGGACTGGCCACTGCTCTTCCCGATGACGAAGGCCGCCGTCCGCACGATGGACGCCGTCGAGGCCTTCACGATGGAGGCGTGGGATCAGCCGATCGAGCGCTGGATCACCACGGGCGCCTCAAAACGCGGGTGGACGACGTGGTTCACCGGGGCGGTCGTGCCGGAGAGACTCGAGGGCATCGCGCCGATGGTCTACGACAACCTCGATCTGCCGGCGCAGATGGCCCACCAGCTTGCCGCCTGGGGCGACTACTCGGAGATGATCCACGACTACACGGAGCGCGGCCTGCAGGATCTGCTGATGACAGCCGAGGGCCGGGACCTGTCGGAGATGGTCGATCCTTTCGCACTCCGCGATCGTATCACGATCCCGAAGCTGACGATCACCGGCACGAACGATCCCTACTGGCCGCTTGATGCCGCGAACCTCTACTTCGACGAGATGCCTGAGCCGAATTACATCCTCTACGTGCCAAACGCCGGCCACGGGCTGCCGGACATCGAGCGAGTCATCAATGCGCAGGTCGGATTCTTCAAGGCGTGCACGGGCCGGGTCGCACTGCCACAGCCCACGTGGGAGTTCGAGGACACCGGGTACCTGAAGCTCACCATCAACCCGGGAGACGAGCTTTCGGTCGTGCGCGTGACTGAGTGGACGGCACATTCGCCCACGCGTGATTTCCGTGACGCGGAGTGGACCTCGGCGGAGGCGCTGGAGCACCGCGGTGCATACATTGCTCGCGCGCTGCACCCCCACGACGGATACATCGCGCTGCTGGGCGAGATCGTCTACGAAGTGGAAGGGCGGGAATTCCCACTTTCAACGAACGTGCGGATCATCGGCCCCGGGGAGTGACCGCCGAGACGCATTCGCCAGTCGAAGCGAAGATCGGCCCTGCGATTGCTCGCAGGGCCGATCTCATACGCGGATCAGCGTCGGTCTCCACCGCTCAGTAGCTGCTCGGGTCCGCCAGCGAGTTCCGCATCCGGCGGTACACGTTGCCGTCGTAGAAGTTGCTGACGAACTGCCCCGGCGGGACAAGCTCATCGACCCTCGCCAGTTCCTCCTCGGACAGCTCCACGTCGTAGCTGCTGAGCGTTGACCGCAACTGCTCGATCGTGCGGGGGCCGATAAGCACCGACGTCAAACCCGGCCGGGTGAGCAGCCACGAGTGAGCGAACTCGGCAAGCGAGATCCCGCGCTCCTCGGCCAGCGGAATCAGCGCCTCCACCACGTCAAGCGCCTCCTCGGTGAAGCGGTCGCTGTCCTCTGTGTTCTTGTTAGTCCAGCGGCCGACCTCCGGCATCTCCTCGTCCTTGCGGTACTTCCCGGAGAGCAATCCGTAGGCCAGCGGTCCCCACGAGCAGACGCCAATCCCCTGCCGCTGGGCCATCCAGAGCAGCTCGTTCTCAACCCCGCGGTCGAGTATATGATAGGGTGGCTGCTCGGCGACGAATCGCGGCAGCCCGCGTGCTTCCGACACGGCGATGCCCTCCATGATGAGCGTCGGCGGCCACTTGGAGGTGCCGACGTAGAGGATCTTCCCCTGCTGCACGAGCGTGTCGAGCGTCTCGAGTATCTCGTGGATGGAGGTCGTGATGTCCACGATGTGCAGGTAGAAGAGGTCGATGCGATCGGTCTGCAGGCGCCTGAGGCTGTCCTCCACCGCGCGTGTGAGGTGGTAACGGCTCGCACCGCGATCGTTCGGCCCCTCGCCCATCGGCGCCACGGCCTTGGTGGCGAGCACGACGTCATCGCGGCGGCCGCTGTCAGCGAGGATGTTGCCAACTGCGGTCTCAGAGACTCCGCGGGAGTACACGTTTGCGGTGTCGATGAAGTTGATTCCGGCGTCGAGGGCCTCCCCGATGATCTGTGTCCACGGCTCCTCGTCTTCCGGCTTGCGGATATTCATCGTCCCGAGGCAAAAGCGTGAAACGCGGCATCCCGACTTGCCAAGCTGCACATAATCCATGGTGTTCACTCCCTCCACGACGTTGACTTACAATGATCGATTCGTCGAGAGACAGATGAGACCTTCACGAGGAAGCGAGGGCCGGTTGGAAGGTCCTGTCGCGGAAACGAGGAATGTCTGCTGCAGGATGACGCGCACTGGAGGGTCATGCATGGAGCAGATTACGCGTGACAGAGCAGTCGCGAGGGACATCGGCAGCTACGACGCGCTGATTCGGGGGGGAGGTCTGAGTGGGTGGGCAGCCGCGGTGAGCCTCGCCCGCACGGGGCACACGGTGCTGCTCGCGGCTTGCCGGACCTCATTGGGCCACGAGATTTGGGCGGCGATGAGCACATGGTGGCCGCCGGAACTGGGTGCGCCCGACCTGTGGGCGGAGATCGTGGACGAACTGGAGCGCGTGAACGCCGCTCGCGGCACTCTCGTGGACCCGGTCGCCACCCAGATCGCGCTCGAACGCGCCGCCGAGGAGGCGGGCGTGGAGATGCTGATGCAGGTGAATGCGCACCCGGGCGAAGCCGACCTGACCCTTCTGACCGGGCGCTGGGGACTGATGGCAGCGCGAAGTCGGGTCGTGATCGATGCCAGCGTCCGCTGCACGCTGGCCGTCGAGAGCGGGGCGAGAACGCGCGCCCGAGGGACCGATGAGCCGGTGATCCGCCGTGCGCTGATGGTGAAGACGGGCCTGTCCGAGCCCGAGCGGATTGAGGTGGGGGAGGACCTGCCGCTCGTTGACGGCACGGTGATGGCGTGGACTGGTCTGTGGCCGGGCGACGTCATCCTGCACGCCGAGATGGACCTGCCCAGCGGTGATATGACCGCCCTCGAAATGCAGTCGCGGCAGACGATGGCTGAGGTCGCAATCCGACTGCGACGGACGCGTGAGGAGTTCGAGCAGGGCAGCCTTGTCTCGATCGCGCATGACCCTGTCCTCCCACGCGAGCGCGTGCTGAAGGCTTCCGACGATGCAACGGTCGTCGCGGAAGTTGGAAGCGAAGGCAGAGCCTTCGAGGTCACGCGCGGGATAATGCTGCCGGAGGGCGCGGACGGCGTGATCGCCGCCTCGCCTGCGCTCGATCTTGGCGAGATCAGCGCGCAATCATGCTACCACGCGCCGAACGCGGTGAGGATCGGCGAAGCTGCGGCGGCGATTGCCGGCGAGATGCTGCAGACAGGGAGTGCATGAAGATGAGTGATATTGAGATTCGTGATGCGCTCGATGCGCCTGAGACGATCATGGTGGGCGGTGAGGCGTTGCCGCTGGAGGCGATCGTCGATGTTGCCGTCGTGGGAGGCGGGCCGGCGGGGACGATGGCGGCTATCGCGGCCGGTCGTCAGGGCGCCGACGTGCTTCTCGTTGAGGCGCAGCCCTTCCTCGGCGGCGTCCCGACCGGTGGGCCGATCAACTCATATTACTGGGGGCTCAGCGGCGGCCTGCAGGACGAGCTTGATCGACGGAACGCGGAACTTGACCCGATGTTGTGCGCCAGCAGACGTGGCTGGCATCCTGAAGGCCGCAAGGTGGTCCTCGACGCGATGACTGAGGCGGCCGGTGTTGACGTCTGGCTCCGAACCAGCGTCGTCGGAACGATCGTCGAAGGCGCCACAGTCCGAGGCGTGGTGATCGACGGGCCGCGTGGTCGCGCCGCCGTCCTCGCACACACGGTCATCGACGCGACCGGTGACGGCGACGTGGCCGCGCTGGCGGGCTCGCAGTGGCGGATGGGCCGCCCCGGCGATGGAACGCCGATGGCGTACTCTCTTACTCCGGGTGTCGTCCAGCCGAACACCGGGGTGCATGTCTCACACGCGAACTTTGATGCCGGATGGGTATTCCCCAATGATCCCGTGGACTACGCACGCGCGTTCACCGGGGCTCGACGCTATCTCTGGCGAGATCCCTACGATGAGAGCAACCGCCTGCAGTTCTGCGGCCCGATCCTCGGCGTGCGGGAGGCCCGCACGATCGTCGGTGAGAGCAAACTTACTCTGAGCGACCTCTTCTTCGGACAGTGTTTCCCGGATACGATCGGCAAGACCCGGAGCCACTACGACAATCACGCGCGTGATTACGCGCTGGAGAGCAACGAAGCACGCGTATTCTGCGACGTAACCGGGAACTGGAAGACGCCTCTGCAGTGTGACGTGCCCTACGGCGCGCTGATACCGCGGGGGATCGACGGTTTGCTGATAGCCGGTCGCTGCATCTCCATGACGCATGACGCCGCGCAGGCGGTGCGCATGATCAAGGATATGCACCGCATCGGCGAGGCGGCGGGGATCGCTGCGGCGCTGGCGGCGCGGGATCAGTCGGGTGTGCGCGAGATCGACGTCGCCGAACTGCAGCGCGAGCTTGTGAAGAGCGGCATCCTCACCGATGCGGAGATCGAGGCCGGTCGCGGCGGGGAACATCGGGAACCGGGACCGATCGACGAGTTAATCGCGACGCTGGGAGACGGAGGGCGCGAAGTGGCGATGTGGGAACTCTACTGCCACGGCGACGCTGCCCACGGTGCGCTGATCGACGCGATGGAGTCCGGCGACGCGACCTCGCCGTGGGCTGCGCTGGTGCTCGGTGCACAGGGCGTCGAGGATGCGCGGCCGATGCTGGTGGAGATGCTGCGGGAGAGAGACGAGACTCTGCCGCATGCACAGCGCTTCGTTCAGCCGCGCTGGGTGAGCTCGCTGGCATGCCTCGCGCTCGACCCAAGGCCGTCCGAGCGCCACCTTTATGAGGACGCACTCGAAGCCAGCGCCGACTTCGGAGAGCCGTGGTTGTACGCGCTGGAGGGGCTTGAAGGACTCGGTCATGCAGAATCGACGGATGCTGTCCACCGCTTCGTTAATCGCCTGCGTGCGGATGAGCGCTACTGGCGAGAGAACTACGATCCGAAGAGTCATCCGGGATGGAAGTTCGAGATCGCGGCGGCGAGGGCGCTGCGCGCGATGGGCGACCCGGAGGGTGAAGAGGTCCTGCGCAGGTATGCCGATGACCGGCGGCTGACCGTCAGCCGGTATGCGCGGAAGGTATTGGGGCAGTAGGGGCAGTCCCAGACTGTCATGCCTGCGCCACGAAAGGCCACGGTGATCTGAGTGGGCATGCCGCGACGATGATGGGCTGGCCGCAGGCGCCGCCCGCCTGTCATCCCGGTCACCAGTTTGCCGCGGCCCGTTTTACTGTGCGTTATCGTCATGTTCTGCCTGCGCAGCATCGCGCCGAGCCAGCAGCCCCCCGGCTATCAGCATTACTGCTGCCTGGGTGCCGAAGCCCAGCAACAGGTTCTCCGGAGCCACGTCCGGCTGGATTCCGTGGTGAAAGCGATCAAGCCAGGCGGTACCTGACCATTGGGTCAGCAACGGACCCCACGGCGGGATGGTGTAGGCGAGATCTATCACCATCGCGAAGAACGCCCCCCACACAGCCATCGGGCGCCACGGGCGGGCCCGCGTCAGCAGGACAACCAGAATACATCCGAGGATGAAGTCGGCGACCCCGATGCCCACTTCGGGGACGGTCCATCCGCTCGCCGACCCGTAGATGTCGTTCGAGTCCAGGTGTGGGGTGGCGTCGAGCAGGAAGTGGCTCGCGAAGGCGGCCGGCAGAGCCAGCCAGGGCCGTCGGTTTAGCGATCGACCGATGGCGGCGCCGGTCAGCAGGTGTGGTGTGGCCATCATGGTGATGCACACCTTTTACGCCCACGAACGACCGCAGGCAGGAATGGCTGCGCCACGAACGGCATGCATGGCAGTTCAGTCTGCCTCCCGGACTTCGAAGTCGTCGATCAGGGCCGCAAGTTCGCCGCGCAGGTCGTCGGGAATGCGCGCCGGCAATGCGGTCGATGCGCGCAGCCAGCGCACCGGGCAACCCTCAGGCCGGAAAAGCTGCGCAACCCAGCGCTTTGCGCCGAGGTCGGCCATCTGCCGTGCGATCTCGCGAAGGTGGTCGGCGGTGAGCAGCGCCGGATGATAGGTTGTGCGGAATTCGTGGGCGATCCCTGATCCAACGAGCATCCTCGCCGACCGACGAGGGCCAAGGCCGCTTGAAGGCACCTGGGTGATAAGCTCGTACTCCTCGAATGGAGCCTTGATGTCCATCGCGATGAAGTCGAGTTCGCCGGTGTCAAGCGCCGCCAGGAGCGCTTTCGGATTGAAGCCGTTGGTTTCGAGGGCCACCTCGAAGCCCATCTCCGCGACCTCGCGAATTGCCTCGGGAAGCTCAGACTGAAGCGTCGGCTCGCCACCGGAGAAGATCACCGCATCGATGAACCCTCGACGCGCTTCGATCTGGGTGAGGGTGTTTGCCCACGGTGTCATCCCGGGGGCGGTCAGAGGGGTAAGCTCGGCGTTGTGGCAGTAGCGGCACTTCCACGGACAGCCCTGCAGGAAGACGACGGCAGAGAGGCGGCCCTCCCACTCGACGGTGGTCAGAGGCTCAAAACCCCCGACACGCAGGCGGGGATGCTCCCCGTCCGTGGTCGAGGGTTTGGGTAGTCGATCCGGCGACTCGCGCATGCGTCCTACAGCCCCAGCTTCTCCTGGCCCGACGGGGTGCGGTAGGCCGATGGTGGCTCGAGGAATGCCCGGCGGTCAGCATACTCGGACTGCTTCCCCGCATTCCACATCGAGACCGGCCGGTAGTACCCCATCACACGCGTCCAGACCTCACAGCGCGTGCGCTCCGAGTCGTCAAGCTGAACATCTGCCGTGGTCTTCTGCTCGCTGTTCATCCCGGTTCTCTCTCCCGTTGCTGCGATGGAGTGGTTCGTCTGTGAGTATACTCCTGCCGGCATTCTGCCGCCAGTATACTACGTCGCGCTCTGTGCTGAGCGCTTTTCGGCGAGTTTTTCCGCGTCACATTTCGGGCAGAATTCGTGTTCGCCCGCGATGTAGCCATGGCGCGGGCAGATCGAGAAGGTGGGCGTGATCGTCAGGTAAGGGATCTGGAAGCGCTCCAGTGTGCGCCGGACCAGCAACTTGCAGGATTCGGCGGAACTGATGCGCTCGGACATGTACATGTGGAAGACGGTGCCTCCGGTGTAAAGGCGCTGAAGCTCTTCCTGGTGCTCGAGCGCCTTGAAGGGATCGTCTGTCCAGCCTACTGGAAGCTGGCTGGAGTTTGTGTAGTACGGCGCGCTCTCGGGACCGGACTGGACGATCTCCGGCCAGCGCCGCTTGTCCTCGCGGGCGAATCGGTAGGTCGCGCTCTCAGCCGGCGTCGCCTCGAGGTTGTAAAGGTGGCCGGTCTCCTCCTGGATCTCAACGAGGCCCTCGCGGATATGCTCCAGCAGATCCAGCGCGAACTGCCGTCCCCAGTCGTCGGTGATGTCGTTGTCGCCATTGGTGAAGTTGGCGATGCACTCGTTGATCCCGTTGACTCCGATGGTACTGAAGTGACTGCGGAGTGTCCCCAGATAGCGCTGGGTGTAGGGCAGAAGCCCGTTGTCGATACAGCGCTGGACGGTCTTGCGCTTCAGTTCAAGGCTCTCTGCCGCGAGTGCGAGCAGGTCGTCAATCCGCTGGTAGAGGGCGGCGATGTCGCCCTTTGCCAGGTACCCGAGGCGGGCGCAGTTGAGTGTAACCACGCCGACCGAGCCGGTCTGTTCGCCCGAGCCGAAGAGGCCGTTGCCGCGCTTGAGCAACTGGTTAAGGTCAAGCTGCAGCCGGCAGCACATCGATCGAACCATGCCCGGTTCGAGATCGGAGTTGAGGAAGTTCTGGAAGTAGGGGATGCCGTACTTCGCTGTCATCTCGAAGAGCCGGTTGGTGTTCGGGCTGTCCCACGGGAAATCGCGGGTAATATTGTATGTCGGGATCGGGAACGTGAAGACCCGGCCCCTCCAGTCCCCGGTGGTCATGACCTCGAGGAATGCCTGGTTGATCATGTCCATCTCTTCCTCGAGTTCGCCGTAGGTGAAGTCCATCTCTTCGTCGCCGAGCTTCGGGTGCTGGTCGCGCAGGTCCTCGGGGCAGGTCCAGTCGAGGGTGATATTCGTGAACGGCGTCTGTGTGCCCCAGCGCGAGGGGACGTTGAGGTTGTAAACAAACTCCTGCATGCACTGCTTCACTTCGCCGTAGCGCATCTGGTCGGCGCGGACGAAGGGCGCGAGGTAGGTGTCAAAGCTGCTGAATGCCTGCGCTCCCGCCCACTCGTTTTGCAATGTGCCAAGGAAGTTGACCATCTGGCCGACCGCCGAGGACATGTGCCTGGCAGGCGCGGCCTCGACCTTACCGGGCACGCCGTTGAATCCCTGGTAGAGCAGGTCGCGCAGTGACCATCCGGCGCAGTACCCCGAGAGCATATCGAGGTCATGGATGTGCAGGTCGCCGCGTCGGTGGGCCTGCCCGACCTCAGAGGGGTAGACCTCGCTGAGCCAGTAGTTCGCGGTGACCTTTCCGGCTACGTTGAGGATCAGTCCGCCGAGGGAGTAACCCTGGTTGGCGTTGGCGTGGACCCGCCAGTCGGCCTCCTCGAGGTACTCGTTCACGGAACCGATCGCGTCGATGAGGACCTTCTGATCATCCCGCAGGCGCTTGCGCTGCTCGCGGTAGACGATGTACTTGCGGGCGGTGATGAAGTGGTCGGCCTCAATGAGCGTCTGCTCGACGATGTCCTGAATCTGCTCGACAGATGGGCTGTCGGACCAGCTTCTGTGCTGGATGACCTTGAGAACCTGAGAGGTGAGGTGACGGGCCTCTTCACGGCCGAACTCACCGGACGCCTTGCCGGCCTTGAGAATTGCGGTCTCAATCCGCTCGGGGTCGAAAGGCACTCGTTGGCCATCACGCTTGATGACCTCACGTACTCCCTGGCCCGAATCTCCGCTCATTGCGCCCTACCTCCCTGGCACCCGCAAGCTGCGGGGGCCTCGCCGTTCGTGCGTTGCAGGGCTGTGAATGTTTCAGCAGTCTCTTTCGCGACCTGCACTTTTCGCCTGCCCCGTGCCCCGCTGCGACCTTCACTGGCCCTGTCGCAATGACTTCCTTCGATGCCGGTCGAAGACGACCTCCACGGGCGTGGGAGAAAATAATGTCTGGCATTCCACGCTGATTCTCCACGATCTTCATGTAGCGATGTGCAGGTTTGGCCCCTGAAAGTGCAATCACTTATACAATGCATCGGCCGGTGAGTCAAGGTTCGCGGACTGGTTGTCCGGGCCCGAGGTGACATGCCACCACCGGGTCTCGTCCAGCCGCATCCGAGGGCAGCGAGTCTCCGAAAAGTCGCTCGTTTCCGCCCTCTGCAAAGGTTTCACGCAGCGGCGCGCCGAAAGCTACGCGGGATTTGCCGATGAGCTTTTGCATCGGTGAGATTCAACGCGAACATTTCGTGCAGAAAGCCGGCGCGCGGAATTTCGGCACACGGAAGCTGCACCGGGGCGAGGCGAGATATGATGGTCAGCACACTTGACACAGTCGAACTCAAGTCCGGTGAGTGGATGGAGATCGTGCGGGTGGTGCCGCCTGAGCCTGCGTGGCGCGACCGCATCCTGCCACTGCTCGCGCACAAGAGCCAGCCGTGGCAGTGGCAGATGGAGACCGCATTCGATGAGGGCCTGCCCGGGGCGACGCAGTACTTCTACGAGGGTGTCGTCGAGGGCGAGATCGTCGGCAACATCATGACCGTGGAATCGATGGATCCGCCGATCGGCATCCTTGGTCACGTCTTCACACCCGAGGAGCATCGGCGCAAGGGGATCTGCTCGCACCTGATGGAGGCAGTGACTGAGGACTTTCGCGCGCGAGACGGCAGCGCCATGTTCCTTCACACCGGCTACGACAGCGCGCCCTATCACATCTATGCATCGTGGGGCTTTGAGGGGTACCGCGACACCGGCACGATGGCGTGGGTGCGGGAGGCCGACTTCCGGAAGAATCAGTTCGAGCCACGATTGGTCGAGCCGCGAGAGACGCACTGGGGCGATTGGCCGGCGCTGGAGGCGCTTGCGGAGACTGATGAGGGCTGGCATGTTCGAAGCTGCTACCTCAACCAGCACGGCTTCGGCGGCTTTGAGGGCCAGTACCTGCAGGTGCGGCGCGGGCTGATGAAGGATGAGATTCGCGACTTCAGGGTCCTTGCCGCCGAAGACGGCGCCGTGATGGGCTTTGCGCTACTCGGGCGCTGGAGCGCTTTCCCGGGCACGCCGCTGGTGCTCGACACATTCGTGCACCAGAACTTCACCGGCGACGCGGTCGCGCTCGTGCAGGCGGTTGACCTGCCGACCGATCAACAGGTCCTCGCGCTGTCGGACAGTGCGTCGGAGGGAAGGGCGGAGGCGCTGGAGGCCGTGGGATTCGCGCGGGAGGCGGTGCTGCCTGACGCCGTCATTGACGATGACGGGCGTTTGCGCGACATCGTGATCTTCGCGCGTGGATAGGCAAACGGCGGGCGGGCAAGGAAGCTTCGTCGGCGCTGGCAAACGGCACCCGCGCCTCCTCACCCTCGTGCCGCAAACGACGCGGCACGACGGCCGCCCCTCCTTAACGGCATCCGCGAGCACCGAATCGTCCGTGATATGTCGGATGTTTGACCACTTCTCAGTTTCCGGAATATGAGTTTCAGTTCGCGATTCTGCTGAACCGAGCGAAAGGAAATAAACCATGTCAGAGGACCGAAAGGTTCGATGCGCCGTCGTGGGGCTCAGCCCGCGCAGTCCGTTCGGGCGGGCGAGGCCGGTGGTCGAGACCCCAAACACCGAACTGGTCGCGGTCTGCGACATCCTCGAGGGGCCGGCGCGCGAGGTGGGGGAGGAGTATGACATTCCCTGGTACACCGACTACGAGCAGATGCTCGGGCAGGACGACATCGAGATGGTGTTCATCGCCACGCCTGACGCCGCTCACGCCCCGCAGACTGTCGCGGCGCTGGAGGCGGGCGTCCACGTGCTCTGCGAAAAGCCGATGGCGATCAGCATCGACGAGGTCCACGCGATGCTCGACGCCGAGGAGAAGTCGGGCTGCAAGCTCGGGATTAACCAGGTGCTGCGTACGAACCCGCGTTTTGCCGAGGCAAAGCGCCTCGCCGACAGCGGCTACTTCGGCGAGCTTTTCTACGGTGAGGCCGACTATGTGCACAACATCTCGCACCTGATCCGCAGCGGATGGCGCGGCGACAAAGAGCAGGGGCACACGCCCTTCGTGGGCGGCGGCTGCCACATGATCGATCTGCTGCGCTGGTGCATGGGCGAGGTCGTCGAGATCCACGCATACGGCAGCAATAAGTGCCTGACCGACGAGGAGTATCCCTTCGCCGACTGCGCGATCTCGGTGCTGAAGTTCGAGAGCGGGGCGTGCGGGAAGTTCGGCACCACCTACGCCTGCCAGCGGCCCTCATTCCGCAACTTCATGCTCTACGGGACCGAGGCCACGTACATGTCGGGGCGCGAATTCGATCGCGTGCGCATTAACGACAATATGGACGATCTCATCAAGGTGGAGATACCGGTCAAGGGCCATCCCTACGGTCCGGTGATTCGCGACTTCGCGCAGGCGATCATCGATGACACGAAGCCGCCGATCTCGGGGCGCGATGTGGCGAACTCAATCGCGATCTCGCTTGCCGGCGATCTGTCGCTGGCGACCGGCGAACCGCAGAAGCCGGAGCGGTTTGAGTTCTGAGCGGAAGACCTTCAGGGAGTGGAGGGGACCGACGCGACAGCGCACGCACAGGAGTGTGCGTGCCACGGAACGCGCAGACCGTCACTTCGCGTCACTCTCCCAGCTCCCACCACGGCTCGAGGATCTCGCTGACCAGCGGGTCGCGCTTGCGGCCGCCGGCGAGGTCCTCGATGCTCGACAGGACTTCTTCGATGCGCGCTTCATCGCAGACCCCGGCGAATTCCGCGCATCGGCGGAACTTCTCCTGCACGTCCTGATAGCTGACACGGTCAGGGTCGAAGACGCCCGCCGGGGTGTCGGCCTCAATCAACTCCTCGCCCTCAGGCGTGACGACCGTTACACCCTGCCACCTTGCGGTCTGTGGCGGGAAGTCGTCGGGCGGGTACTCCGGCGTCTCCCGCAAATAGCGCGGCGTCTCACCGAACTCAACTGAGTGCGCGAGCAAAGCGACGTCCTCATTCGCGAGGATCGCTTCATCCGTCCAGTCCTCAAGCCGCTGCTCGCCTCGCAGCAGCGCGTAGGCCACGCAGTACTGGACGCTGAACTGTGCCGCCACCTGTGGGTTCTTTGACAGGTCAAGCGGCTTGCTGACGAAGCCGCCCCGGCGATGGCCGAAGACTTCGATCCGGAACATGTCCTCGGGGTGCAGGTCCTCGTAGTTGTGCAGTTCCTCCGCGGCGTGCAGGGCGGGATGGCACGCGCCGCACGACGTGTGTCGCTTGACCGAGACGCGCTCGATCTGCCATTGCGCGCGCTCGACCATCAGTTCCTCCACCGACGGCGCCTCGCACTCGTAGTGTGCCCTGAAAAGCCCGGCCTCGCCCTCCAGCGCCTCAGCGGGCCCGGTCACACCCCGCGTCGCCAGCGCCGTCGCCCACATCGCTGAGCGTGCGGCGACGCCCGGTTGCAGGCGCTTGGCCAGCGTGCGGTCATGCAGCGCCTGCCGGTTGCCTGATGCCTGGGCGTAGAAGAGGCCCATCGCGTTGACCGTCTGCTGCACGGACAGCCCCAGCAGGCGCGCCGCCGCCGCCACCGCCCCGAAGCCACCGAAGACCGAGGTCGGCAGGAATGCCTGAGATGCCGCGCGTGTGTTGTGCGACTTGCACCAGACCGCGGGCCGCGCGGCGACCTCGACACCCAGCGTCACCGCGTCCAGCAACTCGCGGCCGGTGGCGTCGGCCATCTCCGCAGCAGCAAGGGCGGCGGGCAGCACGACTGACATGATGTGCAGTGTGCCCGGGATGTAGACGTCATCATAGTCGAGCGCGTGGATCATCACCGAGTTCGCGAAGGCCGCATTCGGCGCAGGCAGGCGGTCGCCGTGTATGAGTGCCGTTGCCTCCTCTGCGCCGCCCCAGGCCCGCACCTGCTCGACGACCTCCCGCACTCCGGGTGCGTTCCATCCTGCCAGCGCGCACGCGAGCGCATCCAGCGTCATCTTCTGCGCGGCCCTGTGCGCATCTCGCGAGACGCCGGGCGTCTTGATAGCGAGTTCAGAGAGCGCTCGTGTCAGTGTCACGCCGTCTCCTCCATGATCGCATCGATCTCCGACTGCAGGCGATCGTACGCGGCCTCGATGCGGTCCCGGCGGGCTTGCTGGCGGTCGCGGGCCTTCTGCAGCGCGTCCCGCCGCTTCGCGATGAGTCGCCGCGTCTCCTCGGGCTTTGGGTCGCCGAGGTTGCAGGGCGTCTCGTGGAAATGCTCGAGACCCATGTCATGCCGCACGGCCTCATCGCTCAGGTTCGGCTCGGGGTCGCCGGTCACCCGCGCGGCCTCGTCGAGAAGATCGCCGGTGCACTCCCACGGCTTGATGCCCCGCTCGCGTGCGAGGCGCACCATCGTGCAGCACATCCGGTGGGCGCGCCGGCCACCGAAGCGGCGCTCCTTCACGATGCGGATCGCGAGGTCCACCGAGCCTGAGTAGCCCTCGCGCACAAGCTCCCACATGCGATCCTCTCGCGGGCGCACGTTCGGCAGGAGGTGGCGGAAGAGGCCGAGGCCCGCCTCAAGCTGCGCGAGGCCGTTGCGCACGTGGCGGTCGGCGTGGTAGACGGGGAGGATGTCCTGCAGCGGCTCGTTCTTGAAGGAGAACAGGCAG
>JBNJEK010000085.1:0-15646 GCA_051745855.1 Armatimonadota bacterium
GTCGAGGTCTTCCACTCGCCGATGTAATCCCAGTCGGTCAGCCACTGCCCGCCCTCGTAGAACCACTTCGAGTCGAAGACCACCTCATTCGGCGTCACGATGTACTCGTAGTATGTATTGTGATCGTGGCCGATGTCGAAGAATATCTCCGCGGAATCATCCCGCCAGGCGTAGCCGTCGCGGTCGGTGATCTTCGTCACGAGTCGGTCCACGTCCGGCGTCTCACAGCGGAAGGCCGCGTAAAGGTTTTCATCATCGTACGCGCACCACACGTAGGTCGGCATTCGCGCGTCGCCGGGCTCATTGTACATACCCCAGTACGCATCGTCGATGTACGCCTCATCATCCCAGCAGGCGTCAGAGAGGTCGCCGTCAATGACAGGCGGCTCAGTAACGCGCGGGATCTCGTGCTGGTAGAGCGGCTCGGGTTGGAGCGCGAAGTCGTCGGGCATTGGCGCGCCGCCCACCGGTGTGAGCCAGCAGATGGCCGCCTCCTCGCCGGCCTCGAAACGCCACCTGACAGGCAGCCGCTTCAGGTACTCCCAATCAACGTCCGGGTTCGCTCGCATGTGCAGCGCGATCTGCTGGGGCTCCTCGGTCGGGCCCTCCACCCGCTTCAGCGCCATCCGACCGTCTCCCGGGTAGCAGAGCGTCAGCGTGCCCGGCCCCTCGATCCGAACCTCCGCTTTCCACTCGTACTCCGCGGTTTCGAAGGCGGCGCGAGCGGTCCACTCCCCCGACGCAGACTGACCGGCCCGCACTGAGGCAAGCTCACTCTCCGCCCACGCGCCTGTGCCCACCAGCACCACCATCGCGATTGCCATCAGGCGCTTCATGTTCGACACCCTCCCGCGTTGCCGCAGTCGTCCCAGCCGTGGCCTTCGTTGTTGTCGTCACCGTCGTCGCTTCCGTTGCAGCCTTTACGACATTCGCCTGCTTACATCGACCATCCTGATGAAATTCTCCGCAGCGTGTTCGGAGAAGGTGCCCGACGTCGTCCCGCCGAGCAGATAGCCGTCAGGGCCCGCGGCCTCGATGCACTCCGCCGCCAGTAGCTCGATTGTCTCCCCGTCAACCCGGTCGATGACCTCCATGTCATCGAGGTTGCCGAGCAGGCAGACGCGGTCGCCGATGCGTTCTTTGCACTCTGAGAGCGTCGTATCGCCCCACGGCGGTCCCTCAAGCGGGTCAAGCGAATCCACGCCGATCTCCGCGATCATCTCGAGGAAGCGCCCCATCGGGCCGTGGTTGTGATAGTGTGCCAGCGCCCCGTGCTCGTGCATGATCTCCACCAGCGGTTTGTCGAAGCGCAGCATGGTCTCGCGGAATCCCTCAGGGCCAAGCTGCGTTGAAGCGAACTCGCCGCCGATGATCCGGAAGCAGTCCACGCCCTTGCGGCAGCACTCCTCGACCCAGTGGTAGCAGCGCTCCGCGGCGACCCTGCACATTTCGATGAATGTCTCGCGGTCGTCCAGCCACAGCAGAGAGTAATCCTCCGGTGAGAGGAAGCGCGCCGGGATTCCGCCGGGGTTCGTCAGGCCCACGCCCACCAGCCCCTCCTCGCCGATGGCATCTCTGCGCTCGATGAAGGGCGTCACGTCGATCTCAGGTGGAGCGTAGGGGAGAGAGAGCAGGTTGCGCACGTCGTCGGCGTTCTTGCAGTAAAACTCTACCTGCGCCGACGTGATCTCCGTCTTCTGCCGCCTTGCGCGAAGATCGCCCTCGGGCGCCTCGATCACCGAGTACGTCTTTCCATCGTGCTCCTCGCTGCGCGTATTGACGGAAGTGCCGAGGAACCAGTCGCCACCCGCGACGCTCGCGCCGATGAAGGGGTCGCACTCGCGCAGCAGCCGCTGCCCGAGTTCACTCTCCTCCGGCACCCGGCCGAATCCCCATGGTGTCACGGGCACTCGATCAGGTGTCCCAAGCTCAATTGCGCACAGGATACGTTCTCTTGAGGTCATTCGGCCCTTTCTCCGCCGGATGCCGGTTGCTCTGTCGTACATCCATCGACTCGCGTCAGGATCAATCCATCTCAACCAGCACCATCGCGTACACCCGCAGAGCAGGGATCGTCGTCAACACGCGTCCGCCCTCAGTCTCCCACCGCAGATCCTGCGGTTCGCCGTCCGGTGAGATGGAGCGTACTGACGAGACTTCCGCGCCCGCCGGGAGGGGGATGCTCAGCCCCACGTCTTCCCTCGCAACCAGTGGCTCAGGCTCAGAGCCAAGCGGCGTGTCGTAGTTGAGAACGTGAACGCTCATCCGCGAACCGTCCGGCGCGACGAACGCGTTGACTCGAATGCCGGGGCCCGCCGCGGGCGCAGCCGTCATTTCGGCGCCGTCCCCCTCAAGATGCTCGACAAGGCCCTCGAGCGGGAGCCGCTCGAAGCGCGCCCACTCGCCCTCGCCATCAGAGATCGTGGCGGGGAGTTCGGCGCCCTCCGCAAACTCGCGCAGCGCGGCGGGCATCGTCGCCTGGTCGATCTCGCGCACCTGCATGTCGTGCGTGGGGGTGTCGCCGATGATCACCGCGCGCCCACCGGCCTCAACGTAACTCGCCAGTGCCGCAGTCTGCTCGGGGCTGGCGTACTTCACATCCGCGAATACGACCGCATCGAACTGCGCAAGCTGCTCGGCGGTAAACGCTTCCTCGGTGATGAGGTCGAAGAGTACGCGCTGTGCGCTCAGTTCCTCGGTGATCTGCTCCACCGTCGTGATGTGCTTCTTGTACTGGTAGAAGTTCTGCTCGCCGAAGGCCGCGACTCCGACCTCTGCGTGCGGCACCAGGCCGGTGTACGCCTCCGCGTTGTCATCGAAGAACGTGCGGTAGCGGTTGAGCACATCGCCGTATTCGTTCCACCGGGGCCGCAGCAGGAAGCCCGATCCGCTGCCGAAAGCCGCCGCCTCCGCGTTCCCGAGCGCGGCGGTCAGCGGGTTGAGCGCCCATGCCGCTCGCGTTCCCGGATACCCGCCGCGGGTGAGGATGAGGGCGGCGAGACCGTTTCGCGTTGCCTGGGTGTACTTGTACTGCCAGATGTGATTGTTGCGCACGTTCATGTGTATGTCATCGACGATGCGCGAGCGCACGAGACCGGGATTCGTCCCGTAGTCGCCGATCGACAGTTCGTACATGACGTACTCGGTGTCGCGGTACGACTGCTTCACGTTCTCCGGGCGGTGATGTCCGCCGTTGGGGAAGAGTATGAAGTGATCGTTGACCTCCTCACCCGCTCGCTTCATCGCCTGCTGGTGATCGTAGATGCTCTCCCGCCAGAAACGCTGCGACTCCACCCACCCCAGGGGGACAGGGTCGCCGCGACCGGGCGGGGGCGTCAGGCCGATCTCCTCGTTGGGATCGGCGCCGAAAAGCTCGCGAATCTCCGCATCGGAATACTTCGCCCGGAGGAAGCCCTGGTACTTCGTCTGACAGAATTCGCAGTAACATTGCTGCGTCGAGCCGTTGTCGATGAATGCGCCGTCGTACCCCACCGCCGCGACGAGTTGCACGACCGCATCGATCCACGTACGCCAGCCCGGATTGTTAACGCAGGCCGCGTAACGCAGATTCGGCTCGTAGGGCGGGTAGAATTCGTCCTCGTCCGGCTTGCTGCCGTAGGTCGGCTTCATCGTGCCATCCGGCAGGCGCTGCATCCAGTCGGCCGGATCAAGCTCGGGCCGCGGCGGGAGCCCGAATTCCGAGTACTCGTCCCAGTGATCGTAGAACTCCCAGAATCCGCGGCGATGCTCGTGGTGGCCGCCGATCGTGATCGAGCAGATGTAAGGCATCACATGGCGCACACCTGCCGCGTGAAGTCCGTCCACCATCTCCTCGAGCGCGTGATAGCGCTCCCACGTCTCGTCAGGCGTGAGACGGCGGATCGCGTCGCCCTTGCCGCCGGCCTGGTTTTCCCCGCCAACGCCCTGGATCGGCCCCCAGTTGTGACTCATCACGACATCCTTGCCGAGATGCAGGATTGTCGGCGGTGACTGCGCGACCGTCGCGATGTAATCCGGGTTGTCGATGTGATCGTAGCCGTAGTCCAGGACATACGTCACCGGCGGAGCGGTCCGCCACTCGGGATCAAACGCATGCGCCGGCGGGCCCGCCGTCGCCAGCAGGCCCACGACTGCGCAGATGCCCGCGATCGATGCGATCTGTCTGCTCATCATATGCAACTCCCTCCATCCGGCGATCACTCAGACAGGCGATCCCACGCGGCCACTGTCTCGCGCACGTGCTCGGCCGAGGCTTGCAGCGCTGTGTGTTCTTCGTCCGAAAGCTCGACCTCGATGATCTCTTCTACGCCGCCTGCCCCGAGTTTCACCGGCACGCCGACGAACGTATCCTCGATCTCGTACTCTCCCTGCAGCAGCACCGACACAGGCATGACCCGCCCCTCGTGGCGGAGGATCGACGCCACCATCTCGGTCACGCCGGCCGACGGCGCGTAAAAGGCGCTTGCGGTCTTAAGCAATCCAACGATCTCCGCCCCGCCGTCGCGCGTGCGCTGGATGATCTCCTCCAGCCTGTCTGCACCAATAAGCTGCGTGATCGGCACGCCGCCGACCGTCGCGGAGCTTGCCAGCGGGACCATCGAATCGCCGTGTCCGCCCAGCACCATCGCCTGCACATCCATCGCCGAGCAGCCAAGCTCCATCCCGATGAAGCAGCGGAAGCGAGCGGTGTCCAGCGCCCCTGCCATCCCCATCACGCGCTCGCGAGGGTGGCCCGAGACCTCCATCGCGATGTGCGTCGTGACGTCCAGCGGGTTCGTCACCATGATGAGGATCGCATCGGGCGCAACCGACGTAATCTCCTCCACGATCCCGGTCACGATCTTTCCGTTCGTCGCGAGGAGATCGTCGCGCGACATGCCCGGCTTACGCGCGACCCCCGCGGTGATGACGACGACATCAGAACCCTCAGCGGGCGCATACTCCGTGCCGCCGGTCACCGTGCTGGAGTGACCGACCAGCGGCGCGGCCTCCATCAGGTCCAGCGCTTTACCCGCCGCAAGGCCATCCACGATGTCCACGAGATAGACCTGGTCTGCTATGCTCCGCTCCGCAATGCGCTGTGCGGTGGTGGCTCCAACGTGTCCGGCTCCAACAACTGTGACCTTCATGGCTTTGCTCCCTGGTGCATAAGTTGTGATAGAAGTGTCCCGGGAAGCACGTCCGTGACGCCGACATGTCGCGCCGGCCCCCCGATTCACTGCTCTGATGAGCCGCCCGCACCGGCTCGCGCCGATGTGTTATAATGCGCGCGCTATGCCGAGCGCACTCGAGCTTATCCGACGCGTAATGCTGGTCGCCGGCGAGGCCGCGTTCCTCTTCGTGGCTTCCCGGATGGTCTTCGACCATGTGTTGCGGGCCACGTGGGGGCGCGCTCCGGTGCGCCGTCTCGTGGTGGGTATTCTGCGTGCTCCGGGCAACCTCCTCCACGAAGCGGGACACGCGTTGGGGTACTACATCGGCGGCTACCGCGTCACGCGTCTCGTCCCGTTCTTCGTCGATCCCGAGGGGCGGGGGTACTGTCGCGCAGGACGGCCGTGGGCTCCGTGGGCCGTCCCCTGGGTCGCCACGGGACTGGCGGCCGTCATGCCGCTTGTGACCGGCGCGATCGCACTGTGGGCGCTGTCCGGGCTCCTTGGGGTCCCGCCGGAGCAGGAGATGCTGGCGATGACCGCGGACTGGCGGCGACTCGTGGATGTACTGCTGGGGCTGGACTACAACTCGTGGCGCACGTGGGCTTTCCTCTACCTCGTGCTGAGCATCGGTGCCGAACTCGCGCCCAGCGACATCGACCTGAAGGCGAGTCTCCCCGCACTCGCCGCCGCGGCGTGCATCGTGGTCGCGGTGATCGTGGCGGTCGCCGAGGTCCAGGCGCTGGCGCAGTTCCGTCGCCCGGTCGATCTCTACGCGGGATGGGCGCTCTCGTGGGCGTCGTCGATCCTCGACTTCGGGATCATGGCACTGGCGCTGGTTGGAATCCCCGCCATGATCCTCGCATGGCCCCTGAGGAAGCGGGGATAGGCCGCCGACGCATGGCCGCCCTTCCGTGACAGGCATGCCCGTCGATCTCTGCCTGCCCGGCACCCGCCGCGGAGATCAGAAGATCGTGAGGGGATTGCCGCCGGCGCTACCTCTCTACCAGCTCGCGCACCAGCGGCACCAGTTCGTCGAGCGTCGCGTCGGGTTCGCGTTCTCCTGTCAGCACCGGGTGGAGATGGCGCTGAAGCAGCTCCGAGACCTCCATGTACCGCGGAATCTCGTTCCGCTTGCGGGCGCTGCACAGCAGTTCGTAGACGGTCGGGTAATGCGGGTTGAAAGCCAGCACCTCCGGGTCGCGGTAGAGCGAGGTGATGGTCGGCAGCGGCCCACCGCGCATTGCGCGCTCCTTCTGGACCTCAGGACTGGCCATGAACTGTATGAAATCGCCCGCCGCCACCGGCGCACGCGCGTTCACCGGGATGCCGAAATGCCAGCCGCCGAGGAAGCTGAAGCCGCGCTCACCGCGAGGTCCGTGCGGCGGACCGGCGATCCCAACGCGTCCGGCGAGCGGGGAATCCGGCTGGTTAATCTCCTGCAACACGCTCGGGAGCATGTAAAGGAAGAGCGTCCGGCCCTCGGTGAAGTCGTCCTGCGGCTCAAGGCCGCCGGTGTATGAGGTGACGCTTCGCGGGGTGATGCCGTGCTCGTGTATTGCGGCGTGCATGAAGCGCAGAGCCCCGCGGGCGGCTTCGCTGTCGAGCGCGCATGTGCCGTCATCGCGCACGACCTGCCCGCCGTTGCTCCAAAGGTTTGTCAAAAATGAGGTGCTGAGCCCCTCGTAAAGGTAGCCGGGGAACTGGAAGCCGATGAGATCATCGCGTCCCTCGTCGGCGAGCACTTTCTTCGCCTGCTCGACCAGCTCGTCCCACGTCGCGGGCGCGGCGGAAAAGCCGTGCTCCTCAAGAAGGTCGCGGCGGTAAAGCAGCGTTCCGCAGACGGCGATCGCCGGCACACCGAAGATGCTGTCTCCCTCACAGGCCGGCTCGACGACCTCGGGAATATGCTGCGACCACTCGGCGTCGGAGAGCAGATCATGGACCTCCCGCAGTCGCCTGGTCGCAATGATCTCCGGCGTCCAGTAAAGGCACATCGGGGCGACCGACAGGTGCGTGCTCGTCGCGCGGAGCGCCGTGCGCACGGTATCCAGCGCCTCGTCGGGGTTGTAAGGGATGTTCAGCGAAACCGGCTGCACGTTCGGGTGGATCTGAGAGAAACGCTCCAGCAACTCGGCGTTCAACTGCTCGTCAAACTCGTTGAAGCTGCGGACTGACAGCGCGATCTGCGTGGTCCGCGCGGCGCCCGCCATCACTCCCTCCGCGCCCTCGAAGCGGCTCTGCAGTTCGATGCCTCGGTTGCGGATGATGTAGCGCCAGATACCCGCGTCATGCCCCGAACCGCGCATCTTCAGAACCGACATGGCGCGCTGAATCTCGCTCTCAAGTTCGAGGTACTTCATCAAAATGATGCCGTCCACGATGATTGAGAGGTGTTCGCCGGAGACGTAGGTCTGCCCGAAGAGTTCGGGAACCTCCGTGGTTACGACGCTGGTGATGCCCCGGCTGTCGAGCATGCTGACCAGTTCGTAGACCGCCTCGCGCACCGACTCCTCGTTCGGGAAGGCCATGCCGAGGTCAGTGAGGCTGTCGAAGACCACGCGCTTCGCGCCGATCCGGTCGATCTCAGCCATCACGTCAAGCAGGAGCTTTTCGAAGCGAACGGTCGTGGGGAATTCGTGGATGATGCTGATCTTTCCGGCATCACGCAACTCCGCGAGTTCGAGGCCGAATCCGCCCGCCTGGCAGACGAGCTTGTCGGGCGACTCCTCGAATGTCACAAAGATGCCGGTCTCATCCTGGCGGGCGCCCTCACAGATGAACTGCAGCCCGAGCGTCGTCTTCCCGACACCCGCGCTGCCGGCAACGAGCGTGGCGCTGCCCGAGATCAGGCCTCCGTGCAACATGCGATCGAGGCCGGGGATGCCGGTTGACGCCCGCGTGGCCGGACAGGTATCCCCGACTGTCCTCGGCTGCGGTTCCCACCGCGGGTAGACAACCGGACCGTCCGCGGTGATCTCAAAACCGTGGCGTCCGAGCCGATGTGCCTGGCCTCGTGACTTCGCGATCTCAATGAAGCGTCGGCGCCGGAAGCCACCGACCATGCGATTGTCGAGGCGTATGACGGTGTCACAGAGATATTCCTCGAAGGGAATCTCAAGTATCTCTGAACTCTCAAGCTCCTTCGTGACGACCGTCGTCAGGCCCGCGCGTTTGAGGCCGTTGATCATCGAGTAAAACTGCTGCCTCTGGTCGCGCTGGTCCTCACCGACCTGAGAGAGATGAGAGGCGCTGTCGATCAGTACGCGCTGAGCGCCCATCTCAGAGACGAGTCGATCGACCACCCCGCCGACCTCGCTGAGCTGGTCGAGGAAGACGTCGGGGGAGGTGCACATGATGCGCATCAGGCCCTGCTGCTCCAGCTCGCGAATATCCCAGCCGAACTGAGCCGCGTCATCGACCATCTGCTCGGGGAACTGCTCGAAGGTAATGGCTATGCCCGGCGCGCCGTCAGCGACCGCGCCGTGATGAAGAAACCGCAGCCCAAGCGTGGTCTTGCCGGTGCCGGGTATCCCCTCAAGAAGCGTACACGAGCCGCGACGCAGGCCACCGCCGAGGATTTCGTCAAGTCCGGCGACTCCAGTGCTGACAGGGTCAGACATCGTTTCTCCCCCCCGAAGAATTCGACGTGGCAGCCTCGGCGTCGCGTTCCTTGAGCCGGCGCTGCACCAGCATGAGAATGATCTCCTTGCGCGCCTTCGGATTCTCGTGGTAGGCGTCGCTGACCCTGCAGAGCACCCGCCAGACCTCCGGACGTGGCGACAGCGCGAAGACCTGGTAGCGCCCGTCGCCGCGCGAAAGCACCTCGAGGTAGCCCTGCTCACTCAGGCGTGCCAGCGCTGGCTCGATGTCGCTAACCGCCCGATGTGTGCGCAACGCAATACCCGAGGCGGTGTCGAACGCCCGCGGATTGGACTGGAAGAACAGCGCGACCTCCAGACCAACGAGGTCCTGGGCACACTCCTCAATAAAATGGCGCACGCTTTCGTCCATGGCGACCATCCACAGACGGCATCATTCAGGCGAAATCGACCGCCGTTACCCGTTGAATGTCTGCTTAACAAATCATTTTAACGTGGCCTCTCATAATTCCTCCATTCATCACCGGCAAATTCAAGAATTTCCCGGCGCGCTCCATCTCAGAAGCGAGGAGTGTGGTGGTATTAACAATCAGAATCGCCTGAGGGTTCTGTTGGCGCCCTTCGGGAGGTCATCGGTGAGAGGCGGCCGAAACACTGCTTGTCCGGATGCCACAGTCCCCCAAGGAGCGGCGCAATGACTGGCGAAGACCGCACGTCAATCCCTCGGCCGGAGCACCCCAGGCCCGACCACCATCGCGGCCTGCGGTCCGGGATCGACTGGCTGAATCTCAACGGTAGCTGGCAGTTCGAGTTTGATCCCGGCAATGTTGGAGTGGCGGAGGGCTGGGAGATGGCTGGAGCGGATCGCTTCTCGCGCACCATCTGCGTGCCCTATCCGTGGGAGAGCCATCGAGCCTGGGGGACGGAAGACAGGGCGGGTAACGACGACTGGTTCTCCGCCGAGGCGTGGCTCGAACCCGGTGCGGTCACGAGCGACAACTACCGCGAGGCCTCGCGGCACACCATCGGCTGGTACCGACGGGAATTCACCGTCCCCGAGCACTGGGACGGTCGCCGGATTCACCTCAACGTCGGCGCCGCCGACTGGGATCTGCGCGTCTGGGTCAACGGCGTGGCGATCGGCGTCGAGGAGAGCGGCTACCTGCCCGTGTCGATGGACATCACCGAGGCGCTCGCGGAGGGGCCGAACACACTCGTGATCCGCGCGCATGACCCAAAGGATCATTCACGACAGCCGATCGGCAAACAGGTTGACAACTGGTACACCCGCACCAGTGGCATCTGGCAGACCGTCTGGCTGGAGCCGAGGGCCCGGACGCACATCGCACAGGTGCTCGCGCAGCCATCGCTGGAGGACAAACTTGTAACGCTGACGGTCCGCGTCCATGCGCCGGATGGGGCGGAGGACCTCTCGCTCGCCACGGAGATCCGCGACTCGGCCGGGCCGGTTGTTGCGGCGATGGATCGACCCGTCGGCGATGATGCGCAGGCTGAGATCACTCATCCCATCGAAGATCCGATCCCGTGGACACCGGACAGCCCGCATCTTTACCGCGCGCAGATTACGCTTCAGCGCCGGGGCGAGGTGTTGGACACCGTGCATACCCAGTTTGGCATGCGCGACATCGACACCGGGCCCCTGCATGAGGACGGGCCGGAGTATATCCGCCTCAACGGCCAACCGATCTACCTTCACGGTGCGCTGGATCAGAGCTTTCATCCGGAGGGCGTATACACCCACCCGACGGACGCGGCGATCAAGCGTGACTTCGTGCTGGCGAGGGAGGCCGGGCTGAATTTCCTGCGGCTGCACATCAAGACCCCCGACCCTCGCTACTGCTACTGGGCGGACCGCTGCGGCGTGCTGCTGATGTGCGACATGCCGGGGTTCGGCTACGATGGATACTCCGAGATTGCGAAGCAGCGGTGGGAGCGCAATGCGTGGGGACAGATTGAGCGCGACTTCAACCACCCGAGCATCTTCGCGTGGTGCCTCTTCAACGAGACATGGGGGCTTGGGGGGCGAGACTACGCGGACAACGATGAGCGCCAGCGGTGGGTGCGCGAGTGCTACGAGACCGCCAAGCGGCTCGACCCCACGCGGCTGATTGAGGACAACTCGCCGTGCCTCAATGACCACGTGGTCACGGACATCAACTCCTGGCACTTCTACATCAACGACTATGAGCAGGCACGCGAGCACGTCGAGGAGGTCGTCGCCCGCACCTACGAGGGCTCGCGCTTCAATTTCGTGGGCGGCAACACTCAGGGCGGCGAGCCGCTGCTCAACAGCGAATACGGCGGCATCGGCGCCCGCATGGGGGACATTGACGTCTCATGGTGCCTCCGCTTTCTGACCAACGAGTTGCGCAGGCATGAGGAGGTCTGCGGCTTCGTTTACACCGAACTGACGGATATCGAGTGGGAACACAACGGACTTTTCAACTACGACCGCTCGCGCAAGGAGTTCGGCTACGACGTTTCACTGCTTCTGGGAGAGACTTTCATCGGCTTCGATGCCCCGCCGGCGCGCACGGTCCTGCCCGGGGCGAGCGTGAAAGTGCCGGTCTTTTTGCGCCCATCCGCCCGGGCCGCCGAGCTTGAACGGCGCCTGCGCTGGAGGGCGACGTTCATCGACCGGCACTGCCACGAGGAAGTGGTGGCCCGGCGCAGTTCGCTTCAGCACGGAAGGAAAGGAAAGCGGTTCATCGAGCTTAATCTGCCGCGGCGTCCCGGACTGGTGAGGCTCGACGCGATGGTGCAAGACGATCACGGACGGCCCGCGGCGTCGAACTTCTGCTTCTTTGAGATCCTCGGTAGCAGCGCAGACGCAGTCAACTCGCGCACCTGTGTCCTGACGGCGACGGCGGGCGAGTGCCGTGCCTCATTCGGTGATGAGCCGGAGGTAGGACTGGTCGCGGACGCGCCACACCTGATCGCCGGCCACGGCGACGGCCGCCTGTGCTACGCCTTCGAGGTCCCTCACGAGATCCGCGGGAATGAAGTGGAGGCGATCAGCCTGCTGGCTGAACTGTCCAGCGCCCGGCCCGGAGCACCACAGACCAGCGAGGATCGCTGGCCGTCCACTGTGCGCATTACCATCGGCGGGCAGGAGGCGGCGGTGGCGCATCTGCGCGACCAACCCGCGGACGCTCGTGGAGCGCTCTCGCACATGAACGGCTTCCTCGGCCGTTACGGCGAGATCGTAACGGCGACGATCAGCGAAGAGAGTGCGCGTGACATCGTTGCCGGGCGTCGCATTGAGGTCGAGATGCAATCTGACTGTGCGGCCGCCCATCGCGGGGGTATAACTGTGTACGGGGCACGAGCGGGGCGCTACCCGTGTGATGTAACCCTGCAGATCACGACAAAATGAGAGGAGGCGCTGAAGGGCGTCGAATACCCCGCTGCCGACGAATCTACGGAATCACGAAACTTGTCAGCCGTCACAGTGTTTGATACTGTGTAGGGGCCAGTCACAGGAGCGACCGGACAGGCTCCCCGCCTGAGGAGGCAATCATTTTATGTTTAGGCGCGCACGTGAGACCGGATTTACCCTCATAGAACTGCTGGTCGTCATCGCGATCATCTCGATCCTCGCATCCATGCTTATGCCTGTCTTCTCCCGGGCGCGCGGAAAGGGCCGGCAGGCGGCATGTATCTCCAACGTCAAGCAGATAACGCTGGCGATGCAGATGTACTCTCAGGACTATGACGAGATGTTCCCGGCCGGCCAGATGACAGCAACCGCGGACTCTCAGTGGTATAACGCTATCTTCCCGTACACGCGCAACCGTCAGATACTCTTCTGCCCCGACCGCAGTGACAGGGCGCCCGGCTACGCGATGAACTACCTCGCGTCCGGCGTCCCCGTCGGGACCTTCTGGGACCCGTCCGTGAAGATCATTGTCGGAGACGTCCGTCCTGAAGCGATCGGAGCCGACGGCACGGTGGGGCAGGGCGATGCCGACTACGGCTCCCCTGAGTGGTGGATCAATGACATCGACAACAACATCTGCAGCGCGCCGGACAATAACAGCTTCGCCGGCAACGGCTGGCCACAGCGGCACAACGACGGCACCGTCTGGGGCTATGCCGACGGTCACGTGAAGTGGGCGAAAGAAGAGGCCGTGAACACCCACGTGAACTGGAACCCGCGGACACCGAGCGAGTAAGCCGGTGACGCCGATCAACCATCACATGCGCGAGCCGAATCTGACCGGCCGGCTCGCGCGTTTTCACGTACCGCCGCGCAAGGTCTCCCCGCATCGATGAGGAAACAATGATGGCGTTTCGAAAGAAAACGTGGGGCAGCCACTTCGCACCATGGATAGTTGTCCTGCTCATCTGGATCGTGTCGCGCATCGCGTGCGCGGTTTACGTTGAGCGTGATACTGACCAACCGCCGCCGGAGGAAGCGAGAGTTTTCGTGAGCGACCTGTCGGAGACCGTGATGCAACCGCTTGATGTGCTCCCGCCACAGCAGGAGCGCTGGCGGGATATCGCCGGTGCGGCCTACGCTCGTGGCTTCCGCGATGATTTCGACTACTCAGACACTCATACCCACCAGGCAGAGGTGCAGTACGAAGACGATGCGCGCACACTCCGCGGAACGGTCAACGCGGAGGCGCTCAAGCCATCATTCGCGTATCAACTCAAGCTCGTGGGACTCACGCCGGTTCTCGGTGCGGATGAAGTGGAGAATGTCGCCGACACACGCGCCTGGTCCTCGTGGCAACTCGGCCGACTCGGGCGCTGGTGGTGTGCCGACTGCACCTGGAATCTTCGCGACGATGAACTTGCCGCTCACCTCGATGACGGCCACCGGGTCACCGGGTATCTGCTTTTTGACTGGCTCGTAACAGACGAGCACGGGAATGCCAGGCACGAGTTCGCGCTGGACAGCAGCCTGCACGTGCTCTGGCGCGTGGGCCAGCGAGAGCGCGGCCGCCATGACACTCCGCCTCGCTGGTATACGGTCACGCGCCCACCCGACATCTATCAGCCTGCCATCGCGAGCACCGATGAGCGAGTGGGGCTTTTCGGTGAGTGGGAGCCGGACCGCCCGCTGATCGGCGAGGCGCGCCTGGCGCCCGGCACCTGGGAAGTCGGCTTCAACCTCACCGAGGAGTCATTCCACGACAATATGGACGAAGAGCGGATGCTCCCGGGCGGCGGCTTCTGGGCGTGGGTGATGCAATCGGAACTGCAGTTCGAGGTGCGATCGGGCGATCCATCTGTCGCTCACAAGTGACGAAACATGCGCGCTGACCGAGTAGATGCGGGAGGGTGACAATGCAGCATTTCAGCTTCGACTTTGGCGACCCGTCGTACACGATCGCAGGATGGAATCTCGGCGCTCAAGTCATAACGTTTGAGAACACCTACGGTCTCGATCCGGCGCGAACACGTGTCGAGGATGGCACGATCATCTGCGACGGTCTGCGCTGGGCGGGCGGGCAGGAGCGATGCGAGGGAGAGGTCGCCATCGGCGCGGACGCGGATGGCGACGCTCTTTCGCTATCTATCTCCGCGCGCCACGAGAAGAAGATCCGCTGCACAAAGATCATTCTCAGCGGCCTCCCCGACGGCAAGCTCATCGGCTCACGTCTGGCAGAGCACGAAATACCCCACCAGGGAACGATCCTCGGGTGGCCGCGCGGCGGACTGGCAGTACCGCTGGCCTTTCTCCGGGACCCTGACGGCGGCTGGCGCTACTTCCGCTCACTGGACGATCGCGTTCGCGCAAAGCGCATCGCGGTCTACCGGGCCGGAGACGGCAGCGTGACGGTGGAGCTTATCCACGAGGACGCCGGCCACGAGATGACGAACGTGACCGAGGCGCCGCCGTGGGAGATCGGCCGCTGCGATGATCCGAAAGCGATCATCGCCGCGCAGATGGCGCACGCCGAGCGCGCCTTCGGGCTTCATCCGTGGGAGACGAGGGCGGACGTCCCGGACTGGGCGCGCGAGATCAGCTTCGTGGCCGCGATCCACATGATGCACTGGAGCGGCTACATCTTCAACACGTACGATGACGCGCTGGACGTGCTGCGCTGGGTCTGCGAGCGCATCGACGGCAGCCGCGTCCTCGCCTACCTGCCGGGCTGGGAGGGCCGCTACTACTGGCAGTACGGCCACTATCGCCCGCACGAGCGCCTCGGCGGCGAGGAGGGCTTCCGGCGCCTTGTCGAGGGCGCGCACGAACTGGGAGCGCGCGTGTGCCCGATGTACGGCTGCAACTGCGCGAACACCGGCCTCGAGAACTTCGAGCAGTGGGGGGCGAACTCGCACCTGACCTCCGCCGGCGGCTACATCAAGCAGGGCAACAAGCCGGACTGGGACGTCTCGCGGGCCCATGACGGCGGCTGGCAGGCGTGGCTGAACCCCGGCGCGCCCGGGTGGGGGAATCGACTCTTCGAGGAGTCGGCGCGGATCATCGAGCAGTTCGGCGTGGACGCGACCTTCTACGACACCGCCGGCTCATGGCAGAACGACCCGAACCACCCGGTCTACGAGGGCATGATGCGGCTTCGCGACCGGCTCAAGGAGCGCTTCCCGGATCTCCTGGTGACCGCGGAGCACTGGTATTCGCCGCTGGGCGCGATCTTCCCGGTCACGCATCACTGGTGCCCGGACAGCTTCCCGGAGGTCTTCGCGAAGTACAACCGCCGCTGGGCGCACCTCAACACCGGCGACCCCTCACGCGGCTCGACGGGCGTGCATGAGATGGGCACACACCCGTGGGAGATGCCGGAGCTTCGCAAGGACCTCTGGCCGACTGTGACCTTCGTCGATGGCACGATCGCCAATGCTCCGGAGCGGGTGGAGCGAGTGATCGATCTGGCGAAGCAGTACGCGGCGGAGTATCTG
>JBNJEK010000086.1:0-15532 GCA_051745855.1 Armatimonadota bacterium
CGGGAAGGCATGCAGCATCCATCCGGGGTGACCACCGATGGCTGACCTTATGTGCAATCACGACATCACCTGCCCCTGCCCGATCTTCGACAACGTGCCGGTGGCGATGCTTCTTGCCGATCGTGAGTTGAACGTGATCGAGGGCAACGCCGCCTTCTGGGAGGACGTCTGCGGGTCGGAGCCTGCCTCCGAGGGCACGCCGCTTCGCGACGCCCTTCCGGGGGAGTTGTGGGCGGGGGTCGAGAAGGCGCTCTCGCAGGTGATCGAAAACGACGGGGCGGTGGAGGTCCCGGGATTGCGACTCTACAGTTCGGGGCAGCCGCAGCGGGTCGTGGACCTGCGCGTGAGCTTTGCGTCGAGCGGCGACCGGAAGGTCGTCATGATCGCCGCAAGCACTGTCCCCGACACCGGGCGGCGCCTCGCGGAACTGACGCTGCTCAATGATATGTTGCGGGTGCTGCGGCAGGAGACGCAGCTTGAACGCGTGCTCTTCGCGGTGCTTACCTGCGCGACTGCCGGCACCGGCGGGATCGGGTTCAACCGCGCGTGGCTCTTCGTGGTTGATGCCAGCGGCGAGTGGCTGGAGGGGCGGATGGCGCTGGGGCCCAGCTCGGAGAAGGAGGCGCATGAGATCTGGGCGCGCGTAGCCGCAGAGCCCCACTCGCTCGATGACTTCACCGCCGCCTACGACCGCTGGGCGGCGCGCGAGGCGCAGCCGCTGCAGGACACAGTGAGGAAGATGCGCTTCTCGATGACCGATGATGCCGACGCTCTACCGGTGGCGGCGATCATGGATCGCCGGGCGGTCAAGGTCACGGACGCGAAGGCGGATGAGCGAGTCGGCGACGAGTTGCGCGAGACGCTCGACGTAGATGAGTTCGTGGTGGTTCCGATGGTGGTGTCGGACCAGCCGCGAGGCGTGCTGATGGCAGACAACCGCTACTCCCGTGAGCCGATCACCGACGCTGACGTGCGACTGCTGACGCTCTTTGCCCAGCACTCGGGCCTGGCGGTGGAGTCGGCGCTGGCACTGGAGGAGATTCGGCAGGGCCGTGCGGAACTTGAGAGCGCGTACACGAGTCTGCAAAAGACACAGGGGGAGCTTGTGCGCGCAGAGCAGCTTGCCGCGATCGGCGAGATGGCCGCCAGGATCGCCCACGATCTTCGCAACCCCCTGGTGACCATCGGCGGATGGGCTCGCGACCTCGAGGAGGACCCGGCGGACCCGGACGTGGTCCATCACGCGGCGGGCATCATTGCCAACGAGGCCACGCGGCTGGAAGAGGAACTGTCGATGCTGCTCGAGCCGCTGGCACAGCGAAAGCTGCACCTGCGCCCGATCGACCTCAACTCGCTGGTGGTTGACCGCGCGATGACGAGCACAGCCGGGATGCGCGAACGTGACATCGAGATAGAGCTGAATCTCGCCGAGGACCTGCCGAAGATTCGCGGCGACATCGCACAACTGAGGCGGTCGCTGCAGAATCTGATCGACAACGCCGCCGACGCAATGCCCGACGGTGGGGTCATCTCGATCTCCACCGGCCGGGAGGATGGAAATATCTGGCTGCGTATCGAGGACAGTGGGGTGGGCATGTCGAAGGAAGCAACTGACCGCATTTTTGACGCGTTCTACACAACGAAGCACTACGGAAGCGGGATCGGGCTGGCGGTCGTGTGGGACACGATCCGACTGCACGGCTTCGACATCGAGGTGGAAAGCACCCCTGAAGAGGGCACCGCGTTTACGATCCAGATTCCGGAAATGCACACGATACAGGACAGCGGGGAGGGCGCGTCCGATTAGAGTCTGTTGCGCGACGGCACACGGCCGCGCGCAGGCCCGGCGGATGGCGTCGGGCATCGGAGGCGAGGGCAAATGGGGACGGATGAGACGCAACTGACCGACACGGAGAGCCGAGCGTGCATTCTCTTCGTAGATGACGACCCGAATCAGCGGGAGATGTATCAGCGACGGCTTGAGCGGCAGGGATATCAGGTGGAACTGGCTGAGAGCGCTGATGCGGCGGTGGCGCGCCTGCGAGAGAAACCGCCTCAGGTGGTGGTGCTTGACATCGCCATGCCCGGGCGCGATGGTCTCAGCGCACTGCAGGAGTTTCTCGACATCGACCCGTCGGTGCCGGTGATCATACACACCGCATACCCGGGGTACGCCGAGAACTTCCTGTCGTGGGCGGCCGATGCCTACGTCGAGAAGAGCGGCGACATCGATCCGCTGCTCAACGCAATCGAGAATGCCGTCAGTCGGGCACACTGACCCGGTCACACGACCAAACGCAGGAGGGCATCGCACTTGGGGATCAGCAGAGAGAGCGCCGGCCAGATTCTTACAGTACTGCTGGCCGGCGGGCAGGGTCAGCGTCTGCGTCCATTGACCGAACGCCGGGCCAAGCCCGCCGTCCCTTTCGGCTCCGTCTACCGCATCATTGACTTCACGCTGTCGAACTGCGTGAACTCGTTCTTCCGACGCATATATGTACTCACCCAGTACGAATCGGTGACACTGCATCGGCATCTCCGCGACACGTGGAGCATCCTCAGTCCCGACCTCGGCGAGTTCATCGACATCGTACCACCCCAGCAGCGCCTGCCGAATCGATGGTACACCGGGACCGCGGACGCGGTCTTTCAGAACCTCTACCTGCTCCAGCAGGAGCGGCCGGAGTGGGTGCTGATCGTCGGTGGCGACCACGTGTACAAGATGGACTACGCGCGGATGCTTGAGGAGCACATTGACCGCGGCGCCGACGCATCGATCGTCTGCATCGACGTGGACATGGAGGCGGCGAAGGGCTTCGGCATCATGTCCACCGACGAGACGAGTCGGATCAGGGAGTTCAATGAGAAGCCCGAGCACCCGACGCCGATGCCCGGCAGCGAGGATCGCTGCCTGGCATCGATGGGCATCTACCTGTTCAACACCGAGGTCCTGGTCCGGGCGCTGGTGCGAGATGCCAAGGACCCCCACAGCAGCAAGGACTTCGGGCATGATATTATCCCGCGGTTGATCGGGCAGCAAGACGTCTACGCCTACAGTATCAAATCGGAGGGCCAGCCCCGCGGCGGCTACTGGCGTGATGTCGGCACCCTCGACAGCTACTGGGATGCGAACATGGATTTGATCGCGCGGCACCCCGAATTCGACATATACGATGAAGAGTGGCCGATTCGGTCGGGCACCGGGCACCGCCCGCCCGCGAAGATATGCGTCTCCACCGAGGGGACTATGGGCAGCTTTCAGCAGTCGCTGCTCGCGCCCGGGGTGGTCGTCTCCGGTGGAAACGTGCAGCGCTCGGTGATCGGCCCGCGCGTGCAGATTCACAACGAAAGCGAAGTGGATGAATGCGTCATCATGGGGGGCTGCGAGATCGGCAAGGGCGTCAGGCTGCGCCGCGCCGTGATCGAGGAATCCACTGTACTGCCAGATGGCATCGAGATCGGATACGATCACGAGCACGATCGCGAGCGCTTCACGGTGACCGACAACGGCGTCGTGGTCATCCCAAGCCGGGCGCCGTTCGAGCAGGGGTAGCGTGGCGGGACAATGAAGGTCCTCTTTATCTCCAACGAAGTTGCACCGTTCGCGAAGGTCGGCGGCCTTGCGGACGTGGCCGGGAGCCTCCCGCGAGCGATCGCCCGCCGGGGCGTGGACATCCGCGTGGTGATGCCGCTGCACCGAGCCTGCCCGGCGATCGAGCACTGCTCGGTGAGGCTCCCGGCGCTGAGCGTGCAGACGCCCTACCGAGCGCTGGTGGCAAGCGTGCTCGAGAGCAGGCTCAACGACAGCGACGTGCCGATCTACTTCATCAAGTACGATCCCTACTACGATCGCCCCGACCCCTACGGCGAGGGGGCGACCGACTACCCCGACTCGCCCCAGCGCTATGCATTCTTCGCGCGCGCTGCGCTGGCGCTCAACCACGCTCTCGGCTTCGGCGCCGACGTCTCTCACGCGAACGACTGGCCGACGGGGCTTCTGCCCGCGTTCGAGCGGCTCAACCCGTGGGGGCCGCCGACGGTCTTCACCATCCACAACCTCGGCTACCAGGGGAGCTTCCCGCTGAGCGTGGCGAGTGAAATAGACATCGACCCGGACTCGGCCATGATGCCGCTTGTGCAGCAGGGCGACCGGATCAACTACCTCGCGGCGGGCATTCGGTCGGCGACCGTTGTCAACACGGTCAGCGAGCGCTACGCGAGCGAGATCCAGCAGCCGGCATTCGGCCACAGTCTCGACGGCCTGCTGCGCAGCCGGGCAGAGGACCTTCACGGGATCCTCAACGGCATCGACTACGATCAGTGGAACCCGGGGGACGCGGCGGCGCTGCCTGCGCCGTTCTCGGCAGACGACCTCGGCGGGAAGCGCCGCTGCAAGGCCGCGCTGCAGGAGCGGTTGGGGCTGGAGGTCGATCCGGATATCCCGCTGGCGGTGGCAGTCAGCAGGCTGGTGCATCAAAAAGGCCTCGACGTGCTCGCGGAGGTGTTGCCGGAAGCGGTCGGGCGACCGATGCAGTTCGCGCTGCTCGGGACCGGAGACCCGGGCCTTGAGCGGCTCTACCGCGCGGTCGCGCAGGCGAATCCCGGGCGTGTCGCGGCTACGATCGAGTACAACGAGGACCTCGCGCGGCTCCACTATGCGGGCGCGGACATGTTCGTGATGCCCTCGCGTTACGAGCCCTGCGGGCTGGGCCAGCTCATTGCGATGGCCTACGGCGCCGTCCCGGTGGTCCATGCCACGGGCGGGCTTGCCGACACCGTGAGCGAGGCGCCCCCGGAGCAAACGGGCTTCATCTGCCACTACCTGGCCCCGAAGGACCTCCTCAGCGCGATCATGCGCGCCGCGGATGCCTACCATCACACGCCCAACCGCTGGCGGGCGCTGACGCGCTCCGTGATGCGCCGCGACTTTTCGTGGGCCGAGTCCGCGCGCAAGTACGTGCAGCTTTATGAGAGGGCGCAGCGGATCAGCGAGGGTGGGTAGACAAAGGCGCCCGCTACGGGTATCATTCATCTGAAAGGAGGACCGGCGATGGCATCCAACGCAGTGGACGAGCACCTGAAGAGCGCATGGGAGAAGGCCAGGCAGCTCTCTGAGTTCGGCAAGTACGAGTTAATTGACTTCATCGAGTTCCTCACTGAGCGGGAGGATGAGGAGGAGCGGTGGGAGCCTGACGAAGCCGAGTTGGCCTCGCTCAGAGCGTTCTTTGCGGGGAAAGCTGAGCGGGGGATCCCGCTCGAAGACGTTGAGCGGAAATCGGAGGAACTCGGTGACAGGGTACTCGGTTGAGCTTGAGCCCAATGCGGAGAGGCAGTTGCTGAGGCTTGATCTCACTACACGAAGGCGCGTGATTACGCAACTCAAGAGACTCTTGAACTGGCCTGTGCCGGGAAAGAGCGTCAGGCCTCTGAAGGGGTCGCTCGGAGGCCTGTATCGCATGCGTATCGGTGATTATCGCGCGATATTCGCTGTTGATGAGCAGCGCGAGATCATCTCAGTCCGCGAGATCGGGCATCGCGGGGACATCTACGAGTAGGCGCCCCGGGAATTCCCCCCGGAAGCGAGATCATCTTCGCATGAGCACGACCACCGGCCCCAGCAGCCCCGCCACCACCCCCGCCGCCCAATTGCGATTCGCCGGCGGATTCGTGACCTCGATCGCGATCTCGTGCTCGCCAGCCTCGAGTTCCAGTTCAGACACGAAGGGCGGCCACGCCAGCACCTCAAGCTCCTCGCCGTCGATGCTCACCGCCGCCACGCCCTCGACGCGGCCGAGATCCAGCACGTAGCGTCCATCTTTCTTCACACTCAGCGCACGCCGGTAGATCGCGCCGCCGGAGAACGTCGGCCTTCCCAGCGCCGCCCAGTCCTGCAGCGTGTCAAGCGCCAACCTGCCGCTGTCGCCGCTGAGGAAGGGCATCGAGCGGTGGGCGTAGCGGAATTCGCACGCGAAGTCGCCCTGTCGTTGGAGAGGCCGGACCCCGCTCCGGCCTGTGTCGTCCTCCGGCGCACCATAGAGGTAGAGCGTCTCGTACAGGCCGCGACCCGGCCCCGCGGTCTCGACGGTGATAACGTTCAACGTCGGCGTCGAGCCAGCGTGGAGCATCTCCCCCACATCCGCGACGCGGTTGTTGCAGTCGTACACGCGCTCCTCGCGCCAGTCCGTGACCTCCTGCCCGTTGACGCGCACGGTCCACTCGCCGCCGATCGCCGACGCGTCCATCACCAGCCACGCACCGGGGATCGGGTCGGTCACCATGACGCGGCAGGAGTAGTGCAGCGGCTCTTCGCCCTCATCCGGCAGCGCGCCCTCACGGTCCAGCAGATCGACCGTCGGCAGGCTCGTGAACCCCGCGGTCTCCGGGCCATCGCCGGGCCCGACGTGCCAGAAGCTCAGCGGCACGTGGTTCGGCTCGAACTCGACGGTCCATCCGCTGCTGAGATCGGTGACGGTCTCCCCTGCCTCGATCGGCCTCGGCGAGGTGCGCGTTCCATCCGCACCTGCTTCAAGCATCACGCTGCTGCGCGGCGGGATGCGCACTGGCTCTCCCTCGATCTCGCCGACAAACTCTCTCTCCGCTCGGTTGAGCGCGAAGAGTCGCCGGATTCCGTCTACCTCACGCTGCAGCACGAAGATGTCGCATGCGCCCTCGCCGCTCACAGCGATCCCGGGCAGCGATGCGATCGTCTGCTCATCGATCGTATCAGCGTGCTCGACGCGCTCGTCCGCCCACGCGCGCTGCGGGTCGTCTGCGTCATGCGTCAGCGCCAGCGGCATCTGCCTCACCGCGATCACGCGGCCGCCGCCGTCAATGAAGCGCAGCAGCGCCTTCGCCGCCGCCTCGTCGATCCAGCGCAGGTGCGGGAGGATGATCGTCGAGTACGCTTCGGGCGTGGCGAGCGACCCATCCTCAGCGACGCTCTCCGCCAGCGTGATCTCGTCGATGAAGTCGAAGTCGCGCTGGTGTGACAGCAGTGTCTCGACCAGCTCGTGCACCGGCTCCTCCAGCGTGACGTCCGAGCGCGAGTAGTCGGCGGTCGGGGCCGCGCCGAGGGTCGTGGACGGGTAGAGCACAGCGAGGTCGCAGATGTGCCGGCCGCCGGTGAGCGCCTCGGCGGTCTCGCGAACGTGCGTGAGGAGCGTGCTCATATGCCGCCACTGCGTGTGCTGGTAGAAGAGCGAGGGCGGGGTCTCATACTTGCGCGGACCGTCGATCGAGTAATCCAGTCCGTGCATGGTGAAATGATTGACGCCAAGGACCATCTGATAGTCGAGCATGTACTTCAGGTCGGCCAGCGAGCAACTGTCGCCCAGCACCGCGAGGCAGTCGCTGGAACATTTCTCGCGGCCGAAGAGGTGCGCCGCCGAGGACGCGACCTTCACGCCCGCGTGATACGCGGCCGCGTCGGGCCAGCCGATCGCTGCGCCAAGCGGGTCGCAGGCCGGGATATCCATCGCCTGATAGCAGCGGATCTCGTTCGGCCAGTAGAGCGCGACAAGCTGCAGCCACTCCTGCCGCGTGAGGTGCCCGCTGAACTCGATCCCGTGTTCGTGGCACCAGTCGGCGATCTGCTCGACGTAGTTCTCGCGCTGCAGGCGGCCCTGCGTGATGCGGAAGTGATGGCGCACCTGCGGTGACCGGTCGTCGAGATCGGCCGCCAGGTGCGGGAGCGCGTCGAGAATGTCGTAGCCGTGATCTGCCGCGAACTGCTCGGGGAAGCGCTCGGTCCAGGGGAAGGTCGGCCCGCCGGGACTCGGCTCATCGGTGAAAGCGGCGCCGATCAGTTCGCCCATCTCGTCAGGATAGCGCTTCGCGTAGGGCTCGTACGCGATCTCGAGGAAGCGCGCAATGCCCTCGGGTCGCAGAAGGTCAGGATGCAGGCGACCGGCGCCGGTGTCCACGATCGAGGCCACGATCAGCCAGCGCCCTGGCTCGGGCGGCGTCCACGCCAGCGCCCACGCATTGTCGCGCATGGTTGTGCGGCGATGCGGCGGCCCGACGCGCGAGATCAGCGGCGAGTAGGCCCCGTGGTTGACGCGCCGCTCCAGCCAGCGCTGGCGGCGCGTGCCGACGAACTGCGTCACGTCAAGCGGATCGCCGAACTCTTCATCCCCGCACACAGGGATGGCGTGGCAGCGGAGGAGGTGTCCGTCGGTGAAGTCTACCTCGAAGGGCCCGCCGCCTTCGACCTCGCGCACGGTGAAGCTCAATCCCCGCGCGACGAGGCCGGGGTCGCTCCAGACGACGCGCCCGCCCGCAAGGCCGCTGGGGAAGTAGTCTTCATCCCAGATGTCCATCCGCATGCCGGTCTCGCGGCAGACCTCGGCGATGGCGTCGAGCGCCCGCCACCAGTCCTCGGAGAACCACGGTGTGAGCATCCCCTGCCGGGCGTGCGGGTAGATGACTTCATAGCCGGCGTCCGCCATCTCGCGGACCTGCCGGCGGATCTCGTCCGGGTCGAGTCGGTGGTTGAGGAAGTATTGTGCGGTGAGTGTTGTCATGTGAGCCTCCGGTAACGTCAGTTGCCAGTTGCCAGCCTGTCGCCGTTCTCCCCCTCTCCCGCTTGCCCGCGCCGTTTGCGGGCCAGGGAGAGGGGGCCGGGGGGAGAGGCCGTCGTTCACGGCCAGAACGCGTACGTCTCCACCCGCGTGATCGCCGAGTACACAGCCCAGATGCTTCCCATCATCACGTCGCCGAGGATCAGGCCGAAGGCGACCGCCTGCAGGTGCCGGACCGCGCCGCGGCCCGCGTAGCGCGAGGCGATGCTCTTGGCGGCCCACGCCACCAGCATCGGCATCCACAGGAACATCATGTAATACGTGGTTGAGAGCGCGTAGCCTGCCGGGTGGATCGGCCACCAGACCCAGATCGAGCGCACCGTCTGCAGGCCGAAGTAAAACGCGAAGCCGAAGACGATGGCGATGGTCCGCGCCCAGTCGAAGCCGGCATCGGCGTTCAGCCAGCGCTCAAGCTGCCGCCACGCCTCCTGACTCGACCACGGCATCCAGCGATTCCAGTCGGCGCCGAGGCCGTGCTCGTAGCCGAGATGGAGGTTCCAGAAATAACTCAGCGCGGTCGCGACGGGGATGACTGCGATGCACGCGAAGAGCAGTCGCCGCCCGCTCAGGCCCGTCTTGCCCGAGAGGTAGAGTCCCTCCAGCATGTGCGGATAGGGGATGTTCCGCAGCCCCCGCGTGAAGCCGAAGAAGACCGACAGTGAGGTCAGGTTCCGCTTGCCGAGGATGCGCGCGCCGAGGAGATTGCCCTGCATCACCGTCGGCCCAAGGCGCTCGATCTCGTGGGTCGGCAGCCCCATCTCCGCGCGAATGCGCCCGACGATCATCGTCATCACGTAGTATTGCACGAAGAACGCGATGGCGACCGCCATCGTCAGGCGGATCGACACGCCGAGCATCGTCACACCGACGAAACCCGCGAGGAAGATCAAGAACGCGGTCTGATAGCGCATCGGCTCATCGGCGTCGAACGCTGGATCGCCGCGGCCCAGGATGCGCTGCCAGACCTTCGCGAAATACCCCCGTCCGGCCCACAGTGAGAAGCCGAGGATCGCGAGGTAGCCGCCGAATGACTGCTCTTTCATGAACGGAAAGCCGGTGCTGCCGGTCCAGCCCAGCCACGCCACGAAGACAGCCTCCGCCCGCCAGAGCAGGAAGAAAAGCCACATCGACAGCGAAAGCTCCTGCGGAATGAGCAGGCCGAGGCCGATGCCGAAGGGGTAGAGCGTCGGGTAGACGCGGCCCATCGCGCTCCACGGGTGGCCCGTGAGGAAGCGCCGGAGGTCGAGGGACGGGTCCTGCCCCATCTTGATCGGCACGCTTGGCAGACCCGGGTAGAAGACGTGCAGGCCGTTGATCAGCGTGACGCCGGCGGCGAGGCCGAATGCGATCCAGAACGCGGGCAGGCGGAGGCTCGGTATGCGCGGCCGGGAGATCTCCAGCGGCACCTGGACGATCGGAAAGCTCATCCGCTCGCGATCGACCCAGCGTTTGCGGAAGATCACCGCAAGGCCCGCCGATCCGCCCCACAGGAGCGTCAAAAGCAGCGTCCAGCGTGCCACCGGCCCCAGCCACGGCCGCCAGTTGCGCTCCTCGAAGATCGAGTGATCTCCTCGCCAGAGCCGATCAAGCGCGCCAAGGTCGTTGACGGTCATCGTCTCCGGCACGTACTCCCCGAAGAGTCGCTCCCAGTCATTCTGCGGGCTGCTGAAGTACGCGTAGCCCTGCATCGTGCCCCAGCTTGTCTTGACGGTGTCGATGCCCGTCGGGCAGGTCGCGATCGAGATGAGTATCCACAGCGCCAGCAGTTCCTGCTGGGCCAGTGCCCGGCGCGGGCTGACACGGGCGAAGACGCCATTGAGCAACCTGAGCACCACGAAAAGGAAGAGCACGTTCCAGAAGAGCGCGATGATCGTCGGGTCCTCGATGCCGCGGCGGTGCAGGTCGGCCATGAAGTACGTGTCGAGCGGGATGAGCACCGCCACCAGCAGCAGCACCCGCGCGGTGACGCCGACCCGTCGAGGGTCGGCGGCGGCGGGGCCGGTTGCGTCGCCAGATTCTTCTGCCCGCGGATTCTCCGGAATTGCCATCAGCGGCCTCTGCCCGGCGCGTCATGGCGAAGAGGATGGTAGTTCGCAGTGGCTGGGCCAGAGACCTTCGCCGCCGACTCGTCGTCGGCGGTCCGGGCGCCCTTCACTGCTCCCGCCAGATCGCCTCACCGGTGACCGGATCGGCGATCTCCCCCACTCGCATCGCGCCTCGGATGGAGTTGCCGACCACGATATCCTCCGCCTCCAGCAACTCCGCGAGCCCCAGCGAGCGCACCTGTGCGCCGACCTCCGTGATGAACGCCTCCCGCCAGACGCCCGGCAGCAGGCCATCCGTGACAGGCGGCGTCACCCAGCCTCCCTCGGTCCGCACGAAAACGCTCGTGATCGCGCCCTCGGTCAGCTTTCCGTCAGTGTTCGCAAAGATGACCTCATCTGCCCCGGATAGCCGCGCGCGTTCCTTGTCGTAGAGCGCGCGCCGGCTGGTCTTATGCAGCAGCAGGCGGTCTTCCGCATCGGTGCGGCGATGAGACAGCATCACCCGGATCGGCTCACTCAGCGGGGCAGGCGCGGGCCGCGGATGCAGGCTCACCGCACCATCATCGGCAAGCTCCAGCCGCACCACCGCCGGCGGCTCCGTCTCCTCTGCGAAGGCCTTCAGCCGGGCGCGGATGGCCGCAACGTCGCACGGGAAGTCGAAGTACTCAGCCGATCGCGCGAGGCGTTGGAGGTGCTCATCGAGGTACGCAAGCTCGCCCGGGGCGTCGAGCAGGATCGTCTCGAAGAGGCGCAGATCTGGCTCCAGGCGGAACGCGAAGCGCGACTTGAGCAGCGTCTCCTCGTATTCACCGCGGGGGTCCGAATCCCACACGATTCCCGCGCCGATGCCCAGCAGGTAGCGTCCCTGGCGATGCACGAGCGTGCGGATCGGCAGGTTGAAGGTGAAGTCCCCGGGGCGCTCCTCGGAACCGGGCTCCAGCAGCCCCAGGGCACCGCAATATACGCCGCGCGGATCGGGCTCAAGCTCGCGGATGATCTCCATCGTGCGGTGCTTCGGGGCGCCGGTGATCGACGCGCCCGGGAAGGTCGCCGCGAAGATGTCCCGCAGCGACGCGTCCGCCCGGACCTCGCCGGCGACGGTCGTGGTCATCTGCCAGACGCTCCGGTACTTCTCCGCGTCGAAGAGCGCCGGAACGCTCACGCGGCCGATGCGGCTGACGCGCCCGATGTCGTTGCGGACCATGTCCACGATCATCAGATTCTCCGCGCGGTCCTTCTCCGCGGTCACAAGGTCCTCCGCAAGCGCCGCGTCCTCCTCGAGCGTCCTTCCGCGCCTGCGCGTGCCCTTCATCGGCTTGCTGAGCAGTGTGTCACCGCGCCTCTGCAGGAAGAGCTCCGGCGACATGCTCAATACCTGCGCCTCGCCGAGGTTCACGAAGGCCGCGTACGGCACCGGATGCGAGCGCACCATCGCGAGGAAGTACTCCGCCGGATCGACGTCCGCCTCAAAGCTCGCGCGGCAGGTGTAGTTCACCTGGTAGGTGTCTCCGCTGGCGATCAGTTCCTTGATCCGCGCAATCGCATGTACGTATTGCTCCTCGCTGACGTTCAGCGCAACGTCCACGCCCCGCAGTTCGGGCGTATGCTGACCCGGGAGCAGGTCGGCGCGGACCGGATAGCTGATCTGCCCCGGCGGATAGGCGGCAAACCATGCCAGCGGGATGTCATCTGCAGGCCGGTGGTTCGGCAGGCCGAAGGCCGCGCCCGCCTCGTAGGCAAGGTAGCCGGCAACCCGGTATCCCGCGCTCTGCCAGCTTTCGGCGCGCTCCAGCAGCCCGGGAACCTGCTCCGGCTCGTGCGCGCGGGCGGTGTGTTCGGGGTCGCGCAGCAGCAACGCGTCGGCGTCATCAGCCCACGTTCGACGCCCGCAGAAAAGAACGCCGCCGGACTCTCGCAACGCCCGCAGGATGTCATCATTACGCATACGCTGGGCCTCCATGGGGGTCCGTCCACGCATCGTGGAGGTTCGCCGCGCGAGCCCTGAGGCCTCCCGCTATTCGTCTTGACTCTCGCCCCCCGGCATGCTACCATCTTCAGCGAAGTTGACAACCTGTGCGAGCGGGCACACGGGAGGCGCGATGCGCCTCACGGAAGACCGGTGAGAATCCGGCGCTGCCCCGCAACTGTGACCGGCGACGACGGCCGCATACGCCACGGAGGCTCCATCGAGCACTCTGGAAGGCGCGGCCCGAGGATGACCCGGGAGCCAGGAGACGAGCCCGCTTGCGACGTGCGCCACTCCCCGAGGGCGGGAGGCGCCGCTGATTCCACCGCAGGACCGCCCTCGGGCGGTCCGTTTTCGTTTAACGGACCGCGTGGCAGAAGCCACACACTCCATCACATGCGCCCGGACGGGGCGCGAATTCGAGGGAGGACCAACGATGCTTACACGGTCCAGAGGTTTCACGCTCATCGAACTGCTCGTGGTGATCGCCATCATCGCGATCCTCGCCGCAATCCTTTTCCCGGTCTTCGCACGTGCCCGGGAGAAGGCCCGCCAGACCACCTGCCTGTCGAACCTCAAGCAGATCAGCATTGGCTGGATGATGTACGCGAGTGACTACGACGAGCGGGTCATGCCCGTTGAGTTGCCCGGACCGGGCACTGTCACTTACTACTGGTGGACGGCGTACGACAGTTCGTCATCGGCCAGCGACGCCGAGGGCGGGCTGCTCTACCCGTACATGAAGAACAATCAGATCCAGGCCTGCCCGAGCTTCAGCAATGACCTGCGGGCCGACGTGGGCTTCACCGGCTACGGCTACAACTGGCACTACCTCTCGCCGATGGACTACTCCAACTGGCCGACCGTCACCTACCATCCGGCCTCACTGGCGTCCATCCAGAGCCCGTCGGAGACCGTAACCTTCGCCGACGCCGCCCGGATCAACCCCTGGGACGGCGAGACATTCGAGGGCAACACCTACCTCGACCCGCCCTCACAATCGAACCCCGGCTTCCACGGACGGCACAACGGGGTCGGCAACATTGCGTTCGCCGACGGACACGCGAAAGCGGAGACGCCGGTCTTCCGCACCGGCAGCTTCGGTTACGGGGGATGCTTCGACGCGGAGGTCTTCCAGGAACACTCCCTCGGCGACATCGACGGCGACGGGGACCTGACTTCCGATGATATGTTCGATCTGAGGTAGGCGCGGATACCACCCGGATGCCTCACCTGACTGCCGCACCGTCACTCAGAGACACAGAAAAGCCCGGCCGGCGGCTCGTCGAGGATGACGAGAGGCCGGCCGGACCTCGCTTTCTCCGCGCCTCGCTCAGTCCTGCTGCTGGATTATCTCAAGCTTCGGCGTCTTCTCCACGCCGGTCGGGGCAGCATCGCGCGCCTCGGCGGACCGGATGAATGTCTCCTGTCCGGTGATGTTCGCCGCGCCCACATCGGTCAAACGTGTACCGTCGTAGACCCAGTTGATCGCGACGCCTTCGAAGCGTCTGCTGGAGGTGAACTCCAGCCGCAGATCAAGCTGATCGGCCGAGCCGAAGTCAACCTCCGGCAGGTCCGAGGCGATGATGCGATTGCCGGTATGCCGATAGCTTCCTGAGTAGCCCCACAGGGCTCCGTTTCGATCGATCCCCGAGAAGAAGATGTCTCGCGCAGAGGTGTCGATCGTCACGATGACCTCTCGCAAGGTGAAGGTCTGATTCTCGCCGTAGACGAACTGCACCGTCCCGACGTTGTAGTCTCCGTCGATGCTGTAGGTGTCTGTGCCGCTGTCACAACCCGACATAAGCAGCGTGGTTCCCACTATCATGAGCGCTGTCACTACTGCTATTGCTTTTCTCACTGTAGTTCGCCTCCATCGAGAGTCCGGTCGGTTGCGCGTATATACTTTGATTCATCGGGCCTTCCCGGTATTCCTTTGCGGATTACCTCCGCGCAGGTTACACGCGCCCGGCGGAGAAGGAACGTCGCGTCGACCAAATGACTTCCCGGAGGTGACGGCGCCGCATGTCGGCGGCGCATCAAAGATGGAGTGGATAGACTTCCCGGACGAGCGCTTTACCGTCAACGGACTGCCGTGGTGGGAGGAGACCAGACCGAAGCTCATTCGCCTGCCTGAGCGCTACGAAGGCCGGGTGCGACCGCCGGTCTGGGGGCTCGCGCAAAGCCCCTCAGGCGCGCGTATACGATTCGCCACCGACTCGACGGCGCTCGGCATCCGCGCCCATTGGCCGCGCCTCGGACACATGAACAACATGCCGCGCATCGGCCAGCTTGGGATCGACGTCTACGTCGATGGCGAGTACTGGCGGCCGATCTTCCCAACGGGCGATGAAAATGACCTTGAAGCCGTCGCGTTCGAGGGACTCGCCGCACAGCGCCGCGAGGTCACTCTCTACCCTGGCCTCTACGCCCCGGTTGAACTGCAGGCGATCGGCCTCTCCGACGGCGCCAGCGTGGAGGCGCCCGCGCCCTTCGCGGTGGAGAAGCCGGTGGCGTACTACGGCTCCTCGATCACGCAGGGTGGCTGTGCATCGCGTTCGAGCATGTCGTACCAGGCGATCGTAAGCCGCGCGCTGAACGTGGACTTCGTAAACCTCGGCTTCTCCGGCAACGGCCGCGGGGAGCCGGAGCTTGCCGAAGCGATGGCGGAGATCGACGCGTCATGCTATGTGATCGACTTCGCGGTCAACTGCCCGACGCTGGAGGAGTGCGAGGAGCGCTACGCGCCCTTCCTCCAGATCATCCGCGATGCGCGGCCGGACACGCCGGTGATCTGCGTGACGCCAATCTTCTCGACGAACCAGATCCTCAACCCCGACACTGCGAAGCAGGAGCCGATGCGAGAGATCATCCGCGCCGCGGTTGCGGAGCGCATCGAAGCGGGCGACCGGAGTATCCGCCTCGTCGAGGGCTGCTCGCTG